>NZ_JH815225.1:1598418-1778690 GCF_000238095.2 Peptoanaerobacter stomatis
CTGTCAAGTACTTTTTTTTACTTTTTTTATTTTCTTTTTTTACTCTCTCACTGAGAGCTTTATCATATTATCATATTTACTTATGCTTAGTCAACAGTTTTTTTTATTTTTTTTCACTTTTTTTATTTTCTTGTCCTTTTTATTATTTTTATTGTTTTTTATCCTTTATTTGATTATATACTTTATTCTATTATTTTGTTTTTTCGTTCTGATTTTTAATTATACTATCTTATAATATTAGGTTTACAATATAAGTGCAACACTTAATAAAAAAATAATGACTTAGAAAATAAAAACTTGTATAATAGAGTTTTCGAAAACAAAAATATTTATTTGAAAAATTAATTATTATGTTTTTCTGTTATTTTATAATACCAATATTCAACCAAATAGATATCATGTTCAAATCCCTTAAAGTTATGCTTTTGAGCATATCTCTTTTGAAAGGTATTATATCTTATTTTTCTATTTTGTTTAGTTATTTTGTGGAAGTTTAGTATAAATATTTTAGTATTAATTAAAAAAGTAAGTTATATTTTAAGTTTTATACTAAAAAATACTTACGTTTAATTAAATAATAGTATACTTATCATATAACTTACTTTATATTTGTTATTTTAAATCTTTTGCTTCTTCTATTTCTTTTATATCGTTTATGCTTAATAGCTTAAATTGTCCGATTGATTTATAATTTATATTGTCTACTGTTTGTTTTACTTCATGTGTGACTTCTATTATTGAAAAGTCTTTTTTACTTATCTTATATGTCAGATTTACTTCTACATCATCTAATTTGTTCAATTCTATTCCTAAGCCGAACAATCCGTCTACCATATAAAACAAATCTCCATTTTTACCTTTATATGTGAAGTCGTATGTTGTATCTGTTTCTGTCATTTTAAATCTTTTATCTTGTGACAAATTTGTTGATAAACTGAAGGCTTTTACCATTCCTATATAACTGCTTTCTGTTTGAGGTTTCATATCTTGTCCTGTATATTCTTTCAGTCCTTTTTGATCACTGTCTAAGTATATTTTATTTTTTATCATATCTACATATGCTTTTGTTTTTACTCCGTCTATGTTTGTTTCGTCATACATTTTAGATACAGTTTTAAAGCCGTCTTTGTCTTTTTTATCTGAATATATTATCTTTGATGTTATATCTACATTATTACCTTTTCCAGTTTCTTTGCCTGCTGAATCTAATTGTGAGACTTTTACTTTATAATTTGCTGTTACTGATTTTAAATTTTCTAATGATTTTTTTAATTTGTCGAATACTTGTTGTTCTGTAAGTTTATTATTTTCTTTAGGAATTTTAACTTCTTCTTGTTTTTGTTGTGTAACTGTTGTTTTTGTTTGTCCTGTTGATGTTTTTGTTGTGGCATTACAAGCTGTAGAGTTAAACATCATTCCTAAACTTAATAAAACAGCTAATATTTTCTTATTTTTCATATTTTCCTCCAATTGTTTCACGTGAAACATTTTATATTAATGTTAATTTTATACTAATACTGAAATCTTATAGAGTAATGGAAATTTATAATAGTTAATGTTATATAATATACATAATTTTATTATATAGTAGTATAAAATCTATTTAAATTAAGATATGTTCAAATATATCTCATATTATACTATGTTTTTCATTAAATTAGTTTTAAATTAATGTTAATTTTTTGCAAAAAAATATCCTTATATTTTAAATAAGGATATTTTAAAAATCATATTATAATTGTCTTTCATATTCTTTTTTTAATTTTGCCAATATCTTTTTTTCCATCCTTGATACTGTCATCTGTGATACTTCTAATTCGTTTGCCACTACCATCTGTGTTTTATTTTCAAAATATCTGTCTATTATTATTTTTCTTTCTACTTCTGTTAATTGACTCATCATGTGTTTAAAGAAGTCATTGTCTTCTATTTCTAAAAATCTCCTGTCATCTTCACCGATAAGTTCGTGTAATGCTACATCTTTTTCTTCTCCTTCATTATCGTATTTGATATCAAGGGATATTGGAGCATATGCGTGTGATGCATCCAAGGTTTCTATAACTTCTTCTTGTGTGCATCCCAATCTTTCGGCTATATCTGATATTTTAGGTACTTTATGTGTTTCTTGTTGTAACTCAATTTTTACTTGATTTACTCTTTTTGATAATTCTTGTATTCTTCTTGGTACTCTTATTGACCAACCTTTATCTCTAAAGTATTTTTTTATTTCGCCTATTATCGTTGGCGTTGCAAATGATGAAAATTCAAACCCTTTTGATATGTCATATCTTTCTATAGCAAATATCAATCCAAGTGATGCTACTTGATATATGTCTTCATATTCTATACCTTTATTTATATATTTTTTTGACAGTATCTCAGCTATATATAGATTTCTCTTAATTAATTCGTTTCTTATTTCTATATTTTTGTCACTGCTATAAATAGAAAACAATTCTTTATCGTCATAATGGTCATATTTATTAATAATGCTCATAGTATTTTCCTTTGACTCCTTTCTTTAGGGAGTATCTTGCATTATCTACCATCTCCTAAGAATTTAACCATTTTTATTTCGCTTCCAATACCTATTTGAGATTTAAGCTCTACTTCGTCCATTAAAGTTTTAATTATGAATATTCCAAGTCCTCCTTCTTTAGGATTGCTAAGATCCGGACTTCCTACTTCTTCAACTTTATATCCTTTGCCTGTATCTCTTATTTGTATTTGCAGCTTATTTTCAAATACATCTATATTTATGTCAAACTTTTCATCCAAGCCATGCTTTATAGCATTGGTGCATCCTTCTGCTACTGCTACTTTTATATCTTCTATTTCTTCTATATTGAATCCCATTCTATTTGCTATTGCAGATACCGTAAGTCTTACAACTCCAACATATTCAGCTTTGCAAGGAAGAGACATATTAACTTTGTCTATACTCTTCATATAATCGGAATTTTGATTTGACAAATTTATCCCTCCAATTTAAATATTTTATCTAATCCTGTAATTGTGAATATTTTTTTTACATTTGCTTTAGTATTTAATATATATATATCCTTTTCTTTTTGTTTTAATCTTTTTAATACACCTACTAAAATTCCAAGTCCTGTGGAGTCTATATATTCCAAATTCTGCATATTTATTACGACATCTTTTATATTTTCTTCGTTTATCACGCTTAGGGATTCTTTCAATTTTGTAGCTGTGTATATATCAATTTCTCCTTCTAATGCTACATTCCACTTATCATCTGTTTTATTAAAATTAACATCTACATTTAAAGACACTTGCTAATTCCTCCCTTTCTGTCTATTTTTTCTCATTTGTGCTATCGACATCGCTCCTTTTGCTGCTGCCGAAAAAGCTGTTGCTCTTGATACACCTGATACAACTCCTGATAATGAATTTACAGATGTAAGTATGCCTGAACTTGATATTATCAATTCTTCTATTTCTCTTGAATTTCTGATAATTATTCTATTTACTTCTTTGATTGTGTCACTGGCATTTTTTAATACCATTCCCAAGTATACGCTGAAAAATAAAAATCCTACACCTATGAGTAATATTCCTACTTCCCACATACGCTCCTCCTTTAAAACTCCAAGTTTTGCAAGTTTTTGTTAAACATATAGAATTTGTAATTTATATAAAATTATACGTCAAATTCTCTTTCAAACACGCTTTCTTCTTCTACATCTTGTATTGATGCACCTGTATATAATGTTATTGTATCTTTTATTGTGTCCTTTACTCCGTCTATGTCGTAACGTGCGTCACTTGCTCTTTTTTTAATTGTTTTTTTTGTATCGTCGGCTTTTTCACTAAGTTCCACTCTAAGTTCTTTACCGCTTTTTGGAGCTATTAAAACTCCAATTATAACACCAAAAAATAATCCGAATACAAATGTTAAAAACGGGCATCTTCTCATAGCTGTTCTCCTTTACTTAAATTTGTTTCAAAATGTATTTTTATTATTGTATTTTTTATTACAAAGTTATTATACAATATTTTATTTGAATTCTCCATTTTTTTATTTTACTATAAAACTGTTACTACATTGCAAAAAATGTTTAAAAGCAATTTATTATTTTTTATCATAATAACTTAAAATAAATGACTTTACATTATTTTTTTACTGAAAATATCAAAATAAATATCATGAATAAAATTATTCGTCTTCGCCATCATCATTAGCTATTATTTCTATTGCTGATATTATGTCATTTTCTGTGCTTCTCATAACTTTCACACCGCTTGTATCTCTTGACAATACTGATATTTCAGATACTTCTGTTCTTATCAACGTTCCATCTGAATTTATTATCATAACTTCGTCTTTTTCGTCTACTACTTTTGCATCTGCAATATTTCCTGTTTTTTCTGTGATTTTGTAAGTTTTTAAACCTACTCCACCTCTTGATTGAACTTTATATTTATTTATATCAGTTCTTTTACCGTATCCTTTTTCAGATATTATTAAGAGTTGCTTATCTTGTGATGCTATCTCTACAGATACCACTTCATCATCACCTTTGAGCTTGATACCTCTTACTCCTCTTGCTTGTCTTCCCATAGGGCGTATCTGCTTATCTTCAAACATTATAGCCATACCTTTTTTAGTTATTATGATAAATTGAGAATTATCTTGTGTCAACAATGAATTTACAAGCTCATCTCCTTCATCCAAACTTATTGCTATAAGTCCTTGTCGCTTGCTCTTGGTGAATTCAGATACTTTTGTTTTCTTTATAACACCTTTTTTAGTACACATAACAAGATAATTATTGTCTTGATCTGCTTTTGTAGTTATTATACTTGTTATGCTCTCACCTTTTTCGAGCGGTAACAAGTTTATAACATTTGTTCCCTTTGCAGTTCTTGATACTTGTGGTACTTCATAGGCATTAAGCGTATATATTTTACCTAAAGTTGTTATAAATAGAAGTTTTTCGTGATTTGAAGTTATTATCAATTTTTCAACAAAGTCTTCTTCTTTTGTAGTCATTGATGCTATACCTTTACCGCCTCTTTTTTGAGCCTTATAAGTGTCTACCGGCAATCTTTTTATATAACCTTGATGAGTAAGTGTTATTGTAACATCTTCATTCGGTATAGTATCTTTTATATCTATTTCTTCTTGTTTTGCTATTATCTGTGTTCTTCTTGCATCCTTATATTTGTCTCTTATTTCTATCATTTCTTCTTTGATTATAGATAACAACTTTTCTTCACTTGCCAATATTGAATTGTAATATTCTATCTTTTTATTTAATTCCAATTTTTCTTCTTCAAGCTTTTCTTTTTCCAAACCTTGAAGTCTTCTCAGTCTCATATCCAATATTGCTGTTGCTTGGACTTCAGATAAGTCAAATCTGCTCATCAATTTTTCTTGAGCATCTGAATATGAATTTCTTATTATATTTATTACTTCATCTATATTATCTATTGCTATTAATAATCCTAATAATAAATGAAGTCTTTCTTCAGCTTTGTTTAAATCAAACTTTGTTCTTCTTGTTACAACTTCCTTTTGATAATTTATATAGTATTTGAGTATGTCCACAAGATTCAGTATCTTAGGCTCTCCATCTACTATTGATAATAAAATCATAGAATATACTTCTTGAAGTTGAGAATGTTTATATAAATTATTTAAAACTATTGTAGGGTTCACATCTCTTCTTGTTTCTACTACAATTTTTATACCTGTTTTTTTGCTTGATTCATCTCTTAAATCTGTTATTCCTTCTATTTTTTTATCTCTTACAAGCTGTCCAATTTTTTCTACCAAAGTTGCTTTATTAACTTGATAAGGTATTTGTCTTATTATTATTTCAGATTTTCCATTAGGTAATTCTTCTATCTCTGATTTTGCTCTTACTACTACTTTTCCTCTGCCTGTTTCATATGCTTTTCTTATTGCATCTTTTCCCATAATAACTGCGCCGGTTGGAAAATCAGGACCTTTTATATGCTGCATTACATCATCCAATGTAGCTTCTTTATCATCTATAAGAGTTATAGTACCATTTATGACTTCTTTTAGATTGTGAGGAGGTATTGATGTTGCCATACCTACTGCTATACCGTTTGATCCGTTTACAAGTAAATTCGGAAATCTTGACGGCAATACTACAGGTTCTTGTTTTTTCTCATCAAAATTAGGTCTGAAATCTACAGTATCCTTGTTCAAATCTCTAAGCATTTCTGATGAAATTTTATTCATCTTTGCTTCAGTATATCTGTATGCAGCAGGCGGATCTCCGTCTAATGTACCGAAGTTACCCTTTCCTTCGACAAGCATATATCTCATAGAAAAATCCTGAGCCATTCTTACCATCGCATCATATATAGAAGAATCTCCATGCGGATGATAATATGCCATAGTATGTCCTACTACATTGGCTGATTTATGAAACGGCTTATCAGGAGTAAGTCCAAGTTCACTCATAGAATAAAGTATTCTTCTGTGAACAGGTTTTAAACCGTCTCTTATATCAGGAAGAGCACGACCTATAATAACGCTCATAGAATAATCTATATAGCATTTTTCCATTTGTTTTTTCAGGTCTACATCTTCTATCTTACCGTGTATATCATCTATTTGTATATCGTCGCTCATTTTATCTCCTTGTTATATAAAATAAGTATTTCATATAGATTTTTTTAATATAATGATCAAATATGTTTTGCTAAAAGCAATTTTGTATAAACATCTTCAAAAAATATATTTCACAAAACAATTTAAACATATCTTAATTTAAAGTATTACTGTCATCTGATTAAACAATGGATAATTATTTTTAAATTCACAAAAAAATAATATATATTTATAAGATGATAATATCCATATTTAAAACAGATGTCAGTATTAAATAATTTATTTCATAAGCAAATTCATGTAAAATTCAAAAAATTAATAATAAATTGATTTTTAAATCAAAAAACTGATATTCAAAATTATATATCCAAATTTTCTACATATCTGGCATTTTGTTGTATAAAATCACGTCTTGGTTCTACCTTATCTCCCATTAATACACTAAAAATTTCATCAGCCTCTGCCGCATCTTCCAAATTAACTTTTAACAACACTCTGTTCTTAGGATCCATTGTAGTATCTCCAAGTTCCTCTGCGTCCATTTCTCCAAGACCTTTGTTTCTGCTGACAAGCACTCTTTCTCTACCTATCTCATTCAATTTTTGTTCCAATTCTTCAGGAGAATAAGCATAGAAAGTTTTCTTACCTTTTTCTATTGAAAATAATGGCGGTTGAGCTATATACACATATCCGTTTTCTATAAGAGGACGCATATATCTGAAAAAGAATGTGAGTATAAGTGTCCTTATATGTGCACCGTCAACATCGGCATCCGACATTATTATTATCTTATGATATCTCAATTTGCTCTCATCATATTCAGAGCCTATTCCACATCCGAAAGCGGTAATCATATTTTTTATAGTATCTGATTGTAGAGCTTTGTCCAATCTTGATTTTTCAACATTCAATATCTTACCTCTAAGTGGTAATATAGCTTGATTTTGTGAATTTCTACCCTCTTTTGCAGAACCGCCTGCTGAATCCCCTTCGACTATAAATATTTCTGATTTTGAAGGATCTTTTTCTCTGCAATCAGCCAATTTTCCAGGCAAAGAAGTACTTTCCAATATACCTTTTCTTCTTGTCAAATCTCTGGCTCTTTTAGCAGCTTGTCTTGCACGCTGTGAGCGCATACATTTTTCCATTATTATTCTTGCACAAGCAGGATTTTCCTCTAAAAATATATTTATTTCTTCAACCGTAACTTGTTCAACAGAAGAACGTATTTGAGGATTGCCCAGCTTTGTTTTTGTTTGACCTTCATATTGAGGATCAGGCAATTTTACTGATATTATTGCAGTCAAACCCTCTCTAATATCTTCACCTGTAAAATTTTCATCTTTTTCTTTCAAATAGTTATTTTTTCTTGCATAATCATTTATAACTCTTGTAAGAGCTGATTTAAAACCTATAAGGTGCATACCACCTTCAACTGTATTAATATTATTAGCAAATGAATATATATTTTCGCTATAAGCATCAGTATACTGCATAGCTATCTCTATATCATAAGTACCGTCAATTTTATCAAAATATATAACATCTTCATGAAGCGGTTCTTTTGACTTGTTCATAGACTTAACATATTCAATTATACCGCCTGTATAATGATAAGTCTTAGATATTTTATCAGAAGTTCTGTTGTCTTCAAGTGTAATTGATATACCCTTATTAAGAAAAGCAAGCTCTCTTAATCTATGCTCCAATGTTTCAAAACTGTATATAGTTTCATCAAATATTTTTTCATCAGGCAAAAAACTTATACAAGTACCTGTTTCCTCCAAAGGACAAGTACCAATCTGCTTAATATCTGTAACTGCATTTCCATATTCAAATTCTTGTTTATATATTTTACCCTCTTTTTTTACAACTGCAGTGAGCGATTTAGAAAGTGCATTTACAACAGACACACCGACTCCGTGCAAACCTCCTGATACTTTATATCCGCCTGCACCGAATTTACCACCGGCGTGTAATACTGTAAGCACTGTCTCCAAAGTAGACTTTCCTGTTTTTGGATGTACTTCTACAGGTATACCTCTACCATTATCTATTACTGTAATTCCATTATTTACATCTATCGAAACATAAATTTTGTCACAAAAACCTGCAAGAGCCTCATCTATAGCATTATCAACAACTTCATATACAAGGTGATGAAGTCCTTTACTGCCTGTAGAGCCTATATACATACCTGGTCTTTTTCTTACAGGTTCAAGACCTTCAAGTACCTGTATCTGCTCAGCTCCATATGCAGTTTGATTTATATCATTATCCATCAAAAACAATACATCCTTTCAAATTTATTCTCAACAAATCATTTAAGATTATGATTATTTTTCATAAAATCAATATATAAAAAAATATATTTTTACAAAATAATAATGTCTTATCACTTCCTTAACTTATATATTATACCATAAAATACATAAAATTAGTATGATTTTTTATTACAGCTAACACTAAACACTATTAAAAATACATTATAATTACACATCTAAAATTTTAAAAATAATAGATTATATAAAGTTTATAGATTTTATACTTTGTAATAGTGTTTAGTATAAAATTACACAAGTTTATATTACTATCTAATAAAATTATAGACAGATAACATAATTATACAGCATTAATATAAATGTTTTATTTTAAAAATTAATGATAGATAATCAAGTTAAGTATAACACTTTTATAAAACTACTTATAAATTTTCATAATTCTAATAAGATTTTAGTATTAACATAAAAAAAGTGGAACCAAGTTCCACTTTTTGCTGAAATATTTTTTAAAAATAAGTATTATCTTCGCTTATATCAAGTTTTTCTATTTTTTTTCTGATTTTAAGCATATGCTCATCTATCTGATATATTTTATCTGCACATTTTTTCAATTCTTTTATAATTTCAGGTGCTTCTTTCATAGTCTTTTTATATTTCATTTGATGCTCCAATGATGCCCAAAAGTCCATAGCTATTGTTCTTATCTGTAATTCCAATTTTATACATTCTTTTTTTTGAGAAAGATATATCGGTATCTCTACTATTAAATGAAGTGAACTATATCCATTAGGCTTTGGATTTTTTATATAATCTTTAACTTCTATTATCTTTATGTCATCTTGTAACTCAAGCATCTCTGCTATATCATATATATCGTCTACAAAACTGCAAACTACTCTGATACCGGCTACATCTGTAAGATTTTCTCTTATTGATTGGGTACTTATTTCCAATCCTCTTCGTCTTAATTTTTGTGCTATACTTGAAGGCTTTTTGAGCCTGCTCTTTACAAATTGTATAGGATTACGCTGATTTTTTATAGATATATCATCATTTAACACTTCCAATTTCGTTCTTACTTCTCTTATTGCCGACTTGTAATATAACATCAACTCTTTAAACTCATTAAGATGTATCAATATTTCTTCCGGATCTTGTGATATAACAGAAATTATTTTTTTATCAAACTCTTGCATATTTACCTCCACTAACTGAGTGTAAGCATTCTAAATTTTACATTTTAATTATACTATTTATATTTTTTTTGTCAATTATAAGCTAATATTAATTGAACTTTTTATATTTTATACTAAACACTAATCAAAACTGTATTAGATTATACTCTTAATAATTTATATTTTTTAAAACAATAAATTATATATTTTTTTGTAATAATGTTTAATATTATAAATATAAAATTAAGATAAATAATAATATAGTCTTAAAATTCATTTAAATTAGTTTTAAGAGTATTTTTATTTTTATAATATAATTCATCTATTTTTTTATAAACTCTTCTTAAATCAAAAATTAAAGGCTATGTTTTTTTACAATAATTATAAAAATCATAACCACCAGTTGAACTGGTGGTTTGCACTAGCCCTATAAGGGCATATTACTTACAACCTCTCAAGAGGTACTGAATAAGTCCGTCAACCGTATAATATTTTCAGGCTACTGCTAAAGCAGCTTTTTTTATGCCTTTGTATTCTTGCTACCCGTAAACGGGTCAATATATTCTTTGAATGATATTTGGTCATTCATTATATCTTCTTGTAGTTGATTTTTTATATATTTTTCTATCGCTTTCTTATTTCTTCCTACTGTATCTACATAATATCCTCTGCACCAAAAATGTCTATTTCCATATTTATATTTTAAATTTGCATGCCTATCAAATATCATTAAACTACTTTTTCCTTTTAAATATCCCATAAATTGTGACACACTTATACTTGGGGGTATACTAACTAACATATGAATGTGGTCTGGACATGCTTGGGCTTGTATTATTTCTACTCCTTTTTGTTCACATAACTTTCTTAATATTTTTCCTATATCACTTTTTATTTTTGCATATATTTCTTTTCTTCTAAATTTTGGAGCAAATACTATATGATACTGGCATCTCCACTTAGAATGTGATAAACTATTTATGTCTTTCATTAGACTTTCCTCCTTTTGCTTTTTATTATAGGTTGGCGGACCTATACTTATTATAGCAAAAGGAGGCTACTTTTATCTAAAGAATTTTATTCCCCCAGTTGAACTGGGGGTTTATTTTCGCTAAAGCTACAATAAAAATGGCTATTATCAAATTTAATTGAAAATAGCCATTTTTATTTCAAATATTCATATTAATATAAAATACAACTAAATTTATTTAATAAAATAAATATATTATAATGATTTTTATTGTAGTTAAATTAATTTATATGTTAAAATTTTTAAAGATTAAATTTAGCTACCATCTCGCTCATCTCTTGTGCCATATCTGCTAAGTGTGCACTTGATGCTGCTATCTCTTCAGATGATGCTGTCTGTTCTTCTACTGTCTCTGATGTCTCTTGTACTGATGCTGCATTTTCTTCTGATAGGGCTGATAGACTTTCTATTATTCCCATCAGACTTTCTTTTGTCTTTTCTAATTCTTTTCCTGACTCATTTAATTTCTCTACTGCTTCTTTATTGTTGTCTAATTCTTTTGATATTATGTTGAATTGTTCTCTTGTGTCTTCTACTTTTACTGATTGCTGCTCTACTATCTTTCCTACTTTCTCCATTGTCTCTACTGCTTGTCCTGTCTTTTCTGTAAGCTCTGATACTATCTCTTTTATTTCTTCTGTGAATGTGTTTGATTGTTCTGCTAATTTCCTTATTTCTTCTGCTACTACTGCAAATCCTCTCCCTGCTTCTCCGGCTCTTGCTGCTTCTATTGCTGCGTTTAGGGCTAACAGATTTGTTTGGTCTGATATTGATTTTATCATGTCGCTTGCTGATTCTATTTTTATTGCGCTTTCGTTTGTGTTTTGGATTACTTGCGCTACTCCTCCTGCTGCTGTTTGTGATTCTTCTGTTGCTTTTATTAATCCTCTTAGGGCTGTCATTCCGTTTTCTTTTGCTTCGTATACTTGTTTTGTTGTTTGGTTTAGTTTTTCTATTATTTCTTCTGTTTGTTTTAGGGCTTTTTCCATTACTTCCATGGATTCTGCTCCTCTTTGCATGTCTTCTGCTTGGGTCATTGCTCCTTGGGATATGTCGTTTATTGCTCTTGATATTTGTTCTGCTCCTTGGGCTGATTGTTCACTTGTTGCTGTTAATTCTTCTGATGAGGCTGATACTTGACTTGCCAAATCGTTTACGTTTGTCATTATTTCTTTCATTGTTGTTTTTACTTGTATTAAGGCTCTTGATATTATTCCTATTTCGTCTTTATTTTTTGAGTATATTACTGAGGCTGATTTTTCTGTTAGGGTTAAATCGTACTCTGCCATTCCTTTTACGCATTCGCTTAGTTTTATTATTGGTATTGTTATTGAGTTTGCTACTAAGTATATTACTGCTATTACTATTATCAGTGATATTATGCTTATTAATAGCATAAATTTACCTAATGTTGATGAGCCTTCTAATACTTCTGCTTTTGGTACTGATAGGGCTAATACCCAACTTGTGTTTTTTATCGGGTATGTGAAATAAAATCTTTGCACTCCTCCTACTTTTGCCTCAAAAAAGTCTGATTCGGTGTCTAAAAATTTATCCATAAATGGTTGTAATGCTCCGTTTTCTACTGTTGCTATATTGTCTGTAAGTGTGTATTTTGAGTGCACCATAAAGTTTCCGTCTCCGTCTAACAAGAATGCTGCTCCTGTGTCTTTTATCTTTATGCTGTTTACCATTTCCACTAATTCTTTTGTTGATATGTCTGTCGCTACAATTCCTTTTAATTTACCGTCTGATTTTACTTGTTTGCTTATAGATACTATCAATGCATTATCAGTTGCATTTAAATACGGTTTTGAGATTGCAATTATATCATTTGCAATTGCATTTTTATACCATTCTCTTGTCTTATGGTCAAATGATGCATCAGGCACCCAATCAGTTCCGTCCAAATATTCTCCATTTTCAAAACCCATAAAAAAACCTAATGTATTAGGAATACTTTTTGAATAATGCCTCAAAGTATCTAATATTCTTTCATTAGAGTTTGTTTCATTAGCTAATTGCAATGCTATGATATCTACATATGCTGTATTTTTTGACATTATACTTTCTATATCCGAGCCATATTTTTCTGCTGTCATTTTCATTGAATTTTTTGATTCGTTAACTAATAAACTGTCTGAATATTTGTATGATATAACTGAAAGTATCAATAATACAAATAATACAGGCAATCCTATGAATGCCAACATTTTACTTCTTAACTTCATATAAACTCTCCCATCATTTTTATATTTTATGTATATTTTTTTGTAAAATATATTTGAAATTATACATATGACATACTATATTTACCATATATAGTATCTGTTAAACTTAAAAATACAAATTAAATTTCAATTTATAAAATAATATTTATAGAAATAAAAATTAATAATTTAGTGTTGCACTTATATTGTAAAGCTAAAATATAAAAATATCTATATTCACACTAAATTTAAATAAATAGGTAATAATAAATAAAAAATACATTCAATTTAGCATTTTTATTATAACACAATTTAATAATAATATTCAACCAAATAGATAATATGTTCAAATCCATTAAAGTTATACTTTTGAGGATATTTTTTTGAAAGGGATTATATATTATTTTTCTCTTTTGAACTATTGTTTTATATAAGTTTAATATAATCAGGAAATAGTATTAATCATATAAAAGTATAATGTATAAAAAAAGACAGATACTTAATTAAAAACATCTGTCTTTTTTAATATATAACAAAATTATTATCCTGTCTTATTTTCATCTTATTATTTTATGTCAGTTATATATTTATCTAATCTGTAAATATTATATTTTGAATTTAAAAGTTTTTATACTTCAAATTTTGCTACCATTGAACTTAAATCTTGTGCCATTTCTGCTAAATGTGAACTTGCTTGTGCTATTTCTTGTGCTGAGGCTGTTTGCTCTTGTATGCTTGCTGTTGTTTCTTGCGCTGAGGCGGCATTTTGTTGTGATAAAGCTGACAGATTTTCTATAATTCTAAGCAATGATTCTTTAGTATTTTCCAAATCTTTACCTGATTTATTCAAATTTTCTACTGATTGTATATTTTTATTCAATTCTAATGAGATTCTGTCAAATTGTTTTTTAGTATTTTCAACTTTATCTGTTTGATTATACATTATTTCTCCTACTTCATCCATTATTTTAACGGCTTCTTCTGTTTTTGAAGTAAGGTTTGACACTATAACTTTTATCTCTTCTGTAAATGTATTTGACTGTTCTGCCAATTTTCTTATTTCTTCAGCAACTACCGCAAATCCTCTTCCTGCCTCTCCTGCTCTTGCTGCTTCTATTGCTGCATTTAATGCAAGAAGATTTGTTTGATCAGCTATTGATTTTATCATATCACTTGCTGATGATATCTGCTTTGCACTTTCATTTGTATTTTTTATAACTTTACTTACTTCTATTGATGATTCCTTAGATTTTTCTGATGCCTGTATCAGTTCATTTACTGAAATCATTCCTTTTTCTCTTGCTTCAAATACTCCTCTTGATGTAGAATTTAAATTTTCTATTATTTTTTCATTTTCTTCAACTACATTTTGCATAACTGACATAGCTTCTTGACCTTTTTGCATATCTTCAGCTTGAGTCATAGCGCCTTGTGATATTTCTTCAATAGTCTTTGATAATTGTTCAGCAGTATATGCCGATTGTTGACTTGAAGCTGTAAGTTCTTCAGATGATGCTGCAACTTTAGCTGATACTTCATTTACACCCTTCATTACATCCTTCATCATATTTTTTAATTGTAATACAGCTCTTGCTATTACACCTATTTCATCTTTTCTTTTTGAATATACATATGAAGGAGATGTACTATCTAAAGTAAAATCATATTCAGACATTTTTTGTATATATAAACTTAATTTTGTAATAGGTTTTGTTATAGATATTGATACAAAATATATAATTGCTGAAATCATTAATAATGAAACCATTCCCAATATCAACATAAATTTTGCAAGTTTATTTGAGTGTGCAAGAACTTCTTTTTTAGGAACATCAAGCATTAAAACCAAACTTGTACCTTTTATAGGATATGTGAAATAAAATTTTTCCACTCCATTTACTTTTGTTTCAAAAAATTCTTTTTCTCCTGTTGCAAATTTATCTGCAAACTCTCTAAATATACCATTTTCAATTTCTTTTACATTGTCTCCGAATTTAAATTTAGGATGAACAACTATATTTCCATCTCTATCGTATAATGTAGCTTTTCCTGTATCTTTTATAGTTATTCCTTCTATCAATGCAACCAAATCTTTCATAGAAATATCTATAGATAAAACAGCTAAAAGAGAATTATTTGACTTTATGCTTTTACTTAATGTAATAGCTAAAAGATTATCAGATATATTAATATAAGGTTTGGATATAGCTACACCATCTGTACTTGAAGCATCTTTGTACCAGCCTCTTTGTGTAGGATCATAGCTTGAATCAGGTATCCAACCTGCACCGTCTAAAAATTTCTTATTTGGAAAACCTATATAAATTGAATTTATTTCATCAAATGTAGTTGTAAAACTGTTTAAATCTTTTAACAACATATCATCTTTAGGCATATCATTTGAATATTTCAATGTAAGTGATTCCAAATATGAACTGTTTTTTAATAATTTTTTTTCAATTTTTTCACCATATTTTTCTGCCATCTCATCCATTGCATTTTTTTCTTCATTTATCAGTACATTATTAGCGTAAAAATATGATATTGCTGATAATAAAAATATTACCAATAACACCGGTAATCCTATAAAAGTAAGCATTTTTTGTTTAAGATTCATTTTTAATCTCCTTTATTATGAAATAATGAATGTATGCAAAACATATAAACTTAAATGCTGTTGTACAATATACTATATATTATTTTTTTAAAATTCAGTTTTGCATATATTAACATAAAATAAAAATAATTAGAATTAAAAAAATTAAGAAAAATATATTTCTTAAAATTAAAGGATATGAAAAATTAAAATGATAAAATTTAACAAATCTTAATACCAAAATTTATTTACTAAAAACAGAAAAATAATAGTTTTATAAATCTTTTTTATCCCTCATAGATTGAAGATATATTAGTAATACTGATATATCTGATGGAGATACTCCTGATATTCTTGATGCTTGCCCGATATTTATCGGTTTTATCTTGTTTAATTTTTGTCTTGCTTCCAATCTTAAGCCTTTTATGTTTTCATAGTCAAGCTTGTCTGAAAGTTTTTTATTTTCTAATTTTACAAAATTTTCTACTTGTAATTTTTGCTTTTTAATATATCCTTCGTATTTAGACTCTATTTCACATCTTTTTTTTACCTCCTCACTCAACAACTTATTTCCCAAATTCATTTCTTCCAATAGTGTATATGTTACTTTAGGTCTTTTTAAAAGCTCATAAAGACTTATTTGACCTAATAAATCACTCTCACCTACAGATGATAATTTTTCATTTATTTCATCAGGTTTAACTTTTTGAGTTTTCAATCTCTGCAATTCTTCATCTATATCTTTATATTTTTGGATAAATTTATTATATCTTTTATCGTCAACCAATCCGTAATATCTTCCAAATTCGGTCAATCTTTCATCTGCATTGTCCTGTCTTAAAAGTAATCTATATTCAGCTCTTGAAGTCATTATTCTATATGGTTCATTAGTTCCTTTTGTTACCAAATCGTCTATCAGAACTCCTATATAGCTGTTGTCTCTTGTGAGTATAAATTCATTTTTTCCCTGAATTTTTGCAGATGCATTTATACCTGCTACCAAACCTTGTGCAGCGGCTTCTTCATAACCGCTTGTAGAGTTCATCTGACCTGCAAAATAAAGCCCTTGAATTTTTTTTGTTTCAAGTGTGGGTTTTAATATAAGAGGATCTATACAATCATATTCTATGGCATATGCAGGACGCATCATCTTACAATTTTCAAGTCCCGCAACTGTTTGATACATCTCAAGCTGTATTTCATAGGCTAATGATGAAGAAAATCCTTGTATATAATATTCTTTAGTATCCATCCCTTCAGGCTCAACAAAAAATTGATGAGAAGTCTTGTCTGCAAATCTTGTGACTTTATCTTCTATAGAAGGACAATATCTCGCCCCTGCCACTGCATCCATATCTCCTCTAAAAAGTGATGAACGTTTCAAATTATTTTTTATTATCTCATGAGTTTTATCGTTAGTTCTTGTTAAATAACAACTTACTTTGTTTGTGCCTATATCTTCGCCTTCATTTAAAAATGACATCGGCACTATTTTTTCATCTCCGTCTTGAATACTCATCTTACTGAAATCTATTGAATCTTTGTGTATTCTTGCAGGTGTACCTGTTTTAAATTTTCTAAGCTCTATACCTAATTTTTCTATACTTTCACTTAAACCGTAAGCTCCGTTTAATCCAAGAGGACCTGATTTAAAATTTACTTCTCCTATATAGACCTTTGAATCCAAATATACTCCGGTACATATTATAACAGCTTTAGCAGTATATTTTGCTCCTAATTTTGTAACAACACCTGTTATTTTATTGTCATCAGATAAAAGTTCTATGACTTCATCCATTTTTATATCTAAATTTATTTGATCTTCTAAAGTTTTTTTCATATGAATGTGATATTGTTCTTTGTCAGACTGAACTCTTAAAGAGTGTACTGCAGGACCTTTTGAAGTATTAAGCATTCTGCTTTGTATAAAAGTGGCATCAGCACTTATACCCATTTGTCCGCCAAGTGCATCTAATTCTCTAACAAGATGCCCTTTACCTGTGCCTCCTATAGAAGGATTGCATGGTAGATATCCTATTGCCTCTAAAGAGAGTGTTATGACAAGAGTTTTTAGTCCCATCCTTGCTGATGCAAGTGAGGCCTCACAGCCTGCATGACCTGCTCCTACAACTATTACGTCATAATCTCCTGCGTTAAATATCATTAAATTGTCTCCTCAATAAATTATAATTTATCGAAATTTGTCCTAAAACTGTACATTTACATCGTTAGACTTAATATATCTTTCACTTATATGTAGTTTCAACACACACATTTTAGATATATTTGTCCGTCTTGCTCCATATGTTTTATAGAACAAATTTTACTCAAACAGCAGTTAATGAAGTACTATAGTAATAAAAAATAATCAAAATATTTTTATAAATTACTATAATTTACATTATTTTAATACTAAGCTGTTTAGTTTTAATTCACCAAAAAATATCCTTTAATTTATATTCAAAAATATAGTATAAATTTTAATTTAAACTTTGGATAAATATACAGGTAAACTAAAGAGCGTACTTATTGTACATAACTAAGACTTGATATGAAGTCTAACGAAATTAGGTAAAGCTATAAATTAAAATTTATATCTTCAATGAACAAAAAATCATATTATGAAATATTTAATATAATACTAATATGCTAATATTTTCGTGAAGATTATACCCATATTTTTTTAAAATAAACAAGATAATATTTTTGCAAATATTATCTTTAAAAGTAATAACAAATTTATTTAAAATTATGATTTAAAAGTAAAAGTTTTATTTGAAAAATTAGTACTTTTTTTAAAGATTATTCTGTCTTATTTAATATATAATAAGTATAAAGTCTTTTATAAAAATATAAAATATATTTATACTATTATCTATTAAACATATATTTCTTTAATTATTTGAAAATATCTTAATTTTAATAGTATTTAGTATTAATAAAATATTTTCATTTGATCTAAAATTTCAAATGTTTCTAAATCATATAGTTTTAAAACATCATCTTCAAGATATGCAAAAGATTTTATAAAATCTCTCGGTCTTGAAGTTGAGCCCGGATTGAGCAGTATTAAATCTCCTACTTTTTCCATTTTTTTGACATGTGTATGACCGTATACCAATATTTGACATTTTGCATCAAGAGCTTTTTGTTTATAATGCTCTATAGAATGAACAAAACCGTGAGTTGCAAATATTTTCAAATTTCCGAACGTGAATATTTTCTCAAAATCATCAATACTCTTATTCATTAGCGTCATACCGTCAAAATAATCTCCGTTGCCCCTTACAAAATATATATTTGATAAAGTCTTTATATATTCTGTCAAAAAACAAGGTGAGTTGTAGCCATAAGACAATACATCTCCTGTATGTATTATGGCATCATAATCTTTCATAAATGATACAGCTCTTTCAAGAGATTCTTCATCGCCATGTGTATCACTGACAAATCCAATTTTCATAAAAATCTCCTCATATAACTATCTTATTCTTACAGGTAACACTACATTTTTGTAATCTTCATTGCTTTCAGGAGTTATTGTGCATGGACTTACACTGTTTATTACATTCATAATCAAATATTCATCATCTATATATTTCATTGCATCCAATATATAATCACAGTTAAATGCTATTGTAAAGTTTTCTCCGTTCAACTCGATGTCAACTATTTCATTCGCATCTCCTATTTGATCATTTCTTGAGGTTATATTCATCATAAAATCTTTTGATTCAAATTTTATGAGTTTGTTATTTGATAAAAGCGATACTCTTTCCACTGCTGATTTTAAGTCGGACAATTTTATCTTCGCAGTTGAAGTAGGTGCCTGAGGTATTATAGATTCATAATCTAAAAAATTTCCTACTATAAGATTGCTTGTAATTGTTGTATTATCTATAATTATGCAGATATGCTTATCATCATATGAAAATTTTATACTTTCTTGAGAATCTTCTATTGTTTTAGCGATATCTATTAAAGTGTTACCTTTTAATATCAATTTTTTTTCATCAAATGACGATTCTTCAAATCTTTTCTTCATAAAGCTGAACCTGAAACCGTCTATTGAAAACATAACAAATTCATCTTTTTCTACTTTAAAAAAGTGTGACATATAAACCGGATTAGGATTGTTATTAGATATTGCATATCCTGTTTTTAAAACCAAATCTTTAAAATCTTGTGCATCAAGCCTTACAAATGTTCTTTCATCTATATATGCAGGCATTGGAAAATCATCACATTTTAAATATTTGATATTAAATTTTGAATTTTTACATCTGAGTTCAATAAAATCAGTATCTTCAATACTTTGAAAATGTATAGTGTCATTAGGCATTTTTCTTATTATATCAGAAATTATCTTAGCCTCTATTACTATCTTACCACCTTCATATACTTCGCAAGGTACACTTGTTTGTATACCTAATTCAAGGTTGTTTGTAGTAAGAACGAGATTGTTGTCTTCTATTTCAAAATATATACCTTTTAATATTTCCATAGTAGTTTTTGTAGATACAGCTTTTGCAACTATATTAATAGCTTTTGAAAGTTGCGTTTGATTTATTTTAAACTTCATAATATCCTCTTTCCGCTTTTTTTGTAATCAATATAGAAATTTTTATTTATACTGAAAAACAATTAAATAGCCATGTAATTACACTATAACAAAATTATTTATAATAAATAAAATATTATAAAGTAATTCAATATAAAATACTTGAACTATAAATGATTATTAGTATTAAAATATTATTTATATATTTTTCTTTATTATTATTTTTTTGATATATATTTTTATAAAATCATTGTAATCTTTCTATAATTAATGATTTGTAGTCATATATAATATAAATAAATGAAAATAATTTGTATTTTTGATATAGTTTTGAATAAATAGTTATTAAATTTCTATATAATTGTTGCTATAAATAAGTTATAAACTTATTGTATGATTTTATATTGTTTATTGGTTCTTATTTAGTTAGTTTACTTTGTAGTTTTGGTGTTTTTTGTTTTAAAAATATAAAAAAATATTTAAAATTTTAGTAGTAATATTAGTAGTAGCTGTGAATATGTGGATAAGTCTGTGTATTACTTGAAAAAATTAATTTTTTTTATTTAATAATGTTGTTGATAACCTATGAATAAATATTTAATAACTATTAAGTTATCAACATTTATAAATCAATCTTTTAATATTGCTATAATCTTGTCTATTTTAACATCTATTTTATCTGTTTTTTTCTCAATATCATCTTTAATTTTATCACAGGCATGCATAACAGTTGTATGGTCTCTGCCTCCAAATTCTTCTCCTATTTTCGGAAGTGATAAATTAGTGAGCTCTCTTGATAGATACATTGCTATCTGTCTTGGATATGCTATGTTTTTAGGTCTTGCTTTTGATGATAAATCATCTATTTTTATATTAAATTCTTTTGCAACTACCTGTTTTATATAATCTATATTGAGTTCTTTTGTCTCTTTGTTTTTTAACATATCTTTTAATACTTCGGTAGCCATATCGTATGTTATAGGAGTTTGCATCATTTTTGAATAGCTCCATACTTTATTTAATGAGCCTTCGAGTTCTCTTATATTGGATTTTATATTTTTGGCTATCAGTATCAAAACATCATCTGATATATCTCTTTGGTCTATTTCACATTTTTTCTTTAATATTGCTACTCTTGTTTCAAAATCAGGAGCTTGTATGTCTATAGGAACTCCGCTTTCAAATCTTGAACGAAGTCTGTCTTCAAGTGTAACGAGCTCTTGTGGAGGTCTATCACTTGAGATTATTATTTGTTTGTTATTTGAATGTAATTCGTTAAAAGTATGGAAAAATTCTTCTTGAGTTGCCTCTTTACCTTCAATGAACTGTATATCATCTATTAAAAGAACATCTAATGAGCGATATTTTTTTCTGAACTCTTCATTATTTTTTTCTTTTATCGAATTTATAAGTTCATTTGTAAATTTTTCGGATGTTACATAAGCTATTTTGTAATCGCTGTTTTTTTCTTTCAATCTGTTCGCTATTGCGTGCATTAAGTGAGTTTTTCCAAGTCCTACACCACCATACAAGAAAAGAGGATTGTGTGCATCTTTTGTTACTTCAAATGAAGGATGTTCAGCTACAGATACACATACAGCATGTGCAAATTTATTTGAGTTTCCTATTACAAAAGAGTCAAATGTATATTTTGCAAGTATATTATCCGAATTTTTTACAGGTGGATTTATTATTTTTTTAATCTCGGAATCGTCTAATATAGGCTGTACAGTTACATTATTTATATTTAATTCATTTTTGATTATAGAATTTATTTTTTCGATATTTTGTTTTATATGTTCAAGAATAAAGGAATTTTCACATTTTATAAATAAAGTGTTATTGTAAAATTCGTGCATATAAGATGCTTTATCTGAAAAAAAAGTATTTATATAAGTTGAATTTTCATTTTCTTTCAGATAATTTAATACTTTTTTCCATATTATCAAACCATCAGTTTCCATTTTATTAACCTCAAGTATAAAAAATTTGTGTATAAGACAAAAAAAACTGTTAATAAAATTTTCAAAAAAATAATTATCAACAATTTGTTTTTAAATTTATACACATTATCAACAATATAATAATAACATTTTGTGGATAAATACACAAAAAATATAAAGTTATCCACAAACTTATTAACAATATGTTAATAAGTGGATAAAATTTATAAACATCTTAACAGTTTTTTTGGTATAGATAATATATCAAATATAACAAAAAGTTTCAATAAAAAAATTTTAAAAAGTGTTTTTATTACTCACTTTTTTAGCTAAAAAAAAAATATTTTTATGAAAAAATTTGAAAAAAATTACAATATGTAGTAAATTTTTATCTGTGGATAACTATATTTTGATTAGATATAAAAAAATAATAAAATAAAAAAATTAAAAAGAATTTGACAAATCGCCCTACAAACCGTATAATATTGCTATCATTTTATGTGGTTTTAATATTAAAACCTGACAATTACATCATATACTTGTAATATACTAATTTTGAGGCGGTTTTTACTATAATATATGATTAGTAATATTTATTGAATTTGGGATGTATTTATCAAGAATTTTATTGATTGTAGGAAGATGACCGAATCCTTTGAGGGATTTTTTTAATGTCTGAATACATCCGTTAAGATTAAAACTAACAAAACAGAACAGTGAAAGGCGGTGCAACATGAGCAAAAGAACTTACCAACCTAAAAAAAGACAAAGAAGTAAAGAACATGGTTTTAGAAAAAGAATGAGAACTCCGGGCGGAAGAAATGTAATAAAAAATAGAAGAGCTAAAGGTAGAAAAAGACTTTCAGCATAATTGAGAATAAACATAAATATGTTATTCGGATGTTTAAAAATAAAGCCACTTTAATCTACATTAAGGTGGCTTGTTTTAGCCTCAATAGGAGTTATTTTTGTTATGAATTTTGACATGATAAGAAAAAAAGAAGATTTTAAAAAAATATATACAAGAGGAAAGTCATTTGCCAATAAAAAATTGGTCATATACTATATGAAAAATAATACCGATGATTTAAAAATAGGTATAAGCATATCAAGAAAAGTAGGTAAAGCAGTAGTTAGAAATCATCTCAGAAGACTTATAAAAGAAAATATCAGATTGATGAAAGATTTGAAAAGCGGATATAGTATTATTTTTTTGGCAAGAATAGGCTCAGATGACCTTGATTATTATTCTATGAGAAGTTCCATAAGACATGTATTAAAAAAGACAGATATGCTTGTGTAAAACGGAATTTATATTTTTTTATATTTTATAATGATAAAAAGATGAAGAGATGAGTATATGTCAGAAATTATGATGAAGATAATAAGATTTTATCAAAAGTATATATCGCCTATGAAAAGACCATGTTGCAGATTTTATCCGACTTGTTCGGCTTATTGTTTATCTGCATATAAAAAATACGGTTTTTTTAAAGGCAGTTTTTTAAGTATATGGAGAATATTAAGGTGTAATCCGTTTAACAAAGGCGGATATGACCCTTTGAAATAAATTGATACTAAACTGTTGCAGTTTATATGGTATTCACAGGAGGAAGTTTTGAATCAGATATCAATATGGTTTGGGCATTTACTTAAACTTTTTTATGATATGAGCAATAATTATGCTCTTTCAATAATTTTATTTACAATAGTTACAAAATTTATACTTTTACCACTTACATTTTCACAAATGCGTTCTATGAATGCTATGAAAACTATACAGCCGAAAGTAGACGAAATAAATAAAAAATATAAGGGTAATCCGCAAAAACAGAGTGAAAAATTATCACAATTATATAAAGAAAACGGAGTAAATCCTGCAGCAGGATGTTTACCTTTGCTTATACAATTTCCTATATTGATAGCTATGTACAGAGTTGTAAGAGAACCTATAAAATATGTGTTTTTGAATGAAACTGCTTATAATCTTGTGGATAAAGGATTTTTCTGGATAAAATCACTTGAAGTTCCTGATGTCATAGCTATACAAGGTATAAATTTACCATATATATTACCTGTATTATCAGCACTTTTCACATATGTACAAATGCAGATGTCTATGAGCAGATCATCATCATCTTCTTCTTCAAATGCGACAGCAGAAGGTATGAACAAGACGATGACATATATGATGCCTCTTATGATGCTTATATGGGGTATTAATTTACCGGCTGGTCTTATACTTTACTGGGCAACAGGAACATTGGTACAGATTTTACAACAATATTTAATAGGTAAGTATGAATATCATATGAATTTTAGAGATGATGATAGATCAAACAAAAGAGATAGCCAAGCTTCTATAAAAAAGAAAAATAACAGATAATACAATGTTGTATATAATATGATTTCTTTAATTATTAGCAAATTGCGTATGAAAATTAATAATATCATTTTATAATGAGATATATAAAGGAGCAATTATGGAATATATACAAATAAGCGGAAAAACAAGACAAGAGGCAATAGAAAAAGCTATAGAAAAATTAGGCGTAGATGAAAGTAAGTTGGATATACAAGTTGTAGATGAAGGCAGTAAGGGTTTTTTGGGAATAGGAGCAAAAGACTATATAATAAAAGTAAAAAAAATAGTTGATAGAGAAGATTTGATAAGAGAATTCTTAGGAAAAGTATTTAAGTCTATGGATATAGTATGCGACATAAATATAGTGCAAACTGAGGAAAATACAAGAGTAGAAATAAAAGGTGAAGATGCAGCTATGTTTATAGGCAAAAGAGGAGAGAGTTTGGACTCATTACAAATGCTTACAAATATCGTAGTAAGTAAAGCTCTTGATTCACATGAAAAGATAATACTCGACATAGAAAATTATAGAGAAAAAAGAGAAAAATCACTCATAGCATATGCTAAAAAAATGGCAAAAAAAGTAATATTCCAAAGACGAAATATAAAATTGGAGCCTATGAATCCATATGAAAGAAGAGTTATACACTATGCTCTTCAAGATGACAGCAGAATAAATACATTTTCTGAAGGAGAAGAACCTAACAGAAGAATAGTATTATCATTGAAAAAAGGCGGATTCAATCACAATAGAGGAAGATATTCCAACAGACATGAAAATACAGAAGAAGAATAAAAATAAATATAAAAGTACCCTGCTCATTATTAAGTAGGGTACTTTTTGTAATGTTTAAATATATTTCATATTATATTTTGGAGTAGTATTATACTAATCTCTCATAGAATCATACATAATTTATTATTAAGAAGTTTATAGATATTGTTCTATTTTATAAATTTATACAATGTTATTTTTCTATCATTTTATTATTAGTATTATTTTATGAAAATTCCTTTTACCCAGTCTACAAAGCCTTGTTTTTCTTCTTGTTTAGGAACAAATGCTTCCTTTTTCTCAGGTATTTTTATTTCATCGGTTTTCATGACGAATGTTACACTTGAATTCATATCGTTTTGTTTTCCTGTAAATGTTGTATAATTATCGGATAATGTGATTATTGCATCTTTTCTGTCTATTATATCTTGTAAGTCATCCAATTTATTTTTTGATTTTTCCAAATCTCCTTTTTCATCTCGTCTTTCTATAACTTCTATCATTTGTCTTGCAACTTTTATAACTTCGTCATCTAATGATAGTTTTAATGTATCTGCTATATCTTTGTTATTGTCCAAATCTTCTTTCATTTTTAATAATGTTTTTACTGTTTGAGGTGATTTGTGTAAAGAATCATTGTATTTTTTTATGTCCAATTCGTCTGAGAGTGAGTTTAATATAGGTCTTATCTTGTCTATGTGTTTTCTAAGAGTTGGTATTTTTTCATAGAAATGTTTTATTTTAGGATCGTTGTATTCGTTTAATAAATCCTTCATTATGTTTATATTTTCATCGTTGTAATCCATATCTTTTTTCATTTCTTTTATTCTGTTTGCCCAATACTGAAAATATTTCATATCATCTTTGTTTTTTGCTAAATCTATAGCTTTTTTTACTGTTTCTTCGTTTTTCTTCTCTTGTTCTCGTATTGTTCTTATTTCAGGCATTATTTCATTTGTAAATTCAAGTGCAGTTCTCAAATCACTTCTATAATTATAGCCTATATCGTTTTGTATATCTATTTGGATTGTTCTTAGGTCATATAATAAACTTTCTACTTGGGAAGTTGTTGAGCTTATTTGATTCATTATTTCTCTTTGTGCTCCTTGTGTGAACATCTGTAATATTTGTGTTCTGTAAGGCTCAGGAATATATCCTGTATTTATAAGTGCGTTTAATTGACTTGCGGTAGTAACTCCGATTTGTCCTTTTTTCATTCCTTGGTCTATGAGTACGGTAAGCTTTGCTTTTTGCTCATTTGAAAGTGGATCTGTTTCATTTTCGGGAAGAAGTGATGTGAACATATGACTCATTTCTTTTGTTTTTTTCTCTGCGAGAGCTTTTAGCATATAGTCTATATCGCTTTGTGTAAGAGAACCTCCAAAACCTTCGTTTTCTACTCTATCCATTAGGTCAAAAACTCTGTCGCTATATTTTGTCATTTTTTCTAGTGTGTCGAGTTCTTTATCGTGTTTTTTAATTTTATCATACAGATTTGAAGAGCTTTCTATCATTAATTGCATATTGTCATAATCGTTTATTATTTCCAATGCTTTGTCAAATCTGTCCATATCGAAAGTTTTTATTTCGTCATAATCTGATATTAACAATCTTGTTTTGTCTATTTGCTTGTCGTTTAATCTGTCAGGTATATATCTTAATACTTGATTATCCAATACGTAGTTTATATCTGCATCTTTTAAATCTTTTTTTGTGTCATCGTAGAGTTTTATATTTTCATCTGTTATATATTTTGGCAGTATGTCAAATAATTCTTTGTCCAATTCATAATATTCAAATAAATCATCTATCAATAATTTGGCATTTTCTGTTTTTTTAGGGTTTTTGATGAGTTCTTTTATAGTGTCTTTTTCATCTATTTTTTTTATGGTGTCTTTTGCGTTTATAGCTGTATCTATGTCTTTTTTGGCTTGTTCCAAATCGTCTATGCCTTTGATGTCTTTGAGCATTTCAGGTATTTGTGGAGATGCCACTATTGCTATTGAGCTTAATTCAAATTCCTTGACATCTGCTGTTATTGTAAATTCTGAAGGTATGTCTATATCTTCTAATTGTTCTATTGAAGTAGATTTTAGATTAAGTGAGTTGTTAAGTCCGGGGAAACCCATGAACATAACCATTTGATTGTTGCCGTCCGAAAATATTTTGGAGTTTTCCGCCTGTATATCTGAAAATTTTTCGTTGTCAAAACCTATTACTGTTGCTACGGTAAATGGTGTGGAAACAGCTTTTTGTACTCCGTTCACATTAACGCTTTTGATAGTATTGTTTATAAATTTTATATTTATTTTTACTTTTCCGGTTTTTCCTGCTATATCATTTGCAGAAATCTCTTTGCCGTCAAGATAATAGGTTATTTTTGTGCTGATTGGCAATGTTTTTGTTGTTTCACCTTGGTAATATATGTCTTTTGAGTCTGTATTCCACATTATGTCATTATTTTTAAATATGGGCATATCATCATTAGAGATATTATTAATATCTGATATACTTGATTTGTCTATAACTTCATTATAAAAACGGCTGTCTTTAAGCCAATTTGAAACTATTGTTTCTTTTTCTTGTCCGTCACTTCGCAAATTTGTATAAACTGTTTCGTATTTTGTAATTTCGTTTTGAGAGTATATGGGTTTTACCAAGATGACAGAAAAAATTAAAGACATTGAAAGCAGTAAACTTAGATGTTTTTTTATTTTATTGTATTTCATTTTATTCACCTCATTTTGATTTAATTTCTCCATTTTAATGAAGTCTTATTAATAAATCCTTCTGATACATAAAGTATAGGAGGCAATATGAATAATATTACAAGACCTGATATTATGGAGCCTCTTGCGAGTGTAACGCATATGCCTTTTATTATATCAATCGTTGACATAAATATTACGCCAAGATTTGCAGATAAGAATACAAGCACGCTCGTTATTATGGATTTTGCAGAGGATTGTGTTGCTGTTTGTATGGCTGTTTTTTTATCAAGTCCTTTTTGCAGTTCTTCCTGAAATCTTGTGGTCAGAAGTATTGAGTAATCAACTGTTGCTCCAAGCTGTATAGCTCCTATTACAATAGGTGTTACGAATGCAACTGAATGAGAAAGCACAGATGGTATAGCCATATTTATAAATATAGCAAGTTCTATACACGATACTAATATAAATGGTATCGAAACCGATTTAAAAACTATTGCTACTATTAAAAATATTGCTAATATTGATAAAAAATTTGTGGTTTGAATATCCCTATTTACAGTATCAGTCAAATCTTTGGTAAGTGCGGCTTCTCCTGTTACAAGTGAAGTATCGTCATATTTTTTTGCTATTGATATGATTTTATCTATTTGTTCATTTACTTCGTCCGTTGCCGGTAAATACTGCGAGCTTATTAGAATCATTTGGCTTGAATCTTTTTTGAACATATCTTTTAAACTTTGAGGTATAAAACTGTCAGGAATTGCAGGACCTACAAATTTTTCATATCCTACGGATCTTTTTATTCCTTTTATATCGTCAAGCTCATTGAACATTTTTTTCATTTTTCTGCTTTCTATACCATCTTTCATAACTATCATATGTGAAGTACCCATACCGAAGTCATTTTCCAACTTATCTTTGCCTATATTGGATTGCAGAGTTTTTGGTAAAGCTCTACTTATATCGTAATATATAGACAAATGTGATTGATAGTAAAGAGCAGGTAAAAATGCTATTAAAAATATTAAAATTGCTCTTTTTCTTCTTTCAAGTATAAAATCTGTAAGTTTATGAAATTCAAGTATTAAAGATTTATGTGTATATTTATGGATAGCTTTGTCAAAAATTAAAATCAAGGCAGGTAAAAAAGTTACGCAAGTAATCACGCCGAGTATAACGCCCTTCATCATAACAAGACCTAAATCCATACCTAAAGTAAAACTCATAAAACATAAGGCACCGAAACCTGCAACTGTAGTTAATGAACTGCCGGCAAGTGATAAAAAAGCACCTACGATTGCGTGTTGCATAGCAACATTTTTTTCAGCATAGTTATTTTTTTCTTCATCATATCTGTGTACTACAAATATCGCATAGTCCATGGTTACAGCAAGTTGAAGTATAGATGCTATGGCTTGAGTTATATAAGATATTTCACCTAAAAATATATTTGTTCCAAAATTATATATGATTCCAATACCTATCGTAGCCATAAATATGAAAGGTAAAATCCAAGACTCCAAACAAACAATCAATACAATAAGCGAAAGTATACCTGCAAGTGAAACATATTTTGGCATCTCCGTTAAAATTAATTGTTTTATATCTTTTAACAAGACAGACAGACCGCTTATAAAGCATTGCTCATTTAATAATTTGTTCATTTCATCTATTGCCTGCATTGTAGACTCTGATGCCGCTTTTTCTTCGTATTTTATCATCAAAAGCTCACCTTTTTCAGAATAAAATATATCGGAGAGTTCTTTTGGTAAAAAATCCTTAGGTATTCCTATGCCGATTATATCTCTGACGTAGATTACATCATTTACAGCAGGGATTTCTTTTATTTTTTTAGAAAGTTTTTTGACATCTGATTGAGGCATATTATCTATCATCAAAAACGTGGTAGCAGCAGTCTTGAATTTATCCTCAAGTACATTTTCACCTATTACGGACTCTTTATCCTTAGGCAAATAAGAAAGAACATCATAGTTTATACGTGTCATAACTGTTCCGTAAATACAAGGTACTATTAGCAAAACAGATATAAGTACAACCAATTTATTGTTCTTTGTAATAAGTTTTGCAAAAAAATTTAACAAAATATCATCTCTTTTCTTAATTTTTATACTATGCTGAATTTGATGAAATATTTCAAAAAAATTCATTTTATAAAAAATTTTTACTGCTTAAGCAATAAATAATTTAAAGACTAATCATAAAATTTTAATTTATCAGCTTACCTAACTTCGTTAGACTTCACATCAAGTCTCAGTCACATAGCATTAGTACGCTCCTTCGCCTTTCATTTGTATTCAAGTGCTAAATTAAAATTAATACTATATGTTTTATAGAACAAATTTTACTCAAGCATAAATGAATAAGTATAAATTTAGTTGTCAACAATACTACGAATACATTCAAACAGCTCATCTTTTATATCATCCAAACAATATGGTTCATTGTTTGTTATCGAGTTATAAAAAACTCCTCCTACCATTTCAATTATTATATACAGTTTTTTTTCAGCTTTTACAGTGTCCTTTTCTTTTCCGTTTGCGACAAACTCTTTCACAGCATTTGAAAACACATCATTATCGGATTTTGAAAAAAGACCGGTATATAAGTTTTTGTGTATTATTTCCACATACTTTATATTTTCTAAAAACGCATTCATTAATTCATTTGCAACGAATATGACCTTGTCGCTTGCCTTTTCTGTTTTTAAATTTTTTGAAAGGTTAATTGCATTTTCAAGTAATTTAGATGCTTCATTCATTATGATTGTGCGTATTATCTCATCTTTATCTTTGAAATATAAATAAAACGTGCCTTTTGCAGTTCCGGCATACTTTGCTATATCGGCAACTGTTGTATTGGCTACACCCTTTGTTTTAAATATTTCCATAGCCGAGTTAATTAAATTTTCTTTTTTATCCGTTTTTACAGATGTGCTTTTTATAGAGCTCATAAATTTTCACCTCGTCAATAAAATTTTAATTTATCACTTGCCTAACTTCGTTGGACTTCATATCAAGGTTCAGTTACGTAACATTATAAGTATACACCTTCGCCTTTCATTTGTCAGATACGTTATCCAAGTGCTAAATTAAAATTAATACTGTATTTCATAAATATATTAAAATTTATTTTTTAGTAAATTAAAACTAAAATAATTCAGTATTCAAACAATATAAAATTCCATTAAGTATTAGTATAAATATAAATTATACATTTAAAATAAATCTATATTGATAATGACTGTTGGTCAATATATAATATAACACTGAAATGACCGTTGGTCAATATTTTTTTTGAAAAATTTTAAAATTGAGTAATATCAAGATTAATTAAAAGATGAAATTAAATATTTTCATAAAATTTTATAAAAAAATATATATATTTAACTTATTTATTAGGCACTATAAAATTGATTTGTTTTTAAATTTATATAGAAAACTCGTGTAACATATGATATAATACATATTTAAAGAAAATTAATTTTTTAAGCATTTTTAAAATCTGAGGAGATTTTTATGAAAAATTACGATAACATTCAAGAATTGAGCGATTTCTTGATGAAACATAACATAAAACCGTCATTCCAAAGAGTTAAGATATTACAAAGATTGAGCAGTAAAAAAGACCATCCGACAGTTAATCAGATTTATACGGATTTGGTTGCGCAGATACCGTCTTTATCAAAAACTACGGTTTATAATACTCTCAACCTTTTTATAAAAGAGGGAGTGGCAAGAAGTATAAATGCTGACACAAGCGAATCGAGATATGATTTAATAACATCGTCACACGGTCATTTTTTGTGCAATAAATGTGGAAGTATATATGATTTTGACATAACAGACAATATGAATTTTGACTTTTTGTCGAAACAAGGCAATGAAATAACAAGTTTAGATATAACTATAAGAGGTATATGTAAAAATTGTATAGATAAAAAGTAATTTAGGGAGATAGTATGGATTTTAAAGTTGAAATTGCAAAGCTTTTGAAAAGCAGTATAGAATCATTAAGCGAAGAAGAAATATTGGATATTATAGAAATACCGCCAAATTCAGATATGGGAGATTTTGCCTTCCCGTGTTTTAAACTGTCAAAGGTTATGAGAAAGGCGCCACAAATAATAGCGAGTGAAATCAGTGAAAATATACAAAAACCTGATTTTATAAGCGAAATAAAAGTTTTGGGAGGATATGTAAATTTCTATCTCAACAACTATATGGTTATTAAGCAGGTGCTTGATAAAGTGCTTTTAGAAAAGGAAAATTATTGTAAAAAAGAGCCTAAAAAGGAAACCGTAATTGTAGAGTATTCATCTCCTAATATAGCTAAACCGTTTCACATAGGTCATATAAGGACAACAGTTATAGGACACGCTTTATATAAACTGTATAAATATATGGGATATAATACTGTCGGTATAAATCACCTTGGAGATTACGGAACACAGTTTGGAAAATTGATAGTGGCATATAAAAAATGGGGTAATGTGGACGAGCTGAAACAAGAGCCTATAAAAACTCTATTGAAATTATATGTTAAATTTCACGAGGAAGAAGAAAAAGATTCTACACTTACAGATGATGCGAGAGCTTGGTTTAAAAAACTGGAGGAAAAAGACGAAGAAGCTGTCAGACTTTGGACATTTTTCAGAGAAGAGTCTTTAAAAGAATTTTCAAAGGTATATGATATGCTTGGTATAAGCTTTGACTCTTATGCCGGAGAGAGTTTTTATTCCGATAAGATGCCGGCTGTAATAGAAGAAATTAAAGAAAAAAATCTTCTCCAAGATTCAAAAGGTGCAAGAGTTGTAGATTTGGAGCAATACGATTTAGGCGTGGCACTTGTTCAAAAAAGTGACGGTTCAACATTATACCTTACAAGAGATATTGCAGCTGCAATGTATAGAAAAAAAACATACGATTTTTACAAAAATATATATGTAGTAGGTTCACAGCAAATACTGCATTTCAAGCAATTCAAAAAAATAATAGAGCTTATGGGACATGATTACGCCAAGGATTGTATACACGTTCCTTTTGGTATGGTAGCACTTGAAGAGGGTACTTTATCTACAAGAAAAGGTAATGTGGTATTTTTGGAAGATGTGCTCAATAATGCAATTGAAAAGACAAAAACTATAATTGAAGAAAAAAATCCTAATTTACAAAATATTGATGAGTTGTCAAAACAAATAGGAATAGGGGCGGTAGTATTTCAAGAGCTGTCAAACTCAAGAACAAAAGATTATATATTTTCTATGGAAAAAACTTTGAGCTTTGAAGGAGAGACAGGTCCATATGTTCAATACACTCATGCAAGAGCTTGTTCAGTAATCAGAAAGTCAAACGGATTTGACTATTCAAATGCTACTTATAAGACACTTGCAGACAATGAAGATGCCGTTTCAATAATAAAGATATTAGGTACATTCGATGATGCACTTGAAAAAGCTATGCTCAAAAATGAGCCTCATCACATTGCAAGATACGTTTTAGATTTGTCACAGGCTTTTAACAAGTTCTACCATTCAAATTCAATAGCGAATATAGATGATGAAGAGATGAAAAAAGACAGATTGGCACTAACAAAAGCTGTAACATATGGGATAAGCAGTGCTCTTAATATATTCGGTATAAAATCACCTGAACAAATGTAGATTATACTAAATATTATTATGAATTATAAAATATCCAAACTTGATATTATTTGTTGTTGAAAAACATAAATTTTTAAGCATATAATTATAATGCAGTTTTAATCAGTATTTAGTATAAAAAATGGACAATACAAGCTTTATTTTAAGATTTAGAGGAAAAAGATGAAGATAAAAAAAATATTTTTCCTGTTACTTATAATTGTTGGGATTTTAATTATGATTATGCCTTTTTACAATGATTATAAGATCAAGCAAAATATGAACGAAGCTACGATATCTGTCGATGATATGCCGGCAGATGAGCTGAAAAAAAATGATGAACAAGTATTGAAAAATGAATATTTTGATTTTTCAAAAGTTAAGGAAATATCTCCTACATCCACTTTTTTAGGTGTTGAGAATATAGATAAGTCACTTTTTATAGGGCAGATAGTAATACCGTCTGTAGATATGAATCTGACTATTTTTAAAGGAGCAACGGATAACAATCTTTTGGCAGGCGTTGCAACTATGAAACCTGATGACAAAATGGGAGAGAATAATTTTACCCTTGCAGGGCATTACAACAAGGATAAAAGCATATTATTCGGTGCATTAATGGATGTAAAAATAGATGATGTTATAAAAGTTACAGACAAAAATAAAATATATGAATATAAAGTTTATGCCACAAAAACTGTGGACGACACAGCAATATATATGATAAAAAACGAAGAATCTCAAAAGCGAGGAAATCCGATAATATCGCTTATGACTTGCTATTACTCATCAAAAACGGGTAAGAGATATTTCGTTTTAGGCGATTTGGTAAAAACCTATCCATATGATAAGAAATTGATGGAATCGGATGTGCCTGAAAAATCGTAAAGATAAATTTAAGTTATCAGTGATAGAATAAGTATATTTTTATAATGATTATATGATATTTGCTTAAAATAACATATAAACCCATTAAAATATATTATAAAATTAATTAAGATATTATATTTTAGAAAAAAATATAATAATGCAGTATGTAGGAGGCTTCAGTTTTGAAGAAATTAAAAAAGAAGAATATCGTTATAGCAGTGTTCGTTATTCTTATATTAGTTTTTGGAGGACTTGCTTTTGCAGTTCAAAAAGCATTCAATGAAAATGTAAAAAAAGAATTTAATGTAGTAGATAAAAGCGGAAAAAATTTACCTGAAGGTCAAAAAGACAGATTGAACGTGTTGGTGCTGGGCATGGAGCATACAAGAACAGATATGATAATGGTAGCAACTTTTGATCCTAAGGGAAAAACTCTCAATATGATTTCCATACCGAGAGATACTTATGTTGAAAATTCATATAGAGACGGAACTTTGAAAAAAATAAATTCAGTATATGAAATGCCGTCTACAAAAGGCGGAGTAGAAAGATTGGCTGAGAAAGTATCAGAGATACTCGGTATACCTATACATGACTATGTTATGGTGGATTATAATGCAGTTGCAAAAATAACTGATGCAGTTGGCGGAGTAGAAGTAAATATACCTTTTAATATGTATTATGACGATCCGTATTCAGATCCTCCTTTGCATGTACATTTTTCAAAAGGAAATGTATATCTTGACGGAAGTAATGCGATAGAATATCTAAGATGGAGACATAATAATGACGGTTCGCATGGAGAAGAGGGCGATGAAGGTAGAGTAAAAAGACAACAAAATTTTATGAAAAAAATATTGGAAAAATCTCTCAATCCGACAACCCTACCTAAAATTATAGAAGTAGCATTCGCCAGTGTAGAAACAAGTTTGGATTTATCACAAGTTATGGGACTTGTCGCAGATGCAGCAAGTATGCCTAAAGAAAATATACATTTTTATCAGGAAGTGGGAACACCTTCATATTTTAACCAATTATGGTATTATTTAGCCGATATAGATAAAACACAGGCACTTATGCAAAAGATAATAAATAATTCTATAATAACGGACGAAGATTTGAACCCATCCAAAGAGTTTGAAGCGGCTGCATTAAGAAGAGGTAATGACAGCGGATATGTACGCAGTTACAACAGTAATGAGGAAAGTGAAGATAATGCACCGGCAAGCACTAAAAAAACAGTGGAATCAACTCAATTAAAAACAGATGATGTATTATTCGAAAATGAGCAGAAAAATGAAGCAAATCAGCAAAATCAAAACACAGATGCAAATACGGATGTACAACCGCCTGTTACAGACGAATCTATAAACAATTCGGTAGTAGATGATACAAATAAGACTACCGGCGAAACACAAGGACAGACAGAAAATACAAATCAACAAACAGAGACTACAAATAATCAAGAACCGGTGCAACCTACAACACCTGATCCATCATCAACTGAAGGCAGTGATAATTCATCAGGCAACGAATCACCTATATTTTAATAATATCAGCAAAAAATAAAGGCGTAGCTTATTAAAGTTATGCCTTTATTAAATACACATAAAATTTTATTTAATATAAAAATTGAATGTTATTTAAAAATATGGTATGATATTTCAATAAGATTAGTTGGGGAGGAAAGTGTATAATAAATGTCAGCGGATAATGAAATAGTTGAATTAAAATCACATAATTCTAATTTTATTCTTAATATTTTTACTGATGATTATAAAAAGGCAATAGACAATATAAAACAAAAATTTGAAAGAGACTCTATATTAAAAGATATAAGCGTTATAAACTCTATAAATGCTAAAGATTTGAACATAATAGATATACAAAGAATAAAAGATTTTTTGAAAACAGAGCTTAACATAGACTATAAAGAAAAAAAGATTATTAAAAAAAATACAAAAGAACCGAAAAAAGAAATTTTGAAGGAAAACATTCCCAAAGTAGTAAAAGCTGATATACTTGAAGATGACAATTATAAAACAAAGATAATAAAAAGTCCGCTTCGCTCCGGAGCATCTGTCAGTTATGACGGCAATATATTGGTAATAGGAGATGTGAATGCAGGTGCAGAGCTTATAGCAAGCGGAAGTATAATAGTGCTCGGTGTACTTAGAGGTTTTGCAAATGCAGGGGCAAAAGGCGATAAAAAAGCAATGGTGATAGCAAATAAAATAGTGGCAACACAGCTTAGAATAGCAGAGTTTATAGCCATACCGCCAAAAGATGACAAAAAATCATATTCAGGTGTTCAGATGGCATTAATAAAAGAAAAAGGAATAGAAATACAACAAGTAAATTAATGGAGGAAATATGTCAAAAGTTATAGTTATAACTTCCGGAAAAGGTGGAGTTGGAAAGACAACTTCTACAGCTAATATAGGAAGTGCCTTGAGTCAACTTGGAAAAAAAGTAGTAATAATAGATGCAGACATCGGGCTTAGAAATCTTGATGTGGTAATGGGATTGGAAAACAGAATAGTATTTGATATAGTTGATGTTATCGAAGGCAGATGCACTTATCAAAAAGCGACTATAAGAGATAAGAGATTTGAGTCTTTATTTTTGATACCGGCAGCTCAAACAAGAGATAAAGATGCTATAAAACCTGAGCAAATGAAACAGCTTTGTGAAGATTTGCAAAAAGAATATGATTATGTTCTTATAGATTGTCCTGCAGGTATAGAAAACGGATTTAAAAATGCTGTGGCAGGTGCTACAGATGCAATAGTTGTAACAACACCTGAAGTATCAGCTGTAAGAGATGCTGATAGAATAATAGGGTTATTAGAGGCTTCAGAAGTATATAATCCTCAACTCATAGTAAACAGAATAAGACCTGAAATGGTAAAAAGAGGAAATATGCTTAATGTTGAAGATATGCTTGACATACTTAGAATAGACTTGCTCGGAATAGTACCTGATGATGAAAACATAGTTATATCTACCAATAAAGGAGAGCCTGTAATATTAGAAAATAAAGGTTTGGCGTCACAAGCTTATAAAAATATAGCCAGAAGGTTGGAAGGCGAAAAGGTAGAGTTTGTAGATATGGAAGTACAAGAATCATTTTTTGACAGATTAAAATCTTTATTTAGTGGTAAATAAGGAGGCATATTTATGAATTTATTTAATTTTTTTAAGACCTCTAATAAAAATTCCAAAGATGTCGCAAAAGACAGATTAAAATTGGTGTTGATACATGACAGGGGAGATTTTTCGCCTGAAAAAAGAGAACTTATAAAAAAAGATTTGATTGAGGTGCTCAGCAAGTATATTGAGCTTGATGGAGACAATGTGGAGATAAGCATAGTTAACAAAAAAGATTCCACTAATGAAAGTTACTCTCCGCAGTTTACAGCTAATGTACCTATAAAAAAGATATTTTAAGGTAAAAAAATGGATAGTAATAAAGGTTTTGACAAAATACTTCTTCTGATAGTTACAATACTTTTTTTGATAGGGGAAGTGCTTATAGCATCAGCTATTCACGTGCCTGATGGAGCAAGTCCGAAAAGACTTATAGTTCAATTCGGTGCATTTATGCTTGGAATAGTTATGATATTTGCTATGAAAATGATAAATTATGACGATTTTAAGAGATATGACAAACACATATATATAATTTCAATACTATCTTTGCTGTTGGTGTATGTTCCGGGACTTGGAAAAACAATGGGAGGTGCAAGAGGCTGGATAGATTTGAAAATTATGTATTTTCAGCCTATTGAGATAGCAAAAATAGGTTTTATATTGGTGTTTGCAAAATATCTTGAAAAAAATTCAGGAAATATAAATACATTAAAGGACATAGTAAAAGCTTTTATAATACCTATGCCGATAATATTGTTATTACTTGCTCAGCCGGATCTTGGAGGAGCGATAGTATTTTTTTGTATAATATTCGGTATGCTGTTTCTTGCGCAAATAAATATGAAAGTGGTAAATAGAGCTATAATAGTCACTGTTCTTACTTTTCCACTGATATATTTATATGTTTTGGACAAGATATTAAAGCCGTATCAAATGAGCAGAATAAAGGATTTTTTTGCTTTTTCTTCGACAGCTACGGCAGATAATTATCAAGTTTTTCGTTCTATTATAGCGATAGCTTCAGGTGGAATATTCGGACAAGGAGCATTTTCCGGCACACAGAACAATCTCGGATTTTTGTCGGTGAGCGATTCGGATTTTATATTTTCAGTATGTGGTGAAGAATATGGAATAATGGGTATGTTTATAGTTATAGGCATATATTTTTTATTTATGAGCCGAATGCTTGGCATAGCTATGTCATCAAAAGATTTGTACGGAAGTCTTATAATAGTCGGTGTGCTCTCTATGTTTTTATATCAATTTATACAAAATATAGGCATGGCTATAGGAATAATGCCTGTTACAGGTGTACCTTTACCATTTGTAAGTTATGGTGGCAGTTCTATGCTTATGAGTATGATTGCTATAGGACTTATTGAAAACGTGGCTTCAAAACGCAGAAAGATAAATTTTTAAAGAAAGATAAAAATAAATAGTTTTATAAAAATTTTTTAGTAAATTAATTTATAATTAAATTTTTGAAATTAGAAAAATATCAGATTTAATAAATTTTATTTACTATATTAGAAATCTGTAATTAAGTACATAGTATATTTTATAAATTCTATATATTATGTTTATTTAATTGCAGATTTTGTCATAATGAAAAAGAAGGGAAAATAATATGAGAAAAAGCCAAATATCAAGAGAAGATGCGTTGAAATTGCTTATGACATATAATAAAGAAATATTTCATATAAAGCATGCTCTTACAGTGGAGTCGATAATGCGATATTTTGCAAATAAACTCGGATATTCTCAAGAAGAAGATTATTGGGGTATTGTAGGATTATTACATGATTTGGATTATGAGATGTGGCCTGATGAACATTGTATAAAAGTGGTTGAGCTTTTAAAAGATGTAAACGTGGATAATGATATGGTGGATGCTATATGTTCTCATGGTTACGGACATAGAGTGGATATAGAGCCTAAGCATGAGATGGAAAAAATACTTTATGCTTGTGATGAGCTTACAGGGCTTATCGGTGCGTGTGCTTTAATGCGTCCGTCAAAAAGTTGCAAAGATATGGAGCTTAAAAGTTTAAAGAAAAAGTTTAAGGATATAAAATTTGCAGCAGGTTGCAACAGAGATATTATAAATAAAGGTGCAGATATGCTCGGTTGGGACATAGATAGACTTTTGGAAGAAACACTATTGGCGATGAAGGATGAAGAAGAAATTATAGAAAATCAGTTAAGAGAAATGAATTTATAAAAATGCATCTTAGTAAGAGGGCTTATGAAAAAATTTAAAATTATAATAGCGGTAATATTGGCATCAATTTTGTTTTTACTCGTGTTTATCGGAGATTATTTTTATACTGTGGCTATTGATTCTTCAACTGATAAGAGCAGCATAAGCAATCAGGAGCAAAAAGAGGAAGAATATTATATTGAAGAAGAGAATTGGTTTTTAAATAATAAAAAAGAAGTTAAAATGACCTCTGTAACAGGTTTTAATTTAGTTGGATATAAGTTTTTGAATGATAAGTCTGATAAATGGGTTATAGTAACACATGGCTATGGTTCAAATGCATATAATATGGCATATTATATTAAAAAATTCTATGATTTGGGATATAATGTATTTGCGCCTGATTTGATTGGACTTGGAAAAAGTGAGGGTAAATTTATATCTATGGGCGGTTATGATTCTAAAGATATGAAAAAATGGATAGATGTCTTAAACGATACGCATGATAAGCCTGATATAGCACTGTTTGGAATAAGTATGGGTGCTACAACTGTTATGAATGTGCTGGATGAAGAGCTTACAAAAAATGTAAAGGTATTTATAGAGACAGCGGATATATAGATGCCGAAGAAGAGCTTAGATATCAACTTAAAAAATTATACAATCTTCCGTCTTTTCCATTCATTTCTTTGGCAAGTATAATTACAAAAATCAAAGCAGGTTATTATATTGAAGAGGTTAATGCAACGGATTCACTTATAGCCAATAAATTGCCTGCGCTTATACTTCACGGAGATAAAGACGGTTTTGTACCTTTGGATAATGCACATAAAACATATGAATTATTACAATCAGATAATCCCAAATATATCTATATAAGTAAAGGTTGTAAACACGTTGAAGGTGCAAAAAAAGATGCCCAAAATTATTGGGCAACTGTAAATGAGTTTTTAATCAAACATTTTTAAATTTTATATAATCCTCTTTTGTATCAATATCTTGTAACAAAAGAGGATTTTTTATATCAATATATCTAAGTATTTTTGGATTTGAGCGTATTATTTCTCTACCGCCTACATCACCTGATATATTAAGTAAATCTGCTTTTAAATAATATGGAAATATAGTAGGCATAGAGTTTTTTGTGTTAACTCTCGGCACAGCTATACATTTGCTGTCTTGATAAAAAAAACTGCATATATCATTTATCAAACTATGTGTTATAAAAGGCATATCACAAGGTAAGAACATAAATCCGTCGCATATATCGGAATTATTTATGCCGAGTAATATGCTTTTTGATTGTCCAAGAGTATTTTCGCTATTTTTTACAGTTTTAAAATTTTTTAATCCTTCAGCATAGTCTAATATTTCATCATATGAGGATACTACAATTCTTTGAGAAATATCAGATAAATTTACGGCATCCAAAACATATTTAAAAATCTCTTTTTCCTTAAATTGAAGGAGAAGTTTGTTTTTACCCATTCTTTTGGACAGACCGGATGCCATTATTATACAAGCTATATTAAACATATTAATCCAATTTTATAGGCATTATAACCTTAGTTATATTGGAGTCCTCTCCAACAGGATATATGTTAAAGCTTAAAGTTCCTTGTTTAATATCTTTCGGTATCTCCTTAAGAGTCAAATACAATCTGTCATCAAATCCGGCATCTATACTTGACAGAACCTTTTTGTCAAACAGACCTATATTTACATCAGATGTATCCAATTGTCTTTCAGCATGAGCATCTGAATAGTCGAATTTAGCAGAAAACGGATCTATTACAATTCCGCTATCTCCGTCATTTTTAACATCAAAATAAAATTCGCTGTTGTTGTCTGAATTTGATTTAACAGTTAATGTAAGTTTCATAAAAAATTTATCTTTTCTAAATGATATAGGAAGGTCCTTATAATCTATGGAGCTTTCTTTTTTTATATCTTCTTTTCTTGCATCTTCTACGTTTTTAGCTTGAGCTTTTTGGAAATCCGCCATAGCTTCATTATATATTTCTGCGTGCTGTGCCAACTTTTCTTCTTTTGTCAAAGGTTTTTCAGTTATATATACACTTTTTGAACTTTTGTTGTAATCTACTACAAGACCCATTTTCTCAGATATTGTTCTTAGTGGAACGTATAATTTGCCTTGATAATTTATTGGAGCATCATCAGGTTTTGTATTTATCTGTTCTCCTTTTACAAATATAGAAGTTATGTTATCACGAACAGCCATTATACTTTCGTTAGAGGCAAATGAGGATAATGTTAAGCCCGTTATTAAGCCGAATGCTATCAGCGATGAATTTTTAAGTAATCTTTTCATAATAGTCCTCCTAAAAATTTTTATTTTTCAATTATTTTTTATTATATCATATAAGATAAAATATAAAAACTTAAATATTATTTACAAAAAATTTATAAAATATTCATTAAATGTAATATAGGTTACAGAATTATTCACATTATTTGATTATAATATGATTATAAATGAGATATGGATTTCATACCAAAACTTAATATAATGATAGAACAATAGTATAGTGTAAATTTAATAAAATATAAGGATATTTATGAATTTCTCACATACATTAGTTTTTTTATCAGAGATTTAGTATTATATGAAAAAATAAGATCTAAAAAATAAAAAATATATACTCAGGAGGATAATAAAATGAAATTAACTAAAGATATGACAATAGGTGAAATATTGAGAATGAAAGAAGGGGCTGCTGAAATACTTATGGGATTTCAAATGGGTTGCATAGGATGTCCGTCATCACAAGCGGAAACAATAGAAGAAGCTGCTATGATTCATGGTTTAAACGCAGATGAAATAATTGAAGCGTTAAATAACAATTAATACAGAATTTTATTTGAATTTAAGATATACTCATACTATTGCCTAATTAAAGTAGTAACATTTAATAAACTTTATTGTTAACTATTATTTTATACTAATATTCCATCAAATAGATGCCATGTTCAAATCCTTTAAAGTTATACTTTTGAGCATGTTTTTTTTGAAAGGTATCATCTCTTATTCTTCTCTTTTGCACCGTTATTTTTATGGGAGTTTAGTATTATCTTTTTAAATAGGTTTTAGTATTAAGAAATAAAGGAGAAGTTATGAGTCTTTTTTTGGGGAAAATACATTTTTGGCTATTCGATAAGATAAGATGTTTTGAAAATTTGGAGACCGATATATTGAAGTTTGCCGATAAAAAAGGCGTGTCAATAGATATAAATAAGATGTATGATGAATTCGGTTATCCTACAGAAGATAAACCTTTGGAAGAACAAATAGATACGTCAAACATACATGGTTGGTTACAAAATCAGATACAAAAAGCGGAATATAGGCAGGCATATCTTGTAAAATATATAATTGATTCAGACAGTTCAAATATTGATGAATTGAAAGAAGTGTTTAAAGCGCACGGAAATAAAATAGGCACACCGCTTAAATCTGATGATTTAACACCGAAAGATGCCTATGAAATATTGAACAACTTTCTTTTGGAGGGGATGCCTTGCGATAGAACTACAGAATTTCTTGCAAATGATGACAGTAAAATATCTTTTCATTATACAAGATGTCTTCATAGAGATTATTGGGATGAAGTAGGTATAAGCATAAAATATTTTTATATTTTAAGAAACGAGTGGATAAAATCATTTATCAATGCACTTGATGAAAGCCTTACTTTTGAAGTGAAGTTAAACGATGAAGACTATGAAAATATAGAGGAAAATATATTTTCAATAGTTAAGATTTAAATATTTTTATCAAATTATAAATAATACAAATATCTGTTTAATTATTAGATATATTTATATAGGTTGTTTATTTTAAATTTGCTTAATTTTACTCAGCTAATAAATTCTTATACTATTTTCTAATAAAATTATAGATAACTTATATAATGATATAACATTAATATAAATAGTCTACCGGAAAAATCAATTATTATGATTTTCTATTAATCTTTAGTATAAATTTAACAGATGTTTTAATTTGAAGTTGAAAATGTTTAAAGTAGCTAAAATTCATTTATTATAAATTATTTAATGGTGTATTACAAGGTTTAGGGAGGAAGCGATGAATTCTATAGAGCTTATGATGCTTGAGCATGGAAATATAAAAAGAATGTTAAAAATAGTGAGAATTTTTTGTAGAAAATTATATGATAAAGAAGAAGTCAACTTTGATGATTTTGAAAAAATGATATATTTTATTAAAAATTATGCAGACAAACATCATCATGGAAAAGAAGAAAGACTGCTTTTTAATCGTATGGTTAAGCATCTCGGTCCTGCAGCACAAAAATTGGTAACTCACGGTATGCTTGTTGAACACGATATGGGCAGGCTATTTATGTCAGAGCTTGGTATAGCATTAGATAATTATAAAATGGGTGATATTGATTCTGTACTCGACATAATAGCAAATTCTATATCCTACACACATCTTTTGGAAAGACATATCAATAAAGAAAATGAATTGGTATACACATTTGCTCAAAGGAACCTTTCTCCTGAAATTATGAACGAAATAGATAGGGATTGTGAAAAATTTGAGGAAGATGCAGAAAGTAACGGAGTACAACAACGCTGTTTATCTATATTGGATGATATGGAAAGAAAATATCTTGGCTTAGATGACAGAATGGACTTTGGAGAATTTGAAAGCATATTTTAGAAAAAACTATATTATAAAAAATAAAAGTGATTATTATAAACAAGGTATTTGTCTATAACAATCACTTTTTTATTTATGCTCTTATTCTTTTTGTCATTTCATCTGCAAGTGCTATACATTTTTGGAAATCTTCATATGAAGGTGAGCATTTTACATCTACAACTTCTTCTATAAAATCATACGCAGGGTTTGATTTAGGCAAGTTTACTAAAGTTTTTACTCCGCCTCCGCTCCAGCCGTAAGTTCCGAATATTCCCAAGGTATGGTTTTTCAGTTTGTTGATTTCAAGCACACGATAAGCATGTTCCATTACAGGATATAAAGAATTGTTGTATGAGCAACTTCCAAGCAATAATCCTTTGTATATCCATATATTAGCTAATATGTGAGATATATGAGTTTTTGAAACGTCATATACGAGTACATCTTTTATTCCGTTTTTAGAAAGTGTGTTGGCAAGCATATCTGCCATTTTCTCAGTATTTCCATACATAGAACCGTATGCTATTACAACCCCTTCTCTTGTTTCGTATTTGGAAAGAGAATCGTAAAGAGATATTATTTTTTGTGGTTCTTTTCTCCAAATTAAGCCATGAACAGGACAAATTACATCTATTTGCAATGCGGATAATTTTTTCAAAGCACCTTGTATCTGTTGAGAAAATTTTCCTACTATATTTGTAAAATATCTTCTTGTTTCGTATTCATGTTCTCTCCAATTCACTTCATCATCGAATATTCCGCCATCTAATGTTCCGAAGCCTCCAAAAGCATCTTGAGAGAAAAGAGTCTTTGTTTTTTCATAGTAAGTAACCATTGATTCAGGCCAGTGAACCATAGGTGTCTTGTAAAAAGTGAATTCATGTTCACCTAATTTCAGTTTTTCGCCGTCTTCAACCTTTATAAATATATCTTTGGTATCTATTTTATAAAATGCTTGTATAAATTCTTCCGTTTTGCTGTTTCCGATAAGTTTCATATTCGGATATGCTTGTAAAAGTAAGTTTATAGAACTTGAATGGTCAGGCTCCATGTGGTTGATTATGAGATAATCAATAATGCCGTTATCGCCTATAACAGATCTTATCTTACTTATATATACTTCAAATCTTTCAGCGTGAACAGAGTCTATTATGATATTTTTTTCGCCTGTCATCAAAAAAGAGTTGTAACTCACACCTTTTTCAAGAGGCCACATATTTTCAAACATATGTGTGTGCCTGTCATTAACACCGATGTAATACAAGTTATCTTGTATTTTAATTGTAGAATATTCCATTAAATCCGCTCCCTTAAACACCAAAATATATATTAAAAATACAACTCCAATTAATTTTAGAAGTTGTATATTATTAACCTTAAATATTGATACCCTTCTTCAAATAAAAAACACATTAAAATGTGATAATTTTATTGCATATTATAGCAACAGAAGTTCCAAATAATGCACCGCATAAAACATCTGTAGGATAATGTACCATGAGATACATTCTTGACATAGCTACGCATGTCGCAAAAACATATGCTATAATTCCGAGGTTTTTGTCATATAAAAACAAAGCTGTAGCAAATGCAAATGATGCACTTGTGTGACCTGACGGAAAAGAATAATCGACAGGCAATTTTGACAACAGTGCATTCAAGTCATAATATCTGTTAAAAGGTCTCATTCTTGCAAACATAGGTTTCAGCACGATATTACATAAAAATGCGTTGATAAGCAAACAAAGCATACAGCTATATCCTACAGTTTTGTATTTTTTTGTCATGATAAGCATAAGCGAAATAAAAATAAAAACAATACCGTTATCGGTGATATACGATGACATTCGCATAAACTTATCTACGAAAAAAGGTGTATTATAGTTTTGTATGCGTTGTAAAAATTTATGTTCCCAGCTCATTAATGTTCCTTTCAAATCCTATTTATAAAGATAAAATAAAGCAATAACATTTTTTGTTGCAGTTTATTTTGTAATCTAAAATTTCTATTTTATAAGAGGACATCAATGAAAACATTTCAAAATTTACTTTTTTGACGGAAGTATCTCTATCCAATAATTGTCGGGATCTGCTATAAAATATATGCCCATCGCTTTATTTTCAAATACTATACAGCCCATTTCCAAGTGTTTTTTATAAGATGCGTCAAAATCATCGGTCTCCACTGCAAGATGAAACTCATTTTCTCCCAAATCATATGGATTTGCTCTATCCGTTAAATAAGTAAGCTCAAGCAAATGTTCACTTTTTCCGTCTGTAAGATACACAAGGATAAAACTGTTATCATCTGCCACTATCCTTTTGCTTTCTGTAAAGCCCAATGCCTCCTTATAAAATTCAAGACTTTTTTCCAAATTAAGTACATTAAAATTATTATGAACGAATTTGAATTCCATTATAACCTCACTTTTTTAAATTTTGCTTAAAACAGCTTTAAATTTTACTGAGATGCTGTAAAATAAATACTTTAAAGCTAAAGATAAGTATCTATTATTTAATTGAGTAATAATATAAAATGATATAATATTATTATACTAAAATATATGAATTTTGTCTAATATACTATTGTAATAAAGAAGCAAAATATAAATTCAAAACTCTTTATTTTAATAAAATTTTATCTGATATAAGAGTTTATCTGTATTATATAAATTACAGAAAAATGCTTTATTTTTCAAAATAATAGTATTATAATGATAGAAATATGAATAAAAACAGGAAGTGATTCGTTGCATTGCTATTTAATCGGTGTATCTCATGCAAATACACCCATATATATAAGAGAAAAAATATTTTTTTCGGAATATAAAAAAATACAAACATTGGAGATATTATCTGAAAAAGGGCTTGACGGAGTAATAATATTGTCTACTTGTAATCGTTGTGAAATCTATGTTTCAACTGAAGATATGGAAAAAGACTGCAAAATTGTAAAAGATTTTTTTGTAAATTATTTTAACGTAGAAAACATAGATGATTATCTTTTTGAAAAAAAAGATATTGACGCAATAAATCACATATATAAAGTAGCTGCCGGCTTAGATTCGATGATAGTTGGAGAAGATCAGATACTTGGACAGGTTAAAGACGCTCTTGAAAACTCCATTGATTTAGGCACAAGCTCAAAATATCTCAACAAGCTTTTCAGAGAAGCTATAACAACTGCAAAAAAAATAAAAAACAAACTTAAAATATCTGAAAATCCTATATCTATAAGCTATATCGCTGTAAAGATGTTATGTGAAAAATTAAATGATTTAAAAGATAAAAAAATAGTTGTTGTCGGAACCGGCAAGATAGGTTTTTTGACCATAAGCTATTTAGCCGAAAACGGAGCGAGAAACATACTCTGTGTCAACAGAAGCTATGATAAAGTGCAAAAATTGATAAAAATCTATCCCTTTATAAAACATTTTGATTATGATGATAGATATAATCTCATAAAAGATGCAGATATACTTATAACTTCAACTACCTCTCCACATACAATCATACACAAAAAAGATATTCAAAAATCTTATAAACAAGTTATTATGCTGGATTTATCAATGCCAAGAGATATTGAAAATGATGTAAAAAATTTAAAGAACGTAGAGCTTTATGATATAGACAGCATAAGTAAAATATCTGAAGAAAACATACAAAGACGCCAAAAATTAGGTGTTGAAGCTATAAACATCATAGAAGACGATATAAGTGAATTTTGCAAATGGGCAGATAATATGAGCGTTGACAAAGCTATAAAAAAATTAAACGAACAATGTGATATAATATACAAAGACACGATGTCATATATAAACAGAAAAGTAGAATTAAATCACAGAGAGCAAAAAATAGTGGAAAAAATGCTTTTGTCGGCACTCAAAAGAATGATAAAAGTACCTATACAGGTATTGAAACAGACAGATGAAAAACAAAGACAAAATGAATATATAAAAATATTAGAAGAGCTGTTCGATATCAGATAACAGTATAAAACAGAAATAAAAATAATATTAAAAAGGAATAAAATCATTATGGATATAATGCAAAGACCGAGAAGACTTAGAAAAACACAAATCATAAGAGATATGGTAAGGGAAACGAGCTTATCTGTAAAAGAGCTTATATATCCTATGTTTATAGTAGAAGGAGAAAACATAAAAGAGGAGATAAATTCTCTAAAAGATTGCTATCATTATTCAGTTGATAAGATAGAAGATGAGATAAATGAGCTGAAATCCTTAGGTATATGTGCAGTTATATTATTTGGTATACCTTCTTATAAAGACGAATGTGGCAGCAGTGCATATGATGAAAACGGAATAGTTCAAAAAGCTGTAAAAAAAATAAAAGAAATAGACGAAAATTTTTACGTAATAACAGATGTATGTATGTGTCAATACACTTCACACGGACATTGCGGGATATTAAAAGAAGGGTATGTGCAAAACGATGAAACCTTAGAATATCTTGCTAAAATTGCACTCAGTCACGCAAAAGCCGGGGCTGATATGGTAGCACCGTCGGATATGATGGACGCCAGAGTAGGAAAAATCAGAAAATGCTTAGATGAAAATAATTATGAAAATGTAGCAATATTATCATATACAGCCAAATATGCTTCGTCATATTACGGTCCGTTCAGACAAGCTGCAAGCTCTGCTCCAAGCAGTGGCGACAGAAAATCATATCAAATGGATTATCACAATTCAAAAGAGGCACTTAGAGAAGCATATCTTGACATAAAAGAAGGTGCAGATATGATTATGGTCAAGCCTGCCTTGGCATATCTCGATATAATCAGGATGTTCAAAGAAAAATGTGATATGCCTCTTGTAGCATATAATGTGAGCGGAGAATACTCTATGCTTAAAAATGCAGTAGACAACGGTATAATGAAAGAAGATGTCATATACGAAACTATGATTGCCATAAAAAGAGCCGGAGCGGATTTAATAATCACATATTTTGCAAAATATTTAGCAGAGTTATTGAAAAAATAAATACTTTTGACCGCCTTGTTTAATTTTGCAAGATTTATTAATATATTTATCTTTAAAACAGTTATTCAAGTTTTAAAATAATACTTCAATAAAAATAATTTTTTATATTATTTATGATTTTATAGCTATAAAAGGCAAAAAAATGAGTTTTAATTTGCAATTTTATCGAATAGTTTCAAAATCAAGGATGAAAGGAATATGATGAACAGAGAGCTATCACTATCTACATTTGAACATGCAAAAAAAATAATACCAGGCGGAGTAAACAGCCCTGTAAGAGCATTTGGCAGTGTTGATACTTTTCCGATATTTGTACAAAAATCAAACGGAGCATATATATATGATGTAGACGGCAATAAATACCTGGATTATATATCTTCATGGGGTCCTCTAATATTCGGTCATAATGATGAAGATATAAAATCGGAATTTATAAAAGCCATAGAAAACGGAATAACCTACGGTGTACCGTCATATGTTGAAGTCGAAATGGCACAGATGATAACAGACGCTTATCCTGCCTGTGAAATGGTGCGTATGGTAAACTCAGGAACAGAAGCTACAATGTCGGCAATAAGAGTTGCAAGAGGATATACAGGCAAGAAAAAAATAATCAAGTTTGAAGGTTGCTATCATGGACATAGCGATTCACTTTTGGTAAAATCAGGTTCAGGCACTCTTACCTTTAATACACCTACAAGCCTTGGAGTACCTGATGAATTTATTAAAAATACAGTAGTATGCAGATATAACGATATTAATTCGGTTATAGATGCGATAGATGACGATATTGCAGCAGTAATAATAGAGCCGGTGGCAGGAAATATGGGAGTTGTTGCGCCGAGCGAAAATTTTATGAAAGAGCTGAGAAAAATTACAAGGCAAAAAAATATAATACTCATATTTGATGAAGTAATAACAGGTTTCAGATTGTCTTATGGCGGTGCAAGTCAGATATTTAATATTGAGCCTGATATGGTGTGTTTTGGAAAAATAATAGGTGGAGGACTTCCGGTAGGTGCATATGGAGGACATAAAGATATAATGGGTATGGTATCACCGCTTGGAAAAGTATATCAAGCCGGAACGCTATCAGGAAATCCGCTTGCAATGAGCGTAGGAGTTAAAACTCTACAGAAATTGAAAGACAATCCAAAAGTATATGAAGATTTAGAGCAAAAAGCGATAAAGCTTGAGAAAGGCTTTAAAGAAAATATTAAAAGATTAAATTTAGATTTTAAAATAAACAGATTTCATTCTATGATGTCATTATTTTTTACACAAAAAGAAGTAAATTATTATGAAGATGTGCAGACATCAGATGTAAAATTATATGCAAAATATTTCAAGTCAATGCTTGAACAGAATATACTGATACCTCCTGCACAGTTTGAAGCTATATTTTTCAATACAGCTATGAGTGAGGAAGATATAAAATATACTATAAAAGCAAATTATAACGCACTTGAAATGATAAAGGCTCGATGATTATATCTGATAAAAAATTATATAGAAATATGAAAAACAAAATAGCTTGTATATTTAAACAATATAATAAATAGTATAAAACCATGGCTTCAAACTATGATTTTATACTATTTCCAAGTAAATTATAGATGTTTTTTAATATGATGCTTAAATATATTTTGCGTAGGGCATTTTTTGTATCAATTTTCAATAGAATAATAGATAATTTATAGTGATGATTCTATAAATAAAATTTGTAGTAAAAATTTATAAAATAATGGAAATTATCATAATTAAGTGTTGTATTTAATATTATAAAACTAAAATTAATTTTTCTAATAAATAATTCATATAAATGTTATATGTTTATATAAGTTGCCCATAATTTTATTAGAAAATAGTTTTAATCTTAATGGTTTTTGCTATCATATGACAAATCCCAGAATTTTGCTTCGTATATACTGCAATTTACAAATATTTCTGTGAGTTTGTCTATAGTTTTTTGAGATAGATTGTTTGATAGATTATCCACTTTTTGTATTAATTTTTCGTTTGTTTCCTGATATTCTTTGCAATAATATCCGTTGAACCATTCGCCGTATGTTTCGTTTTCAAGGCAAGATTTGTTTTTTTCTACGATTTTTTTTGATATGAATGCGTAACTCCATGAGCATGACAGTATAGCTATAAGACAGGAGAGCATATTGCCGTTTTGCCCTTCATAGAGCATATATTTGGTATAGCTTGTGTTGTCTATGTGCGGTTTTACATTCATTATATCTTTTTCTGTTATTCCGAGCCTTTTCATATATGGTATATGTACCTTGTATGTTTCGTCTAATACTGCATACATATTGTCGCAGAAAAATTTAATTTCATCAAATTCATCCGATTTTGTACTGCCTATAGCAAAAACTTTTATATAGTCCTTGAGGTATACATAGTCTTGAAGCATATAATATTTGAATTTTTCTATTTCAAGCGTACCGTCAGCCATTTTTGTTATAAAAGGGTGAGTTAAATAGCTGTTCCATATATGTTCTACCGAATTGAATAAAATTTCGCTTAACTTCATAAATAATACTCCTTACTTGTGGTCATAAAATAATTTTTTGCCAATAATTTAAAATTTTCTAAAATGCTATCCTACAGCACTCATAATCTTACCTATATAGTAAATTCCTGCTATCAATCCGCCAATAATAAGTAGATTCCGCATAGAAGATAAGGCAATAGAAAATGTATGTTTATTTCTACTAAAACTCAAAATAATAACAACGAGCTTTAATAAAATGCCGGCTATGAATATTATAAGTCCATATCTGAAAATAAATCCAATCATATAAAAGCCGATTTCCACGCCTACAATTCCAAGTGCAAAACCTATAAAAAAGCATACATAAATAAATATATCCAATATTATTGACAGTTGCAGTAAAATTTTCACTAATTTTTCTCCACTATTATTTCATCATATATCAATTTATTTTCAAAATCATCTATTTTATAATCTATGAGAGCGTCAAATTTGCTGTTACCATTATATTTCTTGTTTGATACAATGCACAGTTTTACTCCTGCACGTTTTGCACCTGTTGACGAGTTTATGTCGTCTTCAAAGAAAATAAAATTTTTGTTTGGAACTTGTAGATTTTTTGCTATATAGTCAAATATTTGTCTATCTGATTTTTCCATTTTTAAATCTACGCTTGATGCTATTATGTCAAAATAGTCTATGATACCTGTCTTTGTAAGCACTATTTCATACTGTTCTTTGCAAAGGGCAGTTGCTATGGCTAATTTTACACCTTTTTCTTTGAGATACTCAAGCAGTTTTTTTGCACCTTTTTTTAAGTGTATTTTGCTATTTTTATACTCTTCGACTGATAATTTTTTTATAAGTTGCCAAAATTCTTTTACACTCATATCAAGCTTGAATTTTTTTATGCTGAACTGTGCAAGCTCTGCAAAACCCATATTCCATATCTTTTGTATTTCATCTTCGGTATAGCGGATATTAAGCGTATTCATAAGATTTAGAAGTACATTGTCCCATATGTTCATAGTTTCAAGCAGAGTACCGTCAATATCGAATATTACGCCTTTAGTTTGATATTGTTTCAAAAAAGTATTTTTTAATTTTCTTGTTGCAGATACGGTATCTTCCTGCATAGATATAGCGGATACTATTGCAACTCCGTCTATTTGCGCAGGTTTTAGAGCGGGTATAGTGTCAAGGTTTATACCGCCGATTGCAACAACAGGTATTTTTAAATTGTTTTTTATTTTTGTAAGCTCGTCTATAGTTGTCAAATTGGCATCAGTTTTTGTGTTTGTGCTGTACATAGCACCTACACCTACATAATCTGCACCGCCTTGTTGAGCGATTAGAGCTTCATCTAAAGTTGAGGTTGATATTCCTATAATTTTGCCATCTCCCATAATTTTTCTTGCAATATCAAGAGGCATATCGTCTTGTCCGAGATGTACTCCGTCTGCATTTATTGCAAGAGCTACGTCTATTCTGTCATTTATTATAAGAGGTATGTTGTACTTGTCGCAAATAGCTTTAATTTTTACGGCTTTGTTATAAAAATCGAGAGTGGATGAATGTTTTTCTCGAAGCTGTATCATTGTACAGCCACCTAAAATGGCATCTTGCACAGATGTTTCCAAGGTGTGATTACTGCTCAAAAGGTCTTCATCGGTGACGTAATACATTGTATAGTCAATATTTTTCATATATTCTCCTATTTTTTTGATTTTATAATAGTTGTTAAAATTTTTTTGTTATTAAGTATAAATTATTTAAAATTAAAATATTTTTTCTATTTTTGCGTATTTTTCAAATATTTTTTCATTCATCATGCTCAAATTGTCTATGAGAGATACTCTGAAACTTCCGCTACCTATATTTTTTGTCTTTTCATATGCAAGTTCTCCTGCTATTCCCATAGTTGATATTGCAATTATTGATGAAGTGAGATAGTCTTCATTTGCTCCTATGAATGAGCCTAAAATTGACGCACTCATACAGCCGGTACCTGTAATTTTAGACATATAAGCGACACCGTTTGATATTTTATAGGCGTTGTTTTCATCTGCAACTATATCATCTTTTCCTGTCACTATTATTATGGAGTTATAAGTTTTTGCAAGTTTCATTGCAATTTGAGATATTTTTATTGTGCTTGTATTTTTAGCCTCTTCTGATACATCTACGCCTTTTGTGTTTGCGCTTATACCTGCGATTGACAAGATTTCTGACAAATTGCCTTTTATAACTGCAAACTTTGAATTTATAAGCATATTTTCTACTACTTCATTTCTTTTTTTGCTTGCCCCTGCCCCTACAGGATCGAGTATGACAGGTACATTTTTTGCGTTTGCAATTTTAGGCGCTGTCAAAAAAGCCTCTATTTTATCCATAGTTCCGATATTTACAACAAGAGCGGATGATATTGAAATTATGTCCTCCAACTCTTCTATCTGAGCTGTCATTATAGGTGATGCACCTATTGCAAGAGTTGCGTTTGCACAGTCATTTACAGTGACATAGTTGGTTATGTGGTGTACAAGAGGAGATTTATTTTTTATATTTTCTAAAAATTGTTTTGAGCTAATCATAGTATGTTCCCTTTTCATTATTTTATAACGTCTGTTTTTTTAATAAGTTCTTGACATTGATTTGAGGTGATGTTTTTTTATTCTTTTATAATGCCTGCTTTTTTGTATAAATCGTAAAAGTGGTGAGTAGGTCCACAACCACTGCCAAGTGATAATGAGTGCTCTATTGCAGTTGTAACATAATCTTTAGCTGATTTTACGGAGTTATACATATCAAATCCGAGTGCTAAGTTGGAGGCTATTGCTGATGAAAGTGTACAGCCTGTGCCATGAGTATTTTTGGTTTCTATTCTTTTCGTTTTAAATGTGTGATATTCTTTGCCGTCAAATAATACATCTATTGCATCTCCTATATGATGGCCGCCTTTTACAAGTACGGCTTTCGGTCCCATTGCTATTATTTTTTCGCAGGCTTTTTTCATATCGTCTACAGTTTCTATTTTCATTTTGGATATAGCTTCAGCTTCAGGTATATTAGGAGTTATTAAATCTGCTATAGGAATTACTTCTTTTATAAGCGTGTCTATGTTTTCCACGTCCATAAGCGGAAATCCGTTTTTCGCATACATAACAGGATCTACTACTATGTTTTTTGCATCATATTCCTTTAATTTTTTTGCTACTGCTTTCATAGATTCTATGCTTGGGAGCATGCCTATTTTTACAGCTTTCGGATATATGTCGTCAAACACGCAGTTTATTTGGTCTATTATGACTTTTTCAGATATTGTTTCAACGCTTGTAACTGTTGCGGTATTTTCAGCTACAACGCTTACGATTACACTCATACCGAAAAGTCCGTGTGCTGAAAAAGTTTTTAAATCTGCCTGTATTCCGGCTCCACCGCTACAATCAGAGCCTGCAATTGTTAGTATAGGTATCATTTTGCACTCCTTTATAATCAATTTTATTACAATACTTTGTCTTTGATTGAAATTACAGTTATCGTGATCTACTTTATTTAGAAATTAATTGACGATATGTATAATTGCAATTAATTAGGTTTTTAAATATTAAAGATATTATAATTTTAAAAGTATCTTTATAGGCTTATTAAAATTATTAAAAAATTTATCATTATGTAAAAATATTTTATACATTAAAATATATTATAACATTTTTTTTGCTTAATATGATATAATTATTAATATTAGTTAAAAGAAATTGAGGAGAGTGCATATGGATAAAAAATTAAATTTAAAAATGTTGCAAGATTTGACACTTGCAAACGGTATATCAGGTTTTGAAGAAGAAGCTGTAGAAGAGGCAAAAAAATATCTTTCGGACACTCTGATAACATACAGAGATTCTATGCAGAATTTATACATAAAGAGGACAAAAAATGACACGTCTTTGCCTACGGTTATGCTTGATGCGCATATAGACGAAGTGGGTTTTATAACACAATCTATAAAGCCTAACGGACTCATCAGGATAATTCCGATAGGCGGATTTGTAGCACATAATTTGCCTGCCCACAGAGTAAAAATACGAAACTCTGAAAACAAATATATAACAGGTATAATCACAAGCACACCTGTTCATTACAAAGGACAGGATAAAGAGCTTTCGCTTGAAAATATGTTTGTAGACATAGGAGCAAGTACGGATAAAGAGGTGAAAGAACATTTTAAAATAGACATTGCAATGCCTGTCATATTAGAGGGCGTGTTTGAATATGATGAAGATTTCGACATAATTAAAAGCAAAGCATTTGATTGCAGGGCAGGTTGTGCGAGCGTTATAGAAATTATGAACAACCTTGAAAATGAAAATTTGAAAGTGAATTTGATAGGTACGTTAACATCACAAGAAGAAGTGGGAACTCGTGGAGCAATTGTGGCTACAAATGCTGTCAAACCGGATATAGCTATAGTTATGGAGGGTACACCCGCAGATGATACTTTTGCAGAACCTTATCAAATGCAGACAAAATTGAGAAAAGGACCTATGCTTAGACATATGGATCCAAGAATGATAGCAAATCCGAGATTTCAAAGATTTGCGCTTGATATTGCAAAAAAATATGACATACTTTGTCAAGATGCGGTAAGAACAGGAGGAGGAACAAACGGAGGTGCTATACACACATCAAATTCAGGTGTTCCTACTATTGTAATCGGCGTACCTGTGAGATATCCTCATACTCATCACGGTATCATAACATATCAGGATTATGAAAATATGGTCAAGTTGGCAACAGCAATAATAAAAGAGCTTGACAGGGATATAATAAAGAGTTTTTAAAAAAGGAGGCAAATTATGAAAAGAAAAATAGATTTATTTGAATATGCAGGTCATATTATGAAATCACTAAGCCAAGGCATACTTATAACTACAAAAGTAGATGAAAAAGTGAACACAATGGCAATTGCTTGGGGAATGTTGGGCATAGAATGGAATAAGCCTATTTTTAATACATTTGTCAGAGAAAGAAGATTTACAAAATCTATGTTGGACGAAAATCCGGAATTTACAATAAACGTTCCTATAGGTGATTTTGACAAAAAAATAATAGGCTTTTGCGGAACAAAATCAGGTAGAGATGTAGACAAGATAAAACATTTAGGTCTTACACTTGAAGAAGCTGAAATAATAAGTGTACCCGGAATAAAGCAGTTGCCTTTGACTTTGGAATGTAGAGTGATATATAAACAAGAACAGGATAAAAATGTAATACAACCAAAAGACATAATAAATTATTATCCGCAATATGTAGACGATGTAAAGTCAGGCAATAATAAAGACTTTCATACTTCATACTTTGGAGAAATAGTATCTGCATATATAATAGAATAATGGATATTATTGTTTTTAAGAATTTGTTAGTAATACTAAAATTTATAGAATAATAGAAAAATATAATAATTAATTTTTTTCAATAAACTATTTATATTAATGTCATATAATTTTAGGTGTACAATATAATTTATCCATAATTTTATTAGAAAAAAGTATAAGTATATTTAAAACAAACAATTTATATAAATATATCCATTAATTAAACATATATTAGTATTGATTAGGTATTAGTGAAAAAAGGCTATTTCGACATTTTTTATAGTTGATAATAGCCTTTTTTAAATTAGTTGTTATTTATTTTTTCTATGATTTCTGCAAGCACTTTATCAGCTTCACTTGCAGATACTTGGCAAGTTCCTGCGTTTTTGTGTCCGCCACCACCATATGAAAGACAGCATTGACCTATGTCGAAAGCAGAATTTCTGTTTATTATAGATTTTCCTATCATAATAGCTATATTATCGTTCTTGCCTTTTACTACATTTATAGATATTTCTATATCAGGGTATATTGAATAGCACAAAAATCTGTTGCCTGCATATATTATATCTTCATTTCTATAGTCAAGTACGAGCACTTTTTTATCTGCTTTTGCTATTTTATTCAATTGTTTTTTGAAAAGCTCCTGTTGCTCAAAATACAAATCTACTCTTTCTTTAACGTCGGGCAATTCCAATATATCATCTATATTGTTGTTTTCCAAGCAAAAATCAATCAATTTCATCATCAAATCATAGTTTGAAATTCTGAAGTTTCTAAATCTGCCAAGTCCAGTTCTTGCGTCCATTATGAAATTCAAAAGTGTCCATCTTGTAGGATTTAAAATTTCATTTTCATTATACATAGCCGAGTCGGCTTTATCCACTTCTCTCATAAGCTCATCACTTATTCTGTCCAATTGAGCCTTATGCTCTTTTATGAAATAACTGTAAACTACACGTGCAGCGCTTGGAGCATTACCGTCAATTATATAATTTTCAGCATTTAAAAGCTCTTTATTTCTCAGCTTTTCTGAGTTGTGGTGGTCGAATACCAACAATGCTCTATCATCATAAGGTAAATTAGTAAGAATATCTCTGCCTGTTATGTCTATTATTTTATCTTGTATGTCTTTTGGATGAACAAATTTGATTTCGTCCAATATATCGAGCTCTTTTAAAATCATGGCACAAACCAAGCCGTCAAAGTCGCTTCTTGTAACCAATCTATAACGTTCATTAAAATTAATTTTATTAATTGTAATCACGCTCCCTTTTTATTAATTATAAGTAAATAATACCATAAATTTTTATAAAATAACACAAAAATATAAGTAATTCTTATATCTTAAATAGTATTTAGTATAATTTATATAGTAATATGTTCAAAATATATATGATTGTATTAAAATTGTATAAGGAACAGTTTTTGTTTATGATATTTTTATGAAATTTTAGATAAATAATAAAAAAATATTAATTATTTGACTTTTTCAAAAAACTTTATTATTATAATATAAAATGACAAAGGAGGAGAAGGTTATGAAAAATAATACATACTTAAAAAACGTTATTTTGTCAGGTTTTTTTATAGCTGTCGGAGTTATATTGCCGATGATTTTTCACTTATTGGCGGCAGGAAAAGTTTTGTTGCCTATGCACATACCGGTTTTATTAGGAGGACTTTTGTTAAATCCTCTCTATGCACTTTCAGCAGGAGTAGTAACTCCGTTGTTGTCAAGTTTATTGACAGGAATGCCTCCGGCATTTCCGATATTGCCTATAATGATGGCGGAGCTTGGGGCATATGGTTTTGTAGCTTCAATACTTCATGTTAAATTAAAACTGAATTATGTTGTTTCACTTATTATATCTATGATAGTTGGTAGAATTGTTGCAGGAATAGTAGTTTCTATACTTATAAACGTATTTTCTGTGAAACTTCCACCATTTTTGGTATACATACAAGGTGCAGTTATTACAGGATTGCCGGGAATAATAATACAGCTTATCTTTATACCTGCTATAATGTTCGCTATAAAAAAATATGAAAACAATGAGGCTCATATATAAATTTTTAAATTATGAACTGTTTATTTTGGATTAATAATATAAATATGAAAATAAAAGTCGGATTTGAAAGATAAATAAGTAGGTTTGGCTTTATTATAAAAATAAAAAATATTATAGTTAACAGCATAATAAATATGCTTTATTATAAAAATTTAGGAGAGTTATGGAACAAGTAAATAATGATATAAAAGAGTTTTTTAACATTAAAGCGTCAAATTGGGATAATGAATCCAAGGCTGATGACAATCTTTTGAAAGCCATATTTGAAATAACCGGCATAAAAAATAATATGAAAGTTTTGGATATAGGTTGCGGAACAGGAGTGTTGTTTGGAAGTTTATTGAAATACGTTCCAAGTGAAATAGTAGGAGTTGATATATCCGATAAAATGCTCGAGATAGCAAGAAAAAAATATAGGCATTTCGACAACATAAAATTCAAAAATATGGATGTTTTGGAATTGGATGAAAATGATTTTGATATAGTCTACATATACAATGCTTATCCGCATATCATGGATGTTGAAAAATTAAAATTTAAATTGAAACAAGTTTGTAAAATAGGAGCGAGAATAACCGTAGCACATGGAAAAAGCAGAAATTTTATAGAAAATATACATAAAAATGTTGGAAATAATATATCAAGAACGCTTAGAGATGTGAATACTGAAACAAAATTTTGGGAAGATATGTTGAATATTGACATATCAATAGATACTGACAAATTTTATATGTTTTCAGGAACAGTTAAATAAATTTAACTCATAATCATATGTACTGATGAGAGTTTTTTGTATTTGAAGGTATTATTTTATTGACTGTAAATAATTTTGTTGTAATGTAATTATATGATTATTTAATATTTTTAGTATAAAAAGTTATATGATGATAGAATACAATATTTTTTAAATGATGTTCAAATTGTGAAAATATCGTATAGAAAATAGTATAAACGAAAAGGGACTGCTGATATGATTTTTATTATTTTTCAACAGTCCCTTTAAAACTATTCTATTCCAACCATTACATTAGATGCTTTTATTATTGCATATGCTTCTTTGCCTTCTGCAAGACCAAGCTCTTTTACAGCCTCGTTTGTTATAGATGAGCTTATTACGTTACCGCCGATATCTATCTTAACTATTGAGTGAACAGCTCCTTCTGTTATTTTTACTACTTTTCCTTTGAATTGATTTCTTGCACTTATTTTCATAGTTAAATCTCCTTATTTTGTATTTATTATAGAATAAATTTATTAACAATCTAATCAGATTATTAATGCGGCAACTGTTAAACAGCAAATATAAAACTATTATAATGCTTATAAATTAGAATTCTATTGACTTATTAACAGTATAAAATTTGGAACCGATATAAATTCTATATAGTCAAATTATACACAAATTTTAAAATATTAAACATTTACTTTATTGTACTATCGCAAAATCCACTTCTCTGAATTCTTCCGATGTTCTTACTACCTTTACTTTTATTTTGTCACCCAAAGTGTATTTTTTGCCTGTGGATTTACCAATTACAGCATAGTTTGTTTCGTCAAATTCATATCGGTCATCCGTCATCTCTACAAATCTTACCAAGCCTTCAACGGTGTTGTCTAATCTTACAAATATACCGAAATTTGTAACTGAGGATATAACTCCTTCAAATGTATAGCCTACGAATTTTGTCATATACTGAGCTTTTCTCAAATCGTCTACTTGTCTTTCCGCATCGTCCGCCATTTGCTCCATAAGTGATGATTGCTCTGACGCTTTTGCTACTACACCGTCCAAATATTTTGCTCGTCTTTCGTCTATTTTGCCGTCCAAATATTCTTTTATTATCCTGTGTATTTGCAAGTCAGGGTATCTTCTTATAGGTGATGTGAAATGGCAGTAATATTTAAGCGATAGTGAAAAGTGGCCGAGACATATCGGGCTGTATCTTGCTTTTTTTAGTGAACGAAGCAATAGCGTGGATATTACTTCCTCTTCTTTTTTTCCATTTAAGCTGTCTAATAAATCTTGTAATTGCTTAGGGTGTACATCGTCATCTATCTTGAGTTTATAATTGTAAGTTTCCAAAATCGGCAAGAGTTTTCTGAGTTTGTCTACGTCAGGATATTCGTGTACTCTATATACGAACGGTACAGATGCCCAATAAAATTCTTCGGCTATAGTTTCGTTTGTTATGAGCATAAATTCTTCGATTATTTTGTTTCCTATTCTTCTATCTTCAGGTCTTATGTCTATTACATTTTTATTTTCGTCCATTTCTATAGAGCTTTCCGGAAAATTAAAATCCATTGCTCCTCTTGCAAATCTGTGTTCTCTTAGTAGTTTTGCAAGTTCATCGCTCAAAGTGAGAACTTCTCTTAAAATTTCACCTTTTTTTAATACGGTTTCATCTCCGTTTTCTAAAAAATCGGATACTTCTGTATATACCAATCTTGCGTGTGAGTTTATTATACTTTTTTGTATTTTATGATTTACTACTTTGCCTTTGTCATCTATTTCCATTATGCAAGACAGTGCCAATCTGTCAACGTTCGGATGAAGTGAGCAGACTCCGTTTGACAATTTTTCGGGGAGCATAGGCACTACAGTGTCAACTAAATATACAGATGTGCCACGTCTAAACGCCTCTGAATCGAGTGCGGTATTTTCGGTTACATATTCTGATACGTCCGCTATATGTACACCGAGCGAGTAATTGCCGTTTTGTAGTTTTGATATGGATATTGCATCGTCCAAATCTTTTGCATCCCAGCCGTCTATTGTGAATATGAATTCATCTCTCAAATCAAGTCTATCTTGAATTTTACTCATATTTATATCTTCAGGTATTCTACTTACTTCTTTTAAAACTTTTGCAGGGAAATTTTCGCTCAATTTATTTTCTGCAAATATGGCTTTGAAATATACATCTTTGTCATTTTTATCAGCTATTATTTTTATTATTTTGCCCTCCGCTTTTTTTTCGCTTTGAGCATACTGATATATTTCACATTCTACTGTATCGCCTTCTCTTGCTCCGTTTTCGTATTTTTTAGGTATGTATATATCTGATGTTATCTTTCGGCTTAGCGGTATAACGAATCCGTAGTCTTTTTGTCTTTGGTATCTGCCTATTACAGTGTCTATATTTCTTTGTAATATCTGTACCACTTTTCCTTCAGCTTTCTGATCGTCTTTTTGCGGTCTTGTGATTTCGATTAATACCTTATCTTTGTCCATTGCGCCCATTAAGTCGGATCTTGATACGAATATATCTCTTTCGTCAAGTGACGGTCTTATGAACGCAAAGCCTTTTTGCGTCATAAGCACTATACCTGCTTTCATACCCAATTTTTCCGGTACGGTGTATTTTTGCTTTTTAGGAGTTTTGACTACAAGACCGTCTTCTACCATTTCGTTCAATATATTTTGTACTTCATCTGCTTGTATATCTTGAAAAAAAGCACATATTTCATCAAAATCTTGAGGATGTGTATCTTTTTTTGACAGGAAATCTATCAAACTTTCCTTTAAATCTTCGCTCATAACTACCCCCTATGTAAATAAAATGATATTGCTTAACAAATAAAAATAATCGTCTTGAAAATTTTTATAAAATATCTATAATAATATTATATCATAGATTGAAAATTTTATTTATAATTAAAATTTATAAAGATACAGGAGATAATTATGCTGACTTTAATTAAAAACGGAAATGTAGTGACTTCAAGTGAAACGTTTGTATCCGATATACTTATAGAAGATGAAATTATAAAAGCTATAGGTAAGTTTGACGAAAAAATTGCAGATGTGGTGATAGATGCAACCGGCAAATATGTAATGCCGGGAGCAATAGATGCACATACACATATGGAGCTTAGACAATCGGAAAAATTTACAAGTGTAGATGATTTTTACACAGGTACTGTTGCAGCGGCTTGCGGAGGTACAACTACAATTATAGATCATATAGCATTCGGACCTGCCGGTTGTAACTTGCATTACAGCATAGACAGATACAAGGAGCTTGCCGAAAAATCGGCAATAGATTATGCTTTCCATGGAGTTATTCAACACGTGGATGACGAAATAATAAAAGAACTTGAGAATATTGTAGAAAACGAAGGTATAATAAGTTTTAAAGCATACAGCACATACGGTTTTCCTACTACAGACGAAGGATTTTACAGAATTTTGCAAAGTATGAAAAAAACAGGCGGAGTATTGACCGTACACTGTGAAAATCACGAGATAACAAACTATCTTCAAAAAAAATTTGTACAAGAGGGAAAAACAGAGCCTATATATCACGCACTCAGCAGACCTAATAATGCAGAAAGCGAAACAGTGGGAAGGTTGATACAACTATCCGAGCTTGCAGATGACAGCAATCTTTATATAGTGCATACCTCAGCTAAGGAGTCAATAGATCAGATAAAATTGGCAAGAGAAAAAGGACTTAAAAATTTAAAAGTCGAAACTTGTCCGCAATATTTACTCTTAACAGACGATTGCTACAAAAAAGAAAATGATGAAGGGCTCAAATACATGATGGCTCCACCGCTTAGGAAAAAAGAAGACAATGAGGTTCTTTGGACAGCAGTGCAAGACGGTACAGTCGATGTTATAGCGACAGATCATTGTCCGTTTTATTTTTCAGAAAAATTGGAAGGCAAAGGCAATTTTACAAAAGCACCCGGAGGAGCACCGGGAGTGGAGGAAAGAGTAAGACTTATATTCACATATGGAGTTTGCAAAAATAAAATCTCAGTCAACAAATTTGTAGAGCTTATGTGCGAAAATCCTGCAAGAATATTCGGAATGTATCCAAAAAAAGGTACGATAATGCCAAACGCAGATGCAGATATAATGATAATAGACGATAAAGTATCGGAAAAGCTTAAGCAAGTGAATTTACACTCAGCTTGCGACTATACACCGTATGAAGATTTTGAAGTGAGCTGTAAGATTGATTGTGTATTATCAAGAGGTAAGATTGTATATCAAGACGGTCATTTCAAAGGTGAAAAAGGCTATGGCAAATTTGTCCATAGAAAACCTGTAAAATAAGTCTGTTTCTGAGCATTAAAAATTTATATAAAAATAATTATCCATAATTTTATTAGAAAATGGCATTAGTTTTAGATTTATAAACAAAGCGATTAGAAAATTTTTTCTAATCGCTTTGTTGTAAAATTAAAAAATATTTAGAATTTTAGCTATTTAATTGGATTCTCGTATAAATCTACATTATCTGTTACAGTTTCAACCATATCATTTTGAGTTTCATTTATACCATCTTGAAAAATCATAGAATAGCTGTCATACATTTCGTTGCCGAACCACAGTTGAGCCGTTATTATCATAGGTTCATCATCATTTTTTGACACCTCGATTTGACCGAGGTTGGAATAATTCATATCTCTTATGCTGTTTGCAAGGTACGGTTCACCGTTTATAAACCATCTGACCTTTCCTGTAAAGTTGTTTATATTTTTAAGCTTTTTATTCATCAAAGTAATTTTAAATTTATCTCCGTTTAAAGGATTTTTTTTATCTGACGATATTTGTGTTTCAGTCAATCTGCTGTCATTTTTCCAATATTGATTAAAATCATTTTTCCATCCGAACTCAAACATAGAAGTTATATCTGAAAATCTGTTGGCAGTAGGGGTATTTATTGTTACGGCAATCAGTCTTTTATCACCTCTTTTTGCAACTCCTATAAAATTGGCATTGTAAGAGCTGTACGTACCTGTCTTTAATCCTTCTATTCCATAATATCCGTTATTTAAAAGCATATTGGTGGATTTTTTTAAAATGCCGTGTACATATACGCTACTGAGCATAGTCATACTTTTTATTTCGTTTTCATAGTTTTCGTAGATGTATTTTCCGAGTTTTAACATAGATTTTGCAGTAGTTGTATTATTTTCACTCATACCTGCCGGATCTACAAAATATCCGTTCATTCCTATTTTTTCTGCTAAAGCATTCATCTTTGTTGCAAATTCGGCTGTAGAGCCTGAAATATGTTCGCCGATGGCTACAATAGAAGCATTTCCTGAAAATACAACAGCGTTATTCAATAAATCTCTGACTGTTTGTATTTCTCCTGCTTTAAAACTTTCGTGTCCGGACCACATAGGATTGTTTGAAATAGCTGCTGCATTTGCACTTATAACGACTTTATCGTCCATATTAAGATTACCTGCTTTTATTTCATCAAAAGCTACAGCTATAGCTAAAACTTTGGTCATTGATGCTATTGTCCTTTGAGAATCACCGTCTTTACTCCATAAGACAGCCCCGCTGTCAAAGTCCATAACAGCTCCTGCTCCACCTGCGATAACAGGGAAATTGGAAATTTTTATATCATCTGCAAAAACATTTACGCTTTGTAAAGTAAAAGCAAATATAAAAATGGATAAAAATAGATTTAACTTGAAATTTTTCACTCTTCAACCTCTCAAAAAAATATTTACGCTAAGCACTATTACAAATTATGAAATATCTAAGCTTTATATAATTTGCCACTTAAAAAAACATAAATCTTTAACTGCATAATTTAATGTACTTTTAATTAGTGTTTAGTATTGTACTATAAATATAATGAAAAATTAAAAATTTTTTAACATAATATTTTAATTATATCATTTTTTGTTGTTTTTTTGCAATTATAAATTTAAGACGCTAATACAATGAAGTGATATAAGTTTTATTTATAACTGATAATAAATATGATATATGTTGAAATTACTATATTTGTGTTGACTTTTTAAAATAAAAAATTATAATATACACATACTTAAATTTTAGTTATAAATTTTGGTTATACTTTATCTATTTAGGAGAGATTAATTTGTATTAGAGGAGCAAGTCAATGATTAAAATAAAAAATGTCAATAAGACATTTTCACTTAAAGATAGAAAGGTTCATGCACTTAGCGATGTATCTCTTACCATAAAGCAGGGAGATATATACGGAGTCATAGGATATAGCGGTGCCGGTAAAAGTACACTTATAAGGCTTATAAACGCAATAGAAACTCCGGACAGCGGGAGTGTTCATATAAATGAAACCGACATAAATGCTCTTGATGAGAAAAACTTAAGAGAGCTGAGAAAAAAAATAGGTATGATATTTCAGAGTTTTAATTTATTAAACAGCGCCAACGTATATGATAATATTGCGGCTCCACTTAGAAATCACACAGGACTTAGTAAGAATGAGATAGACGCAAAGGTAAAAAGCCTACTGAAATTGGTGGATTTATCTGATAAAGAATTTGCATATCCGAGCCAGTTAAGTGGAGGTCAAAAACAAAGAGTGGCAATAGCAAGAGCTTTGTCAAACGATCCGCAGATACTGCTCTGTGATGAAGCTACATCTGCACTTGATCCGAATACTACAAAATCTATACTGGATTTGATAAAAAAGATAAACAAAGAATTTGGCATAACAGTTGTATTGATAACACATCAAATGGATGTAGTGAAATATGTATGCAACAAAGTATCAGTTATGGAAAAAGGGAGTATAGTGGAGCAAGGCGATATAGCGGAAGTGTTCATACATCCTAAAAATGAAGTTACAAAAGAATTTATATCACAAAGCAGACACCAAGATGAGATTCATAAAAAGCAAAAAGAGCTTAAAAAAGATTTTTACAGATTAAACTTCATAGGAGAAAATGCGGATGATCCTTTTATAGCAGGATTATACAGCAAGTTTAACGTAATTACGAGCATACTTTTTGCCAATATAGAAAAGCTTTATGAGACAACATATGGAAGTTTGGTGGTTACGATAGAAGGGGAACAAAAAAATGTAGAGGACACAATTGAGTATTTGACAAGCAATAATGTATTTGTGGAGGTGATGAGATATGATAGAGAAAATTAGCGAAGATTTAGTAAGGTATGGACCTTCACTTATAAAAGCGTTTAAAGATACCTGTATAATGGTAGGCATATCAGGAATATTTGCAACAATAATAGGCACACCTATAGGAGTTATACTGGCTGTTACAAATGAAGGCGGACTTTTAAAAAATAAATATGTTTATTCAATATTGTCCAAGATAATAAACGTACTTCGTTCCATACCGTTTGTAATATTGGTAGCATCAATACCTTGGCTTGTAAGGGCGATAGTACACACTACCATAGGGGTAAAAGGCGCAGTAATTCCGCTTATAATTGCCTCATCACCGTTTATGGCAAAGCAAGTTGAACTTGCATTGTTAAAAGTGGATAAAGGAGTTATAGAAGCATATACTGCGATGGGATTCAGCAAGATTGACATTATAGTAAAAGTGCTTTTAAGAGAAGGTTTAGGCGGAATAATACAAGGCGTGACATTATCAATGGTAGGTCTTATAGGATATTCAGCAATAGCAGGTACGGTAGGTGGAGGAGGTCTTGGAGATTTTGCCATAAGATATGGTTACAATATGTTCAATCCTTACCTTATGACACTTACCTTAATCATAATAATAATGTTGGTGTTTATTGTGCAATTTATAGGGGATTTTGCTTATCAAAAAATAAGCAATCACTAAATTTTAATTTATCAGCTTGCCTAATTTAGTTGGACTTCGCATCAAGTCTCAGTTATGTACCCTAAGTACGTGCCTTTGACTTTCGCTAGTTCGCCTCGTTATCCAAGTGCTAAATTAAAATTAATACTATATGTTTTATAAAAAAAGTTTTACTCAAGCAAAAGAAAATACTATAAAAATCAAAATATTTAAAAATATTATAATGACGGATTGAAGACTGAATTAAATTCAATTAAACAACTAATTCTATAAGCTTTTTGATTTATAAAAGCTCATAAATAATAAATGTAAAATATGGAGGAATAAAATGAAAAAAAATATTAAAAAATTATTGGCGTTGGCATTATCATCTGCTTTGCTTTTAGCAGGATGCTCAAGTGGAGAAAAAAATGGAAAAGATGAGCAAAAACAAGGAGAGTTAAGAAAATATAAATTAGGAGTCAACGGAACAGATCATTCAGCTTGGGAAGATATAAGACAAAGACTTAATAAACAAGGGATTGATTTAGAATTTGTGGAATTTGCAGATTATATTCAACCAAACAAAGCATTGTCATCAGGAGATATAGACTTGAATGCTTTCCAAACGGAAATATACTTTAACAGTTTTATAAAGGAAAACAATATAGATAATCTTACATCTATCGGATATACAGTTGTAGCACCTATGGGAGTATATTCATCAAAAGTAAAAGACTTAAAAGAGTTGAAATCAGATAAACCTCTTAAAGTAGCAATACCTAACGATACGTCAAATGGCGGACGTGCATTGAAGTTTTTAGAATCATTGGGATATATAAAAGTTGATGAGAGCAAAGGCAATTTACCTTCAGTATTGGATATAACAGAATATACTATACCTGTTGAAATAATAGAAATGGCAGCAAATCAAATACCTGCATCGCTTCCGGATTTAGATTTTGGGATAATAAACAATGGAGTTGCATACGAGGCAGGACTTACAATAGCAAAAGATGCTATCGCATACGAAGATTATAAAGAAGAAAGAATGAGAGATTATTGGAATATAATTGCAGCAAGAAAAGAAGATGCCGAAAAAGAAGATTTTAAACTTATAGTAAAAGAATATCAAACAGATGCTACAAAAGAAGCGCTTGATAGACAATACGGCGGTCAAACAATACCTGTATGGTAAAATGAGGTGTGCTTATCAACTATAGATAATTGACAAATATAATTAATTGTTTAAAATTAAATTCAGTGCAATACATTTTACAAAACGGTGTTATTGATGTATCATTCTTTGAAAAAAAGGAAAGGCGATAAATATGAGTTATAAAGAAAAAATAAGCAAATTTATAGATGAACATATAGATGAATATAAGCAAATAGCACTTAAAATTCATGATAAGCCGGAAGTCAGCAACTATGAATTTGAAGCTTGCAAATTGCTTTCGGAAAAATTAGGAGAAGAAGGCTTTGATGTAAAAGTAGATGTTGCAGGACACAGAACAGGATTTACTGCAACATATAAATCAAGAAAAAAAGGCCCTGTGATAGCTTTTTTAGCTGAATATGATGCACTTGTAGGCATAGGACACGCTTGCGGACATAATTTGTTCGGAGCAAACAGCAGTTTGGCAGCGGCAGGACTTAAAAGCGTCATTGATGAAGTAGGCGGAGAAGTAAGAGTATATGGAACTCCCGGCGAAGAAGGTGGAGAAAACAGCAGTGCAAAGGGCAGTTTTGTACGAGAAGGATTTTTTAAAGATGTAGATGTGGCTCTTTGTGCACATCCTGCTGACAGAAATGCTGTGAGCAGTAATCTCCTTGCAATAATTCCGCTTACAGTAAGATTTTTCGGCAAACCTGCACACTCAGCGGCATCGCCTGAGCAAGGCATAAATGCACTTGACGCTGTAATACAAGTGTTTAACGGAGTAAATGCACTTCGTCAACACGTTACACCTGATGTAAGAATACATGGTATAATCACCTCAGGCGGAGATGCACCCAATATAGTACCAGAATTTGCAGAGGCTAAGTTTTATCTGAGAGCAAATACAAAAAAACAAGTAGAAGAATTGAGAATAAAATTTGACAATATAGTAAAAGGCGCCGGACTTCAAACAGGAGCAAGAGGAGAGCTGATACAAGAAGAAAACAGCGTGGACGATATGGTAATGACAAGGACATTAGATGAAATATATGCCAAAAATGTAGAAGACTTGGGTTATGAAATAGACCATTTCGGCAAGAAAAGTATAGGCTCATCAGATGTAGGAAACGTATCATATGTCGTGCCTACAATACAACCAAGTTTTAGAATATCTTTAGACAAAATAGTGGGGCATACAGAAGGTTTTAAGCAGGCATCTTGCAGTGAATACGGCTTGGAATCTATAAGATTTTGCTCAAAAGCGTTGGCTTATACTGCTTTAGAACTTATATTAGACAAAAATCTTTTGGAAGAAGTGAAAAAAGACTATCAAGAAAGTCTAAAAAAACTGATTTAAAACAAGGTTAATACAATAAAATTTATCATATTAAATATTTTTATATATGTAATTTTTAAGTATTTATATAATAAGATTAAATTATAAAAATTGATAAACCCTCTAAAACATTAAATACAAGCAAAAAATCTCTTATCTTTTTCGGTGAGAGATTTTTTGCTTTATTATTCTAAGAGCTAATAGAATAATGGGAAATATCAAATATATAAAACTTAGAAATATATCATTAATTTAGCTGATAAATTAAAATTAAAATTTAAGATAAGTTGTAAACAAGCCGATATAATAAAATAATACTTAAATCTGTTTACAAATATTGAAAATATATGTTTTTTAAACAAGTGTCAATAAAGTGTAAATAAAAACAATATAATAAAAAGCATTAAACATAGATAATTATACAATTTTTTTATTATAGACTAATAAAAATTTTCATATATAGATATATGGAGGATATAATGGAAGTTACAAATCAAGTGAACAATAATGCAGTTTCTCAAGTACAAAAAAATACAAATGCTCTAAAAAACTTGAAAATAGGAGAAGTAGAAGATTTAAAAAGTTTAGATAAACTAAATCCTAAGAAAAAATCAAGAACTGAGTTTATGGAAAAATTCGATAAAATAAAATCAGAGTCCGTAAAAGAAGAGCTTGAAAACATATTTGAAAAAATAACTGTGCAATCCGACAAAATAGGCGATAAAGTCTATTTGAAGGATATATTGGAATACAAAAAATTGGTAAAAGAGTTTTTAAATGTAGCCACACAAAACTCTCATCAATTCAGCAATGAAAATTTTCTCGACAGAAAAGGAAGATATAGAAATTACTCCATAGTAAAGACAGTGGACAGAGAGCTTGAAAGTCTTACAAAAGATTTTATAAACGGACAGATAGACCATATGGGAATATTGAAAAAAATGGACGATATAAGAGGAATGTTGCTTGATATAATGATGTAATACTAAGAGCTATTTAGATTAGATAATAGTACAAATTGGAGAGTTTATGTCTGATAGAATTTATATTATAGACTTTTTGCGCGGTTTTACTATAATTCATATGATTATCTATCACACGCTGTATGATTTAAAATATGTATTTTCTGTTAATATGCCGTTTTTTTCTACTAATTCATGGTATTTTTATCAGCAATACATATGTATGAGCTTTATATTTTTATCGGGATTTTCAACCAACTTTAGTAAAAAATTGCTAAGAAATGCTGTTAAGCTGAGTATAATATCAATAATTATAACCGTTGTGACAACTCTTGTGTCTGACGAGTTTGCAATTAAATTCGGTATTATACATTTCTTAGCTTTTTCTATGCTTGCAATATTCTTTGTGAAAAAAATAGAAGATAAAAGTACAAACAGCCATAAAAATTGCAGTAAAAATAGATTTCAAAATGAAACTGATGACAAGACTTTTAAAAAGCTTGGAAATAAAACAGATATTAAATATGCAATATATTCGCTGATAACGCTCGGTATATTCATAGTTTTAAAAAGTAAATATTTTTTGAAAAGCGACATTTATGTAGGTATATACAATTTTATGCAAGAACTTCCGCTTTCGTTTATATATGGTTTTCCAAGAGATGATTTTTATTCTGCTGATTATTTCCCGATACTTCCATGGATATTTTTGTCATTTACAGGCTATTTTACAGGTAGGTTCTATAAAGCTGTGAATACCGAAAAGATTTTTGAAAATCACAATAATACTTGTAAAATAAAAGATGAATTAAAGAGCCAAGAAAAAAGATATTTTAGTAGAATTTTCGGCAAAGATAAAATATCTGTGTTTATATGTGCTATGGGTAGGCACAGCCTGCTCATCTATGTACTTCATCAAGTGGTCATATATGGAGTGCTTTATATAATTTTTGAAATTATAATTAATTGATATAATCCCTTTCAAAAAATATATGCTCGAAAGTATAACTTTGATTTAAACGTAGTATATATTTGGGGCAATATTAGTATAAAATAGATATATAATAAAAAAACTTTAAACCAATTTTATTGATTTAAAGTTTTTTTATTTTTGCTTACTCGCTCACTGTTTCCGGTTTTGAGGGACGAAAAAACAGGCTGTAAAGCATTTCGGCTATTTGAGTTGCATTCATAGTTGTGCCTCTGCTGGCTATATATTTGATAAGTCCGACAGAGCCTGATATTATAAATGCCATTTGAGTTTCTCTATATTCTCTATCCAAGTTGTCAAAATGGAATGAGTGGTTACCTATTATGCTTTTTGATATAGAATTGTCAAAACGCTCTAAGAAGTATTTATTTTCTGTACATGAGAACATGACTTTTAGAAAGTATCTGTATTTTAATAAAGCCTCGGCTATTTTTTCAAGTATTATTATTTCATCTTCTTTTGTATCGTTTGATAGTTTAAAGTCAAGGTGTTCATCTATTAAGTCCATATTTTCATCTATTATAGATTTCAACAGTACGTCTTTATCTTTATAATGAAGATAGAAAGTATTTCTGTTTATCATAGCTTCATCTGCTATGTCTTGAATAGTTATTTTTCCGTAGTTCTCAGTTTCCAATAACGATAAAAATGCTCGTTTTATAGAACTTTGAGTACGTTCTATTCTCATGTCCTTTTTTCTCATATCTACTCCTTAATAATAAAAATTTAAATATTATTATCTTTTATTTTATTTTCAAAATATTTGTAAAGCATTAAAACATTTGCACCTGTACCGCCTTTAGGACGTATAGGTGTTTCTTTTTCTCCCCATGCGGAGCCTGCAATATCTAAATGTATTATAGGTGTTTCTTTTGCAAATTTTGTGACGAATAAGCCTGCTGTTATACTTCCGGCATATCTGCCACCTATATTATTTATGTCCGCAAAATCTGAGTCCAAAAGTTTTCTATAATCTTCATAGTATGGAAGTTGCCATACTTCATCAAGAGTTTCTTTTGACGCTTTTTTCAAATCATCATATAGGTAATCATATTTTGTTATTGCACCTGTTATTTCTTCTCCAAGTGCTACAAGCACCGCACCTGTAAGAGTAGAGAGTTCTATTATTTGAGAAACTTTTTCTTCTTGTATACTGTATGTTATTGCATCAGCAAGTGTCAAGCGTCCCTCTGCGTCTGTGTTTCCTATCTCTATATGTGTTTTATCCATAGAACATATTATATCGCCGGGCTTATATGCGTTGCCGGCAATCATATTTTCACAGCTTGCTATTACCGCTGTTATGTTGACTTTCAATTTTTTCCGTGCGATTAAATTAAGTGCACCTATTACTGTTGCAGAACCACCCATATCGCTTTTCATATCAAGCATTGAGCTTGTAGGTTTTATTGAATATCCGCCACTGTCATAGCACAAGCCTTTACCGACAAGACCGTATATTTTTTCGTCAGACGGATTGCCCTTATATCTTAAAACTATAAGTCTTGGAGGATTTGCAGAGCCTTTTGCTACTGATAAAAACGCACCCATTTCCATTTTTTCGATATATTTTTCATCGAAGATTTCTGCTTCATATCCATATTTTTCTGCTGATTCTTTTGCTTTTTGTGAGAGGATTTCAGGTGTCATATGATTTGCAGGTTCATTTATCAAATCTCTCGTATAATTTACGCATTCTGCTTCGATTTTTGCATCTTCTATCAAAGTGTCGGCATTATTTAAACAATTTTCTTTCAGTACAATTTTTATAATCGGCTCATTTTTTGCATCATCTGATTTTTTGTACTTGTCAAATTTATATTTTGATAAAATGATTGAGCGAATTACAGATTTTGCAAATAATTCATAAGATGTACGTTCTAAAGGTCTAAGAGCTATACATATAGCACCTTGATATAGCTTGGATGCGTATTTTGTAGCAGACACAAGCCCTTTTACAGCATCTTTAAGGTTTGCCTCAGCTTTTTTTCCCATGCCTAAGAGCAGTACATTTATAATTTTGCCCTCTAAAACTGTGTTGTAATAATATAATTCACCTTTTGAAGCTTTAAACTTTTCTTCCTTTATAGAGTTATTGGCTATGTCCAATACCTGAGAAGGAATGTCCAATTTGTTAAAGCTTATATCTTCCTTTTCAAAGCAAGGTAATATTACAAGGTTTTTTTTAAGCTCAAGCTCACTATTTTTTATTAATTCTATTTTCAAATTACACCTCTTTCTTACATAACCGACAGTTATGTAGTTATAATAAATTTAAGCATTTAGCATAGTTACTTTATACCGAAATTATACAAAAATAATCTTATTTTTAATTAAGTTTTGGATAAACTGTATTATACTAAATAAAAATAAAGAGTGTTGTAATATTTGTTGCATTATTAATACAACAAACATATTAAATAATATAATATGTGCAATGTTTAAAATATAATGCATTTTTAGGGAAATAGCAAGATATTAATCTGTAAAATTTATGTGAACTGCATTTATTTATTTTGTTTACAATCTATTTTATACGAGTTAAAAAAGATTTTTTATATATTTTATTGTTAAATGCTTATAATAGGTTTTAGTATGAGCGTATAAAAGTAAATCAAACGTAATTGGAAAATATAGAGATATATTGATATAATGAAATAAAAATATAAATTTAGAAAAAATAAAATAATTCTACCTAAACCTGAGTTTTACATAATACACAAGAGAATATAAAAAAAGAAAATAGGACAATAATAGTTTAGCGCATACAAAGAGTGTATTCTGATAGGTATATTTTGACAGTTTAAAATTTTCAAAAGGATTATGATGAATTTTATTACATTTATGATACAATATGGTCTATGAAATAGATTCGAAATTTGAATAAAGAGGATAAAGAAATGGATAAAAAAGATGGAATGATGATTATAAGTCAAGAAGGATTCTTGACAAAGATCTATACAATAAGGGGACAAAAGGTAATGCTTGACTTTGAATTAGCCGAAATCTATGGGTATGAAACAAAGGCTTTTAATCAGCAAGTAAAAAGAAATATTGAAAAATTTGATGAAGATTTTATGTTCCAATTAACTGATGAGGAAGTATCTGGACTTTCAAGGTCACAAAATGTGACCTTGAACAAAAGTGCAGGAAGAGGTAGTAATATTAAATACAATCCTCACGCATTTACTGAACAAGGAATTTATATGCTGATGACAGTTTTAAAAGGAGAGCTTGCTGTCAAGCAGAGTAAGGCACTGATTCGTACTTTTAAACAAATGAAAGACTACATTGTAGAAAATCAAGGGTTGATTGGTAAAAGAGAGTTTTTACAGCTTTCGATGCAGATTACAAGTAATGTTGTAGAAATGCAAGATTTAAGACGAGATTTAAGAGATGTGGAAGATCAGGTGGCGGAAGTTATGGACACCTTAAATAATGTGGTACATAAATCCGAACTGTCTGAACTGATTCTTGACCTCAGCAATCCACAGCTCAAATACGGATTTTTACTTTTGAACGGACAGCCGATCGAAGCAAATCTTGCATATAAAGACATTTACAGCATAGCAAAAAAGAGTATTTATATTGTAGATAACTACATCGGAGTGAAAACTTTAGTATTACTGAAAGATGTCCCTTCATCGGTAGAGATCATTATATTCAGCGATAATATCGGCAAAGGACTTCATACCATTGAATATCAGGATTTTTGCGAAGAATATCCTTTTAGAAAGATAAAATTTCAAAAATCCGGCGGAGAGTTTCACGACAGATATATTATTATCGACTGGAATACCAAGCATCAGCGAATCTATCATTGCGGAGCGTCTTCTAAAGATGCAGGTCAAAGAATCACAAGCATAACGGAAGTGGTCGATCAAATGATTTATACCGACCTTATAACCAACCTCTTGAAAAATCCGATTTTAAAGTTAAAATAAAAATAATGAAATTATTTCTATAATTAATAAGCTGTAATATAGATGTAAAGCATATGTAATTTGCAAAAAATAAGAAATTAATATATAATGTACACATACAATCAATGGACATCATACATATGATATTCATACTGATATTAAAGTCAATAAAACGATAGAAAATACTACTGTACAAATTTAACAAAGTATAAGGCTGTTTATTAATCTTATAATTTAACAGTTATATATATGTAGGTTTGTAACTCGTTTTTTTGAATAAGTCGGTATGATATTGGCATAAGTGTTTGATTGTATATAAGCTTATCTGTATAAGATATCCACGAATTATGACATAAAACTACATCTTATTTTACAACTACATTACAAAAACAAAAATCACTTGACGAGCAAAATTAGGAATGTTATAATTCACACTGTAATTAAATTAATTAAAAATTAAGAAAGCACATAATAATATTATGAGAGAGCGTAAGGCTCTAAAATAACATTATTATTTTAAGGGGGAAATTAAATATGAAGAGAAAATTATCTCTATTAATGGCATTTATGATGGCTGCTACATTGCTTCCAGCTCAGCCAGCATTTGCTGCAACAAGAAACGTAATAAACAAAACTATTACTACAACATCTGATGCTATAACAGATGAAACAACTGGAGTTGTACTTACTTTAGGTGTGGATAGTGCTGCGTCAATATATGGTGCTAAAGCAGGACAAAATTTTGAATTGCATTTAGATGGAGATGCAAAATGGACATATGGTTCAAAGGAACTTACTGATAAATATGCATATACTGATAATGTGTTATATCCGGCTAATTATCATACAAATGGTAATCCTGATTATCCAGGTCTAACAAAACCTTCTGACTTTGATGGTAAACAAATTAAAAACTTAAAAAATGCTAAAGTTCAAAAATTAACTGATTCTATACTTGGAGTACAAGTAATAGCGGATGGAAAAGTAGAAATACCTCTATTGGTTCAATTTAATGGAACTCCTGAAGGTGTTCAAAAAGTAAAAGTAGTGCCTAAAGATTCAGATGTTAGTACTGGTGAATATGCTTATGCAAATGTAGGTGCAGACTCTATAAAATTCAGAGTACAAAAGAAAGAAAAAATATCAAGAAGTGGTAACACTAAAGTACAATTGATACTTGATGAAATGACTCCACAAGCTTTTGATAAAAACCACTCTATAAATCTTAAATTACCAAGAGGGTTTACTTGGGATTTCTCTACAAGTGGAAAAACAGCATATACTGTAAGCAAAGCAAAAATAGATAAAGTTCCAAATTCTGATGACAGAATAGTGAAAATCACACCTGATAAATATACTGAACAATTGGATTCAATATATTTAAATATGTGCATAATACCTGATAGAGATGCAAAATTCGGTGATGTAGATGTAATAGTTCAAGAAAATTCAGATGTATCTCCAACTTCACTTGTAGTAGCTGAATATGTAGATTACGGTGTACAAGTAAAAGCTGAAAAAGTGCTTAATGTTATAGCAGGTAAAGATATAGAAGGTCTATACAAATCAAAACTTACTATAGAAGAACCTGCCACATCATCACTACAAGGCAACAGATATATGACATTCCAATTTGTAGATGAGAATGGTAAAGCGGTAGATGCATCATTACAAGATGGTGAAAAACTAAAGATAACAAAGAAATCTGGAGATAAAGAAACTAAACTTCAAATAGATAAATCATCTATAGAGAGAGTTGGCAATAAAGAATCAGGTAAAGTTGAAGATTATGATATAAAGACTTATGATAAAGACGGTAAAGGTAAAGATAATAAGATGGCAGATAAGTTCGACTTATATGTTACTCAACAATCTGAAACAACAAGAACTAAATTTGAATTAGAAGTGCCTTTTGTAGTTGATTCAGGATTTACTGGTAAACTATTCCTTAAAGTAAAAGGTGCAGGTGCTGAAGAACAATTAGTTCAAATAGCTGATGTTAAAGCTCCTGTTACATTTGAAGTAAAAGGTGCTCTTCCACAAGTTAAAATAGGTCTTCAAAAACAAGATGGACAAGACATACTTGTAAAAGAAACAGAAGCTGGAGCATTACAAGATTATGTTCCTGCAGGAATTAATTCAAATTATGCAGAATATAACCTTAAATTTGAAGATACTAATATCCAAACATACTTCAAGAGTGTAGCGTACACACTTGATGAAGGTAATATCGGAATCAAAAAAGTAGATAAGAAAGATAAATATATCTACGTTCAAGTAGAAAGAAGATCTACTAAACCTTCTGCAATAACATTTAAGAATATCAGTGTAACTCTTGACAGATCTGTTCCTTACGGTGAATTAAGACTTAAAGGAAACTTCGGTATAGTTGATGAAAGATATGACTTGAGCAAGACAGTTAAGAAATTTGATTACTTTACAACTATAACTCCGGTATCTGACGAAAAGAGAATAACTACAGTATTCACTATAGGTGAGAAATCTTATACAGAAGTAGTTCGTGGAGTTAAAGAAGCTAAGACTGCTGACGTTGCTCCATTCATCAAAGATAACAGAACAATGTTACCTGTAAGATATATAGCTGATGCTATAGGTGCAGTAGTTAACTATGACCCTACTACAAGAATAGCAACATTCCAAAAATATCAATCAGTAGTAACTATGAATATAGACAAGAATGTAATGTATGTAAATGGTTCTCCAGTACAACTTGATGCTAAACCAACTAACGTTGAAGGAAGAATATTCTTACCGGTAGCTAACATAGCTCAAGCGTTTGGTCTAAAACATGGCGAAACAATAATCTGGAATCAAGAAGCTAAGACTGTAACTATACTTCCTCAAGATGCAACACCTGAAGAAGTAAAAGCTGCTCAAGACGGAACAATCCTAAAAGATGCAAAAGAAGCTAAACCGGCTGAGGCTCCAAAAACTGAAGCTCCAAAAGCAGAAGAAAAGCCTGCTGAAACTCCAGCAAAATAGTAATTGAAACTATTAAAAGAGTGGTTAAACCTACTTGATAAAATAAAAAAATAGAGTATCGTATAGATACTCTATTTTTTTGTGTAAAGAAATATATGTTGTTATATCAAGCATTATTATAAATGTTTCTGTAATATAATTTTATACTATTTTTTAATAAAATTATGGATAACTTATATAATTATATAGCATTAAAACAAATAGCTTGGAGGAGATAATCCATATCATATAGGTAACGCTGTTTACAATATCTTTAGTTAATAAATTTGTGTTGTCACATAATCTATCTAATACATCATTCAATATTTCTATTGTTTTTTAGTATAAGTAATTTTGTGTTTACATCTTTTCTGAAATTGTTCATAGTAAGCCCCACATAATTCCATATATGCTCTACGTCGGAGTGGTCGCTGGCATAGCCTAATTTGTGTGCTTCACTGTGTGAGAGTATGGTATATGGTTTGAGAGGGTTTAATGAAAATATCTTACATAAATAGGCAAAATATTCTACTGCAAGGCAGTAAGTTTGTTTTACATATCTTTTTGTATAAATGGGGTCTGTATCTTCAAACAATCCTCCTTTTATATATCTTATGCTTTTGGGCTCTGTGAGTTCTATCCCTATATATCCGCTGTTGTAGCTACCTTTTTGTCCTTTCCCGCAATGCCAACCTCTATAATTATATGGTAAAGTTTCGTATATTGCATAAGTTGACACAAAAGCGTGTACGCATTTATATACACCTGCTTTGTTCCAACTTTTTATAAAATTCATCGGATTTTCTACGTTGCAACCTACGCTGTGTATCATCAATCCTCTTATATTCATCTTTGTAGCTGATTTGTAGCAGTCGTTATTTGTGAGATGTTGCTTTATTATATTCATATTACTACCTCCTATATAATAGAAAATATATTCTATAAAATATTTTGTGTTATCACTTGATATGTCTATTAAAATTTTATGATTGTAATTGCAATGTATATATCAATACAATTGCAATAAACGTTGAAAATACAACTAATTAATAAAGCTGAATACATTGAAAATAAAAATGTATCTATTAAAAAATATCTGCAAATTTAAAAAAAGGTATACAAAATTTTAAAAATTTTATGCTTGAATTATAGAATATAATTTTTTATAATATATATCGTAATATAAATATCAATAAAAAAATAAGCAGGGCATCACATATTTTCGTATGTATAGATTTTGCTTTAAAATACTTATTTTTAATGTTTATATATTTATAGAACAGTTTCATTTTTATAAGTATATCTTATTTGAAATAATATTTTTTAGTAATGAAACGGATATTGTATTAATTGTAAATTAGAAAATATTTTCTATTGATTGGAGGCGGAACGATGAGGAAGAATGAGTATAGTTATGTTGAAAATCTTGTTAAAATTTTTTTTGAAGGTGATGAATATGCCAAAGATGAGGCATTATCTGAGATAATAGAGTGTTTTAAACCGCTTATTGTAAAGCTTATGTTCAGATATTTTTCCGTATATGATGAAGATATCATGCAAAGTGCGATAGTGGAGCTTATTGAAAGGACTGTGAGCTATGATTATCTGCATTACAACAGATTTGCAGGATATATAAAGAGGTTTATGGAATTATATTTCAAACGAATGTATTTTAATAATATTAATAGCTGTGAAATAATTTGTGATGATATGTATATGAGCGAGATGTCTTGCAATGATGTTTACAGTGTGGAAGTGGACAGCATGATGAGTATGCTGAGCGATTCGCAAAGGTATATAATAAAGAATAATGTGCTTGAAAATAAGAAATTGCAAGAGGTGGCAATAGATATGAAGATATCGTATGTATATGCCAAAAAGATAAAGAAATCGGCGCTTGATGTTATGAGAAAAAACATATAGGAGGATATTATGCAATATAATGAGATAGTGAATTTGGTGGGCAATATGGGTTTTCCGATAGGGATAACAATATATGTGCTTATAAGGTTGGAGTCAAAAATGGACAAATTGAACGAGAGTATAAACAAACTGACAAATGTGATTGATTATAACAAAGAATGATTAAAAATGAAAACTTTTTGATAGATTTCAGAATATCTTGATTTGAATATGATTTATTATAAAAAATTTTTTGTATACTTTTTTATAAAAAATCGGATATTAATTATTGAAAGGCGAAGATAAGCCTTCAAAAAAATGTTTATAATTATAATAAACTAAGTTTAAACTTTCTTTTTAGTTAAAATGAATTTATTGAGTTACAGACTTTATACTTTTTTAAAAGAAAGTAAATAAAGCGGTTTATTATAAATGTTTAATTTTACTTAGTAAAAGGAGAAATATTATGAATAAAAATATAAAGGCAAGAAGTATAAAATTCAAATATCAAACAGGGGTGTCTGCTACAGGCAAACCGAAATATTCTTACAATACGATAGGCAATATAGACTCTGCTGTAAGTGACGAGATAATATTCGGTATGGTGGAAGTGATTGCAAAAGTTCAGCAAACACCGTCTGCTGATGTGGAAATAGCTGAAACAACAGTATTAAACTAATTGAAAATGGAGGATGATTATGAATACATTAAAATTGAAATTTAAAATGGCAGATGCGAAGGAAAAGACAGTGAGTATAAAAAATGCTAAGGAAACAGCTTCGCAAGCTGATATAAAAGCTCTCGGCAACTATATAGCGACAAACTCTATGCTTAATTATGCAGGTAATAAAGTGTTGAGCTTTGTGGGAGCGGTGATGATTGACAGCAGAGAAACTAAGATATCTGCAGAATAGATATTAAAAGAAAAACACATCTATAGTTTTATAGGTGTGTTTTTTTGCGTTTATATTAAAATCCGATTAATACTAAAATCTTATAAAATATTGGAAATTTATAAGTGATTTTATAAAAGTGTTGCACTTAACTTGACAATCTATCATTAATTTTTGCAATAAAGCATTTATATTGATGCTATACAATTATATAATTTATCTGTAACTTTATTGGGAAATGGTATCATAATAAATATAGAACGGTAATGATGTATAAAATGCCACATATTGACGCTATATAAAACGTACGTTATAATATATTTATTAAATTTCAAAAAATAATTATTATTAAAAAATATATAAGGAGAGTGTTATGAAGAGAGAATTTGAACCTAAAAATGTATGGAAAGAAGTAGAACATAAAGAGATTATGGATTATGCAAAAAGATATATGAACTTTTTGGATATAGCTAAAACTGAGCGTCTTGCTACAAAACAGATAGTAAAACTTGCAAAAGAAAACGGATTTAAAGATTATGAAGAATTTGTAAAAATCGGCAAGATAAATGTTGGGGACAAGATAGTATATAATCACAAGGGTAAATCAGCAGTGTTGTTTGTAGTGGGTAAGAAACCTATAAAAGACGGCATGAACATAGTGGGTGCACATATAGATTCACCACGTCTTGATATAAAGGCTTGCCCTTTATATGAAGATTCGAATATGGCTCTTTTTAAAACTCATTATTACGGTGGGGTTAAAAAATATCAATGGACTACAATACCTCTTGCTTTACATGGGGTAGTTTTTACAAGAGAAGGTAAGGAAGTGGAGATTTCTTTTGGAGATTCAGATGATGAGCCTGTATTATATATAAATGACTTGTTAATTCACCTGTCAGCAGACCAAATGGAGAAAAAAGCAAGTAAAGTTATAGAAGCTGAGCAACTCAATGTTGTTGTAGGACAGATACCTCTAAAAACAGATGATAAAGAAGTAAAAAACTATGTGAAAGAAAATATATTGAAGATATTGGAAGAAAAATACGGTATAAGAGAAGAAGATTTTATGACTGCTGAGCTTGAGATAGTGCCTGCCGGAAAATCAAGACATGTGGGATTGGACAGCTCATTTATCGCAGGACATGGACATGATGACAGGGTTTGCTCATATGCCGGAATGGAAGCGATATTCAAAGTACAAGATGTAGATACATCAGCAGTTTGTTTGCTCACAGATAAAGAAGAAGTGGGCTCTATGGGTAATACCGGAATGGAATCAAGATTTTTTGAAAATCTTGTGGCAAATTTGATTGCTATGCAAGAGGATTACAATGATTTGAAGATAAGGTCGGCTTTTGCAAATTCGCAAGTTTTGTCAGCTGACGTTAATGCGGCATTCGACCCTACATTCCCTGAGGTTATGGAAAAGAGAAATGCAGCACTTGTGGGACATGGTATAACTATATCAAAATATACAGGTGTAAGAGGAAAAGGCGGTTGCAATGACGCAAATGCCGAATTTTTGGCTATAGTTAGAAAAGTGTTTGATGACAATGATGTTATATGGCAAACAGGCGAGCTTGGCAAGGCAGACCAAGGTGGCGGAGGTACAATTGCCTATATTCTTGCAAATCTCGGCGCAGAGGTGCTTGATTGCGGAACGCCTATGCTAAGTATGCATGCACCTATCGAACTTGTAGGAAAAGCAGATGCATATATGAGTTCAAAAGCATATTTTGCATTTTTAAATCGTTAGGAACAATTTTTAATCAAGCAGATAATAGAGCGTATCTGAAAAAATATTGTAAAAATCGAAATTTTTTCTAAAATACTTTTATATGATAAACTGAATATTTTTCGGATATGCTCTAAGTTTGAAATAGGATAGATAATTTTAAAATATCTTTCATTATTATACTAAAATTTAATATAATAATGGATATACTTGTTTTTTAGAATTTATTTCCTGATTAAAATTAAGTATAATCAAAGTGGAATATCTGTTAATTAAACGAACAGCGATATTAATTAAAAGCAGGAGGGAATTATGTTCAAAACAGTGATAACATTAAAAGATAACTTGGACGATACAACTCTGTCAAATATGAAAAAAATTGCGGACAAACATTTTGATACACGCATAGATAAATTGGAAAATGTAAGTAGCGACAAATATGTACTTATCTACCAAAGCGATAAGGAAAGCGGTTATGGAGCTACACTTGATGGCAACTGCACATTGTATTTAGAAGAAGAATTCAGAAATAATGTAAAAAGCTGGACTTGGCAGGATACAGATGAAGATGATGTTGAAGATGTGCTTGTAGAGCTTGCAATTCCTGTCATAAGACCGAGAAAGATAGTGTAATATTATGTCAAAAATTTTAAAACAAATAGCATTTGATTTAGATACGAAGTCATTAAAAATATATTATCCGAAAAATAATTGGCGAAAAGCATATGAAGATATAAAAGAATATATGTATAGTAATAATTTTATCTGGATACAAGGTTCGGTATATACATCGAAAATAGGTATGTCTAACTCAAATGTAAGAAATATAGTAAAAATTCTTCAAGATGATTATAAATATCTAAATAAATGCGTGAGAGATATAGTTGTTACCAATATAGGAAAAACATACAAATTAAACAATTTGTTTGATAAAGATATGGATATACCTACAAAGAAAGAGTATCAAGAACAAATTCAGATTAAAAACACATAGATAAGATTTTACAAAATAGATTCATACTAAAGCTTAAATAGAATAATGGATAATTTATACGAGAAATCTATAAATAGTGTTATATTTTTATTAAATGTACACAATATTATTTATTTCTATAGCTTTGTTTAGTTTTTTATTATACAACTGTTAGACGTGTGCAAAATGTAGTCTATATAGTTATTCACAACTATATACAGTATAATAATGCAGTTATATTTATATATTGCTGATAGAATATATTTTTTTATTTTGCACATCTTTATCCAACTGTACAAAAGGAGGAAGATAGAATGCGAAAACTGAGATTAAGAAAAAAACGAAGAGAGAAAATGAACGTTCAACCGATAGCTATAACTTCTCTTCTTTTTTTTGTACAACTTATAATACTTTTTGAAGTCTATACGAGATTGGACAAGTATCAGGGAGTATTCAACATATCTTGGCATTTAATATCAATAATTTTGGCACTTTTCATAATAAATAAAGAAGAAAATTCGGCATATAAAATAGCGTGGATTTTACCTATGTGTGTGTTTCCTTTAATAGGTATAATATTGTATGTACTCATAAAAGTATTGCCGGGAACAAAACAATTATCAGATGTATTGAAAACTAAGATATGTATGTCAAGTCAGTACATACATCAAAATGAAGATGTACTTAAATCTTTTAAAGAGGTAGACAGTAATTATGCGTCTATGGCAAAATTTTTGTATGAATATGAGAGTTTTCCTTTATATGCAGATACAAAATTAGAGTATTATTCGCTTGGAGAATATGCTTTTGAGAGCATAAAAAAAGAGCTTTTAAAAGCAAGAGATTATATATTTATAGAATTTTTCATAGTTTCAAGAGGATATATGCTCACAGAAGTGTTGGATATTCTTGAAAAGAAAGCCAACGAAGGTGTAGAGATAAGATTTATGTATGACGGGGCGAATATGTTTTCGCTACCTGACAATTACAGTGAGTTTATAAGTTCAAAAGGAATCGACTGCAAAATATTTTCGCCGGTAAAACCTATAATATCTTCATATCAAAACAACAGAGACCACAGAAAAATTATAGTTATAGACGGAAAAATAGGGTTTACAGGAGGTATAAATATAGCTGATGAGTACATTAATAAAAAAGAAAGATTCGGACATTGGAAAGACTGTGCAATCAGGATAGAAGGACATGCTGTAAAAAGTCTTACAGCTATGTTTTTGCAAATGTGGAACGTAAACGAAAAAGATAAATATGAAATGGAAGATTACAATACTTATTTGCTCACAGAAAAACAGAAAAGACTTAAAATCACTCATAAAAAACTTGTAGATGTGAATGGGCTTTTGCATGAGAAAAAAAGATATCAGTTGAAAGAAAAATTAAAAAATAATCCGAAACAAAAGGTTAAAATAAGAGAAAATTTACTTACATTTAAGTGTAAAAATTGTGTCATACAACCTATGAGAGTATATGCCAACTATGCTATACCTTATGGTGATTATCCGAGTAATATGAATAATACGGCAGAAGCTATATATATACATATACTTTTTTATGCGAAAAAATATGTTGATATTATGACGCCATATCTTATAATAGATGACGAGCTTATAAATGCGATGAGTATGGCGTGTAAGCGAGGTGTAAGAGTAAGGTTGCTACTTCCCGGCATACCTGACAAAAAAATACCCTATATGGTTGCACAGAGCTATTTTACGGCGCTTATGGATGCAGGTGTACAAATATATATTTATACAAAAGGTTTTGTGCATTCAAAAGTTTTTGTAAGTGATGATATTGTAAGCACTGTCGGTACGGTAAATTTGGATTATCGTAGTTTATATTTGCATTTTGAAAATGGTATATTTTGTTATGACAGAGAATTGGCGCTTGATATAGAAGAAGATTTTGAGAATACTCTCAAGACGGCAAAACTTATGACACATCAGGAGTATAGGAATATATCTGTTTTTAACAGGCTTTTGGGAAGGCTTTTTAGAGTATTTGCCCCTCTTATGTGATGATAGTTATGTATATTTTTCTTGATATATTCAGCGATTTTATATAAATATTTTAAAGAGAATTGATTAAAATTATGAAAAAAATAAGTTTAAAACAAAAAATTATAATAATTTTGCTGTTGACATCTGTAATTTATACGCTGTATCAGAGGTTGCAGGGCATATACAATACAAGTCCTACTTTACAGGTACATTTTATAGATGTCGGTCAAGGCGACAGCACGCTTATAATAACTCCTGACAAAAAAACTGTATTGATAGATGCCGGAGATGAGCAACATTCGAGTAGAACAACTGGTTATATAAAATCTCAAGGTATCGACAAGCTTGACCTCGTAATAGCAACTCATCCTGATGCCGATCACATAGGCGGTATGGATAAGATTATAAAAAACTTTGATATAGGTATGTTTTCTATGCCACTCGTTTCAAAGGATACTAAACAATACAAGGAGATAAAACAGGAGCTGAAAAATAAAAAATTAAAAAATAAACCGCTTTATACAGGTGATGGTCTTAGTATAGGAAAAGATGTCAAATTACAAATACTTTCACCACAAAAAAATAGAACCTATAGCGACACCAATGAGTATTCAATAGTCGCAAGACTTTTATATAAAGAGGTGTCTTTTTTATTTATGGCGGATGCAACTATGGAAAATGAGATTGCAATTATAAACGATTTTGATGATATAAGAGCGGACGTGCTTAAACTTGGACATCATGGAAGCAGTACATCCACATCTGATTATTTTTTAGGTAAAGTAAATCCGAGCATAGGGGTAATATCTTGCGGAAAAAACAACAAATACGGACATCCGCATAAAGAAGTTATGAATTTGCTTGAAAAATACAATATAATGATATTCAGGACAGATGAACAAGGCAGTATTGTGCTTTATAGTGACGGATATAAAATTTATAGCAGGAGAGGTAAATAAATGGAGCTTAAACAGGAAATAATAGAGTATTGGACATCAAGAGCGAAGGATTTTTCAAATCTTCATCAAAGAGAGCTGGAAGATATTAAATCCGGCAGATGGTTGGCAGAAATATCTCCTTATTTACAAAACAAAAATCAAAAAATATTGGATATAGGAACAGGGAGCGGATTTTTTGCCATACTCTTGTCAACTCAAGGATATGAAGTTACAGGTATTGATTTGTGCGAGGAGATGATTGAGTGTGCAATAAATAATACTAAAACAGTTGGGACGGATGTAAATTTTATGGTAGATGATGCTGAAAATCCTGATTTTGAAGATGAGAGCTTTGATATAATAGTGACACGAAATCTCACATGGACACTTCCTAATATGGAAAAAGCATATGAAAAATGGCATAAGATATTAAAAAAATATGGAGTATTGATAAATCTTGACGGAAATTACAACGCCAACAAATTGTTGGAAACGCCAATACCGAAAAAATGTTCACATTCAATATTGAGCGATGAGCAAAAGAAAAAATGCAACAAAATATATTCAGAGCTTGAAAAAAGGGTAAGACCGGCATATGATGTAGAAGTTTTGAAAAACATAGGCTATAAAGTATGCGAAGTGGATGAAAGTTTAAGCGACAGAATATATAAAGAAAGAGATGAATTTTACAATCCTGTCAGAATGTTTAAAATAGTGGCAAAAAAATAATTAATAACTATATTGAGTTAAAAGTGAGTTATATTATTTTTATTTTGAAAAAGGCGAAGTAATTATAACACATAAAGAAGGAAATAGTTATGGAAGACGTAAAAATATTGAAAATGAGGGAAGAACATATAGAAGATTTGCTTGAGATTGAAAAGCGTTGTTTTACAGATCCGTGGACAAAAAAAATGTTTGAAGACGAGCTTTTAAATCCGTTGGCTTATTATATTGTGCTTGTTCAAGATGAAAAAATAGTCGGCTATGCAGGGTTTTGGGATATAATAGATGATGCTCAGATAATGAATGTTGCAGTGGATATAGAATATAGGGGTAAAGGCTATGGCAATTTAATTATGGAGGATTTTATAAAAGAAGCAAAAGATAGAAATCTTGATACTATGAGTTTGGAGGTCAGAGTATCAAACGAGCCGGCAATAAAACTATATGAAAAATACGGATTTGAAGTGCAAGGCAGACGAAAAAAATATTATCAGGACAACGGTGAAGACGCTTATATAATGTATTTGTTTGACTTGTAACCATATAAAAAATATCTATGTTTATTAGAATAATATAGAAATAAAAGCTATATGGTATTTCAAATGGAGAATTGTATTAGCATAAAAAGGGATTGTATGGATAAAATATTGGAAATAAAAAATTTGAGTGCAGGATATGACAATAAAAAAATCATATCTGATATAAATTTAAGCGTGAAAAACGGACAGAGCATTGCGATAGTGGGAGAAAGCGGTGGTGGAAAAACTACGCTTGTAAAAGCTGTAACCAATATGTGCGATATATATTCAGGAGATATATTATTTGAGGGTAAAAGCATAGTAAATATCAGCAAAAAAGAGATAAGAGAAAACAGAAAGCACATACAAATGATAATACAGGATTCACACTCAGCCTTTAACCCGAGTATGAGCATAAGAGATTATATAAAAGAGCCTATGAAAAATTTTTATAAATATGACGATAAAAAATGCCTTGAAAAAACAAAAGAATTGTTGAATTTGGTGAGTTTGGATGAAAGTGTGTTGGATAGGAGTCCTAATTCTCTCAGCGGAGGACAAAGACAAAGAATAGCTATAATAGGAGCACTTTCAGTAAATCCTAAACTTTTGATTTGCGATGAGATAACATCTGCATTAGATGTTTCCGTAGGCAAGCAGATAATGGAATTGTTGGACTATATAAAGTCTAAAACCAATATGACCATAATATACATATCTCATGATTTGGCATTGATGGCAAGTGCTTCAGATGAAATATTTATAATGAATGACGGAAAAATAGTAGAGCAGATTTCAAGCAAAGATTTAAAAAAATCACAAAACATATATACCAGAAAACTTTTAGATGCAACATATGTAATAGATTAAAAAATACTGCTGTTTTTATATAATTAAACAGCGGTGTTTTTTATGTATATTTTTATAATTTATAGGCTTTAATATAAATAAAACTTATAGCCGATAATAACTAATATATATCGTAAAATACTGTAAAAATGAATGATTTAGCTTGACAAAAGATATGAAAAAATATAATATATTGGAATGTAAATTAAAAATTAGCTTAATCTACTGTAATATATTTTAACATACTATAAAATAACCATTATTAAATTAAAATTAATATTATTTTCTAATAAAATTATGGATAACTTGTATAATTATATAAAATTAATACATAGTCTACCAGAAAAATTAATTGTTATAATTTTTCGTTATTCTATAAGATTTTAGTATAATACTATCTTTAGTAAGTATATAGATTATAATGATTTTTGAAAATATTTTTATTTTTTATAGTATGGACTTGTGTTTAAGTAAATACTTATAAAATTTTAGGAGCAATAGATGATAAAAATAGAGCATTTAAACAAAACGTATAACAATTCGGTTAAAGCTCTTGATGATATAAATCTTGATATTGAAAAAGGAGATATATTCGGGATAGTGGGTCTATCCGGTGCAGGAAAGTCATCTTTGGTGAGATGTATAAACAGGCTTGAAGAACCTGACAGCGGTAAGGTTATAATAGGAAACTCGGATATATTGAAACTTGGAAAAAACGAACTCATTGAGCAGAGGAAAAAAATAGGAATGATATTTCAAAATTTTAACCTTTTCTCATCTATGACAGTATTTGAAAACATAGCCTATCCGCTAAGATTGGCTAAACAAGATAAAAATTATATAAAAAAGAGAGTTAAAGAGTTATTGGAAATAGTTGATTTACAAGATAAGGCGGAAAGCTATCCGTCACAGTTGTCAGGTGGACAAAAGCAAAGGGTAGGTATAGCAAGAGCTATTGCCAATAATCCTGATGTACTTCTTTGTGATGAGGCTACATCGGCGTTAGACCCTAAGACAACAGGGCAGATACTATCGCTTTTAAAAGATATAAATAAACAAACTTCGCTCACTCTCGTCATTATAACTCACGAAATGGAAGTTATAAAACAAATATGTAACAAGGTTGCAATAATAGAAAAAGGTAAGATAATAGACAGCGGTAAAGTTATAGATTTATTCTCAAAACCTGCAAATGAAAGAACAAAACATTTTGTAGAATATGATTATAAATTGCCTGAAGGTATATATAAAGGTCATCTGATGTCGCTGACATTTACAAGTGAAGTTGCCTGTACAGCAATTATTTCTAAAATTTCAAGAAGGTACAACATAGATATAAATGTAATTTCCGGAAATATAGATTATATACAAGGCGAACCGCTTGGGAAATTGTGCGTTGAAATACCGAAAGATTACGATATAGATGAAATAAAATCAGAATTTGAGCAATATAATGTAAGAGTGGAGGTAATATAATGCAAGATATGATAAGAGTTTTATATGAACCACTTTTAGAAACCTTATATATGGTAGGGGTATCTACATTATTTACCGTGTTGATAGGATTACCGCTTGGAACAGTTATAGTTATAACATCTGATAATCATATAATGCCTAAAAAAGTGTTAAACACAGTTTTATCATATATAGTGAACATAACTCGTTCATTCCCTTTTATAATACTTATGATAAGCATATTTCCGCTGACAAAATTTATAGTAGGGAAAAAAATAGGAACGACAGCGGCTATAGTTCCGCTTGTTTTTGCAGCAACACCTTTTTTTGCAAGGTTGGTAGAAACTTCACTTAGAGAAATACCGTGGGGAGTTATAGAGGCGGCGCTTTCCATGGGCTCTACTACAATGCAGATAATAAGGAGAGTTATGATACCGGAGGCATTATCATCAATAGTTCTCGGCATAACTACAACTGTGATCAGCATACTCGGATATTCAGCTATGGCAGGTTCTATCGGTGGCGGAGGACTTGGCGACTTGGCGATAATGTATGGCTATCAAAGATGGCAGACCGATATAATGATAATTACGGTAATAGTCCTTGTAATATTGGTACAAATAATTCAAAGCATAGGCAACAGGATTGCCAAAAGATTGGATAAAAAATAAAGCGTCAGTTTCTGAAACTTTTAAAAGTGTATACGACAAAATCGCAATCATTATTTAATTGTTAACTATGTACTATACTGATATTTGCTTAATTGACAGATGAGCTTCATATTATGTTTTTGTTTAATTTAACAAAAATAATTGAAAAATAAAATATATATTATTTTATTAAATATTAGTATAAAAAAAGATTGGTATAAACTAAAAAATGTTTCAGTAAAATAAATTGTTTAATAAATTTTAAAACTTGGAGGTAAGTTAAATGAAGAAAAATATTAAAAAACTATTGGCATTTGCATTATCAGCATCTATTTTATTGGTAGGTTGCTCAAGTGGAGGAAATGAAAAGCAAGGAACTGCTAAGGAAGAAAACAAAACTGCTCCTGAAGAACAAGTATTAAAAATAGGTGCAACACCTGAACCGCATGCAGCGATATTGGAATCTGTAAAACCTGCACTTGAAAAAGAAGGCATAAAATTGGATATACAAGTATTCAATGATTATGTAATACCGAATACAGCATTGGAAGAAAAAGATTTGGACGCAAACTATTTTCAACACCAACCATATTTGGACGAGTTCAACGCTCAAAAAGGTACACATATAGTATCAGCAGGAACAGTTCACGTTGAGCCTATGGCTGTATATTCTAAAAAATACACCGCATTGAGTGATTTGCCTGAAGGTGCTACAATATCATTGCCGAATGACCCTACAAACGGAGGTAGAGCACTTATACTTCTTCAAAAAGAAGGATTAATCAAATTAAAAGACGGAGCAGGACTTACTGCAACAGATAAAGATATTGTAGAAAATGCTAAAAATTTCAAATTTGAATTATTAGATGCCGCTCAATTACCAAGAACACTTGATGACGTAGATGCATCAGTAATAAATACAAACTATGCATTAGATGCAAAGCTTGACCCTACAAAAGATGCGCTTGTTGTAGAAGATAAAGAATCTCCATATGCTAATATAGTAGCAGTAAGAGAAGGAGAAACAGAAGATCCGAGAATACAAGCACTTATGAAAGCTCTTAACAGTGAAGAAACAAAAAAATTTATTGAAGAAACTTACAAAGGTGCAATAGTACCGGCATTTTAATTAGCTGTACATTTTGGAAAAGATAGACTGAAAATTATAGTGTTATCTTTTATTACGGCATTTATTTGCCCACCTGATTTTTCAGTTAGAGTTTTTGCTATTGATAAGCCAAGACCTGTTGATTTACTGCCACTTGACCAATCAACGGAGTAGTTTCGCTTGAATATATCTTGTGTAGAATTTACCTTAAAATTTGCAGGCAGAGTATTTGATATGCTAACATCGTAGGTGTTTTTCTCGGCATTATCTTTTAAGGAAATATCTATTTTTTCTCTTCCGTATATAAATGAGTTTTTTATAAGATTTGAAAATATTCGTTCAAGTGAAGTTTTATCAGAATATATCATACTTTTATTTGAAGGTATATCTATATTTATCTTATCATATACCTGCTCAAGCTCACTGTAATAATTGGCGATAATCTCTCTAAGTGTTTGACTTAGAGAGATTTTTGATATTACGAAAGGATAGTCGAAACTGTCGATGGATGTTATGGAATAAAAATCTTCTACCAAAGCTGACAGCGACATACTCCTGTTTTTTACAATATTTAAGTATTTTATCTTATCTTCTTGTGAAATGTTGTTATCTTCCAATAGGAGTTGCATATATCCACTTATAGAAGTAAGCGGTGTTCTGAAATCGTGTGATATGGAAGTTGCCATACTTTTTAGGCTTTCCTTTGCAGTTTCAAATTCTTTTTTTTGCTCAAGCAATTCCTGTATTATCAGATTGATTGAATTTAAAAGGCTTGGAATAAATACGAAATAGCTTGTTTTTATAGGACTTGCAGAGCTTTTTTGTATTATTAAATTGAGTTGAAACTCGATTTTTCTCTGCTCATTTCTGTTCCATATTACATATATTATAAATAATATGATTGCACATAAGAATCCTGATAAAAAGTAAAGCATTTGAACTCCTTTAATCTATTTTTAATTCCCTTGTATTGATGAAAAATATCTGTATAACTATAAATGAAAGTACATAAAGCGAAACACCTATGAGAAATTTTAAGCTGATAATGCCGTTTTCCAAGGCATTGCCTGCTATTGAATCTACAGTTATGTTTAAAAAAGGTTTTAAGAATTTTACTATTTGGGATATCCAATAAAGTACATTTGTCAATATTCGTGTTGTCGAAAGGCAGAGCCATCCTAAAGCTATATCGGTTTTTGATGTAAAATACAGTATAACCGCCCCTTCAAGCGTATATACAGCTGTTATTATATAGGATACAAGTCCTGTCTTTATACTTAGTTTCAAGACATCAATATATGCTGCAATATTTGAATAAAATCCTTTAGAAAATATATAAAACTCTGCAAAAAATACTGCTCCTAAAAATAAATATGCAAAAAATAAATATATGAGCAGAGATATTAATTTTGATACTATATAATAAGTTCTGTCGGAAGATTTTGAAAATATCTGTTTTATATATCCGCTGTTTATGTCATCGCAATATACTACTATAAATGCGTTTATAGAGAGCAGTATAACACCTAAATTTGTGCACACCGACAAGGCTGTTATTATCATATCGGGTGAAAAGCGCTGTTCTTCACCGTAAGATAAACTTCCTGATAACATTACAGTTGTAAAAAGTAGTGTAAGTATTAAGAAAAAAAGATAATTTTTCTTTTTATGAGCTATTCTGTATAAATCGGCACATAAGGTATTAATCATTTGTTTTACCTCCAATCATCTTTAAGAAAAATTCTTCAAGAGTTATTGAATTTAAGTGTAATTTTTGAAGATGTAATCCGTTTTCGTACAGTGCATCAGCTACTTTTTGAGGTTCGTCTACATAGTCGAGTAATAATATTTCGTTATTTGAGTTGACGCTGTAGTTATGGGTGTTAAGAATTTGTTCCAATATGATTGTGGCTTTTTTTGTATCATCGGCTTTTACTATGAGTTGTTGTTTACATTCATCTTCAAGCTCTTCATGGCTTAATTGTTTTATAAGCATTCCTGAATCCAAAAAACCGAATTTTGTTGACATTACTTCCAATTCAGATAATATGTGTGAACTTATTATAAATGTTGTGCCATAGTTTTTGTTTATGTCTATTATAAGATTTTTTAAATCGTGGATACCTTCAGGGTCTAAACCGTTTAGAGGTTCGTCAAGTAAAATTATATCTGGATAACCCATAAGGCAGGACGCTATTTCAAGCCTTTGTTTCATACCCATGGAGTAGGTTTTGACAGGTTTTTTTATATTTTTCAATTTGAGTGCGTCCAATACACGAAGTATCTCCTGTTTTTCATTTTGTATGCCGTCTATTTTGCAACGATAACTTAGATTTTCGTATGCACTCAGATATGGAAACAGACTTTTGTCTATAAAAAATCTCATATTTTTGCGTGACAGTCTTAATTGTTGCTCGTTTTGACTGTTTTGTATGCTTATACTGCCATATGTTGCAGGAATTATGCCGGATATTGCTTTTAGCAAAGTGGATTTGCCCGCACCGTTTTTGCCTATAAGACCGTATATATCGCCTTGCATAACGTCCAATGACAAATCTTTTAAGGCGTAGAAAGTTTTGTACACTTTGCTCAAATTTTCCACTTTTATTATAGAGTTCATATTACCTCCTCAATTCAGTTATTTGATTTTAGAAGTTTTAATTTATCAAAACTTGTTTTGAAAGGGTATATTCAGAACAAATTTTACGCAAGTATAAGTCCATACTTAAATGAATTGCATTTAAAACTATAATAAAAGTATAAAAATAAATTTTTAAAAAATAATTAATTAAAATGTTAAATATTACTTAAATTATTTTTTGTGTTTAATCTGAAGCCTACACCCCATACTGTTTCGATTATATCTTTTTGTGTATAGTCTTTGAGTTTTGAGCGAAGCCTTGAGATGTGAACGTTTATTGTGTTGTCATCTCCATAGTATGCGTCCCCCCACACCATAGTATAAAGTATTTCTTTTGTAAATACTCTTTTAGGCTCGTTTATAAACAGTACGAGCAAATCAAATTCTTTTTGAGTCAGCGTGATAGGTTTATTATCGGCAAGGACATCTCTTGACATCAAATCTATTTTGATATTTTCGAATTGAAGTATATCGTTTGTATCGGTATTTGCGCTTGTTTGCAATTTTCTTAAATGTGATTTTACTCTTGCTTTTACTTCTCTTGTGTCAAAAGGTTTGGATATATAATCGTCCGCCCCGATTTCCAATACGCTTACAAGTGTCTGTGTATCTCCTTTTGCAGTTAGCACTATTATAGGCACTGATGATGTTTTTCTAATTTCTTCTATAACTTCCTCTCCGTTTTTGCCAGGTAACATAAGGTCAAGCAGGATAAGGTCAAATTTTTCGCCTGAATTTGCGAATATAAGCATTGCCTCAGTGCCGGAGAATGCGTTTGTAATATTGTATTCTCCTTTTAACAAGTCTGTCAGCAGCATATTTATATCATTGTCATCTTCGACTATAAGTATATTGTTCATAAAGCCTCCCATCAGAAATGTATGTCAAACAGTTGACAATTATTTTATTAAGTAATATTATAAACGTTATATATGCTATAATTTTATATATTTTACTGTAATATTGAAGTTTAATTAAGCAATGGATATTTTTGTTTTTTAGAATTTATTAGATAAGCATATTTAAAACAAAGAGCTATCCATTAATCAGACCAATATCAGTATAAATATAGTGTACTTCGTAAAGTCAAAAAAATTTGCCATACGGTAAATATAGCACAATGTCATATTTTTATTTTAAAGTAATTTTCTAAAAAATACAATAGAAATAAAGTGTTTAATATAAAGTATAATATTTTAATAAGTTGATTTTTACTATTTTATACTAAAACCTTATAGAATAATATAAAATAATAATAATTAATTTTTCCAATAAACTATTTATATTAAGGTCATATAATTATACAAGTTATCCATAATTTTATTAGAAAATATTATTTAATTAAATTATATATGATTGTTTATTATAGATACGGAGGGTTTGATGAAAAACAGGTTCGCATTTATATATGTGATTATGGCTACACTATTTTTTTCGTCTATGGAGGTGGCTATAAAATCATCTAAGGGTGCATTTAATCCCATACAACTTAATTTTATAAGGTTTTTGGTGGGCGGTCTTATACTTATGCCTATTGCCTTAAACAATTTGGAAAAGGCTGATTATAAATTGCAAAAATCCGATTATTTCAAATTTGCAATATCAGGTTTTATGAATGTAGTTGTAAGTATGAGTTTTTATACTTCATCTGTAGCTTATATACCTGCATATACTGCTGCTATAATATTTGCAGGCAATACATTTTTTTCTATAATGCTTGCGTCTATAATATTAAAGGAGAAAATAGATACGAGAACTTTTGTGGCACTTGCAATATCGCTTTTTGGGATAATGTATATAATCAATCCGTTCAATTTTGAGGGCAGTTTGATAGGTGTTGTTCTTTGTTTGACGTCTGCTGTATTTTTTGCATTTTATGGTGTACTCGGCAAGTTTTTTGCAAGAACTTCCAATATGAGCAGTATAGTTATAACTTCGTTCGGATTTTTGTTCGGAGTTGCGGAGTTATTGATATTGATATGTCTATCTCATATTCCGGCTATATCGGATATGTTTTTGTCAATAGGGCTTGAAAAATTTTCGATGATACCTATATTTGCAGGTATAAACAGCAGTAATATACACATACTTATGTATATTGCCGTAGGTGTTACGGGTATGGGCTTTGCGTCATATTTTCTGGCTATGGAAAATTTGCCTGTTGTATTTGTATCACTTGTATTTTTTATAAAACCTGTGCTCGCACCTATAATCGCTTATATTTTTATAAGAGAGGTCATTTCTATGCACAATCTCATAGGTCTTATGTTTATAGTAATAGGTTCTTGCATATTATTTTTTACAAATCTTAAAAAAACGAAAATTTAATAAACATTTATAATAATTGTAATTAAAATGTAAGTGCATATTTTAGTTTTTCGTGTATAATGTAATAATAACAATAAAATATCAGGAGGGATTACAATGAATTTTAAGAAGATAGCTTCGTCTGTACTTTCAGGTATGATGATATTCACATCACTTGCTTTTTATTCGTCTGCAAATGCCGACAGTGCAAGCGATGAATATTTTGAGAATTTAAAAAGAGTGTCAAACTGGGAAAAAATGGAAACTCAAACAAATATCAAAACAGGTTTTGACGCTAACATTGACAAAGATGAAAAGGTGTCATTCGGATATGATATTGAGCTTAATTCAAAATTTGACAGATCTAAAATGAGTGGTGAATTAAATGCAAAGTTTACGCCTAAAAACGATAAGACACCGGTAATACCTGAGTTTAAACTGTATTTTGATGATAAAGATATTTATGTTAATAAAGAGTTAATCAATGCAGTTGGAGGCTATATAGGAATTGACAAGAAGTTTGACAGAGATTTTGTAAAGATAGATATTAATGAAAAAGACTCCAAAAAACTCGGCTTAAATTCCAAATACATGAAGAATTATTATGAAAATGCACCTCAGCTTACTGAAAAAATGATAAACTTCATAAAAAGTATAGATCTCGGTATAGATTTGGGACTTACTAAGAAAAGTGACGATAATTATATATTGACTTGGGATTCTGATAAAATGGTCGATATAACTAATGCGTATTTCAAATATATATTCTCAAATTTTGACAGCTTTGCTAAGTTTTATAATGATGTCTTGGGAATAGATGTGTATGAAGTATATAAAGAGTCCGGTGTAAAGGTAAGTAAGGAAGAGATTGAAAAGAATATGCAAGAGGCTCTTGATATGTGGAAAACAAAAGTAGAGCCTATGATGCCTGTGATTAAAGAGGTTATAAAAGGTTCGAACTTGTCTATGGAAGAAGCTTTTGGAGATGACAACTACAGTGCAAAAATAAGTTTGAATATAAATATTGATGTGAATAAAGCTGATAAATTATTTAATTCTACATTAAATTCGACAGAAAAAAACAATATGAGTGTAGGTGTTGTCGGCAAAAAAGATGAGAAAAACTCAGAGCAAAATATAAACATTTCATTAAACTCAGAGCAAATGTCCAAAAATAACACTTATCTTGAGTTAAAAGCTCCAAATTCTTATGACACATTTAATTATTCTGAATTTATGGCTGAAAAACAAAAGCAAATTGAAGAAGAACTAAAAAAATACGAGGAAGAACAAAAAAATGCAAAACAAACAGGTGATGACAAATATGAGATAAGCATATCACCGAGCAAAAAAATACTTGTAAAAAACGAATATGGTGAAAAATCTGAAACTAAGATAGACTGCAAAGTTAAAAACGGTGTCTTGTATGTGAAAAAATCAGATTTGGAAGAACATATATTACATGACGTTTTAGATGAAAAAGATGAATATCTTCCATTTAAAAAAATTATGGAGGAAAGAGAATTTGAGGTAGTTTGGAATGCCAAAGATCATATGGTAAAAGCTACAATGAAATAATGCTATAAATTAAATCCTTATATATGATACAATAATAGATAATTTATATTAAGAAGTCCATAAATAGCATTATGTTTTATTAAATTTACAACACACTATTTTTCTATTGAATTTTAATATTTGTATAATGTAAGACGCTAATTAAAAGCATAATATAATCATTTACTTCAAAGCATATGTTTTTTTAAACAACAAATCATATAAAGTTTATAGATTTTGAGGTTTGTAATAGTTTTTAGTATTAGCATACATTGGATGATTAGATTAAAAATATGTATTTATTTAGATAACAGTATAAAAAATATCCACATAATTTTTAGGTGGATATTTTTTATATCAGATAACCTCTTTAAAACTTTTCTTAGAATTCTGTTCTTGGATCTTTAGTTCCGTACATAACTTTATTCTTTTGGTCTATAACTATTGCATTTACATCACCCATAGGCGCTTTTACTTGAATGTTATATCCCATGTCTTTAAGTTTGTTTTCAACATCTTTTACTAAAGTGTCTTTTTCAACTCTTAGCTCGTCAGGTAACCATTGCATATGGAATCTTGGAGCTTCAACTGCTTCTGATATATTCATATCATGGTCTATTACGTTAGAGATAACTTGTGCAACAGTAGTTATTATTCTTGCTCCTCCTGGGCTTCCTACAACCATAAATACTTTGCCATCTTTAAGTATTATAGTAGGTGACATTGAGCTTAGAGGTCTTTTTCTTGCTTCTATTGCATTGGCATCTCCACCTATCAAACCGTAAGCGTTAGGTACGCCAGGTTTTATTGAGAAGTCATCCATTTCGTCATTCAATATGAAACCTGCTCCGTCTACAGTAGCGCCGCTACCGAAAGTGTAGTTGATTGTATAAGTTACAGATACAGCGTTTCCTTTAAAGTCTGCTACTGAGTAGTGAGTAGTGTGAATACTTTCAGGAAGAAGTTTACCCGGTTTTATAGTTTCGCTTGGTACAGCTTTTTTACCTGCTGCAACTATATTATCATATATTTTTTTAGCATATTCTTTTGATGATAGTTCTTTTACAGGAACATTTACAAATCCTGGATCGCCCATGTATTCTGATCTGTCTGCATAAGCATATCTTTCAGCTTCTGCCATAAGATGTATTTTTTCAGATGATCCGAATCCCATAGATTTTATATCTGCGTTTTCAAGTACGTTTAATATTTGAAGTATATGTGTTCCACCTGAGCTTGGAGGAGCCATAGATACGATATCATATCCTCTGTAAGTTCCTCTTATAGGTTCTCTCCATACAGGCTTATATTCTTTCAAATCTTGTTTAGTGATAAGACCGCCATTTTTTTTCATATCTTTTTCTATAAGCTCTGCAGTTTCACCTTCATAGAATCCTTTTGTACCGTCTTTTGCTATTCTTTCAAGCGTTTTTGCTAAATCTTTTTGTACTAAGATTTCGCCTTCTTTGTAAGTAGTTTTTCCATCAGCTTTGAAGAAGTATTTTCTTGTTGATTCATAAGGAACCATTCTGTCATATTCTTCAATGAATGTTTCTGCTTGTCTATCTGATATTGCAAAACCTTTGTTTGCAGTATCTATAGCAGGTTGTATCAAATCTTTTAGAGGCATTGTTCCGTATTTTGCCAACATTTCATTCATTCCGGCAACTGTTCCGGGTACGCCTGCAGATTTGTAACCTGTCATGCTTAGACCGTCGATAGGGTTTTTCTTTTCATCAAGATACATATCTCTTGTAGCAGCAAGTGGTGCTACTTCTCTAAAATCAAGAGTAGTATCTTTACCGTCAGCGGTATGTATAACTGCGAATCCTCCGCCGCCTATATTTCCGGCAGAAGGGTGCACAACAGCAAGCATATATCCTACTGCAACGGCAGCGTCAATAGCGTTTCCACCATTGTCAAGTACTTTTTTTCCTACTTCGTTTGCAAGTACGTTTGTAGACACTACAAGACCTGTTTTGCTATCTTTTAGAGGTCTGTATGCCGCAGCGTGAACATTTGAAAAGCTTACTGCACACATAGAAAAAGATAGTGCAACGCTACTTACAACGCTCAAAATTTTTTTTGTTAATCTTTTCAATGATATTCCTCCTTAAATGATTAAGTATATGATCTTTCAAAAAATTATATAAAAACAGATAAAAAATGTTTTCAAATAATAAGAAAAATCGTTTAACACCACTTATTTTCTATAAAACAAATTTAAAGAAAAGGTTATCCGAGATAGATTATATAACTAATCAAAAAAAATTTCAATACGTTTTCAATTATTAAATATAAATTTAATTTATTAAAGGTAAGTTGTAAAATTATATTAAGTTATGATATAATAAAATATTAAGTATTATCAATGATGTCTTTATTTGTAATTTTATAAAAAATTATATATAATCGACTTTTAAATCTGAAAAATTGAATTTCATATGAAATGTTATTACAAATTATAAAATCTCTAAACTTTATATGATAAAAAGCATATGCTTTGAATTAAATGATTATTTTTGCGAAGTATATGTTTATAGTGTGTTTTTAATTAGGTTTGGTATTGAATATTTGTGATTTTTTGATATTTGAAATTATAATTATTTTTTAAAGATAGGGCGCAGTATTAAATATTATATTTAATAAATGGATTTAAAAACGATGTGGCAGTTGCAACAGGCGCAAAAATATTGTAGTTCTTTAATTTTATTTGAATTTTGATATAAGTATATAGATGGTATTTACTTTATAAATAGTAAAGAGGCGGTAATAACTAATGGACGCAAATATATTGAAATTTATAGATGAAAAAGTAGAAGATGGTAAAAAAGCGGCACTTATACTACTTACGCAGACATCTGGTTCTACTCCGAGAAAAGCCGGAAGTATAATGGCTCTATGTGAGGACGGCAGCAGATGCGGTACAGTAGGTGGAGGAAATCTGGAAAATCAGATACTCATATCAGCAGAAGAGGCGATAGAGAAGATAGAAGATAGAGAATTTGAGCATATTCTTACAGAAAAAGGAGATTTGGGTATGATATGCGGAGGGGAGACAAGCGGATATATCAAGGTGTTTTATCCGAGAAATAAATTGCTTATAATAGGAGCAGGTCATGTGGGGAAGGCGCTTTATGATTTAGCTGTTACGCTTGACTTCGATATAACCGTAATGGATGACAGGCAAGAATATGCAAACAAAGAGGCTTATCCTGATGCAGATATAGTTGTAGGTGAATATGAAGATGTATTGTCTAAGCTGGAAGTGGATAAATTTACGTCAGTTGTTATAGTGACAAGAGGGCATAAATATGATAAAGAGGCGTTGAAGGCTTTTATCAATAAGGATACTGCATATATAGGAATGATAGGTTCGAGAAGAAAGATAAAAGGAACTTTGGACGTTTTAAAAGAAGATGCCTTATATAAGGATAATTTGTCTAAACTGTATGCACCGATAGGGCTTGATATAGGCTCTAATTTGCCAGGCGAAATTGCGCTTGGGATAATGTGTGAGATAGTGCTTTGTAAAAATGGTAAAAAACCTGAACATATGAGAGATTTATACAGGCAAAGTGTAGAACTTTAAGGTTTTAGAATAAAAAAATTAATTATATTATACAACTTATTAAAGTAGAGGAATAAATATGGATTCTCCACTAAAAAGAATACAAAACTCGGTAATTGAATATGCAAATGCTATAGCTAATGTTATAGGTGTTGACGTGGAAATAGTAGACAGTCAACTCAACACTATTGCAGGAACCGGAGCATATAGAGAAAACATCAATAAAAATGTAGCAAAAGAAGGATATATATATATAGATGTTATAAAAACCGGACAGCTTCATGTCATTAAAGATCCAGGTAAAAATATATTATGTTCCAAATGTAGTGAAAAAGACGAGTGCAGAGAACTTATGCAAATATCTATGCCTATAAAATATGAAAAAGAGATAGTGGGCGTTATACAGTTGGTCTGTACCAAATTGGAGCAGAAGCAAAAGCTTATTGCAAAAGAAAAAGATTATTTGAAGTTTATAAAAGAGATTGCCGGCAATATAACGGATAAGTTGCACGAGTTGGACGAGCAGGAAAAAACTAAAAAAAGAATAGAGCTGTTTCATCAAATAGTGGATGATATAGATAAGATGGTTATAGTCTTAAACGGTGAAAATACTGTAATTCATATAAATAAAATGGCAAAAAACACTCTAAATATAGAAGTTGGAGAGAAAATAAACGTCAAGAAAACACACGAGATGTTGGTGGGAGAATATCTTTTTACCATACAGACGGATCAAAAGGACGTAGATGTAATAGGTAGAATAAAATCAGCCAACAGTGTATATTATGAGCATACCGATATAATAATTTGTACCAAGACAAAGAATATTAAAGATAGAGCATATAACGTCGTTACAGGACATAACTATATAAGTACGGACGACATAATAGGCTCTAACAAACAGATAAAACTGTTAAAAGAAAGAATAAAAAAGATTGCAAAATCTACATCGACAGTTTTTATAACGGGAGAAAGCGGTACGGGTAAAGAACTCATTGCAAGATCTATACACTCCGAATCTGATAGAGCTGATAAACCGTTTATAGCTGTAAACTGTGCGGCAATACCGGACAGTTTATTGGAAACTGAGCTTTTCGGATATGTCAAAGGTGCATTTACAGGTGCGAGCGATCAAGGTAGGATAGGTAAATTTGAGCTTGCCAACAGAGGAGTTATATTTTTGGATGAAATAGGCGATATGCCGTTGCATTTACAAGCGAAAATATTAAGACTGCTCCAAGACAAAGAACTCATAAGGATAGGTTCCAACAAGACGATAAAATTGGATGTGAGAGTTGTAACGGCAACTAATAAGGACTTGAAGAAGCTCATAGAAGAAAAAAAGTTCAGAGAGGATTTGTATTACAGAATAAATGTAATTCCTATAAGCGTTCCACCACTTAGGAAAAGACTTGATGATATAGAAAAATTAGCTTATCATATGCTCGACAGATATAACAAGAGTTTCGGTAAAAATGTTACACATATAGATAGTGAAGTCATACAGATATTTATGGAATATGATTGGGAAGGTAATATCAGAGAGCTTGAAAATGTAATAGAATATATGATGAATATATCTGAAACTGATACACTTACGGAAGAGTTAATCCCTATAAATATACTTGAAAAAAGAGTCGGTTATGAACCGAAAGACGATGAAAAAGCTAATAAAAGTCAAAGAGTAGTTCCTATAAAAGAATTGGAAATGAATGAAATAAGAAAAGCTCTCAACATATACGGCTATGATACGAAAGGCAAGAAGATTGCAGCAAAAAAATTGGGTATAGGAATAGCCACTCTGTACAGAAAGATTGAAGAAGAGATTAATGTTTAATTAAATTATCAAAATGATAAAAAACTATTCTAAAGGTGTGCATTTGGTTGTTGGATGTATATGTATTTTATTTGTGTGCCTTAAATACATGTATTTAAGACTTATTTTGTCTGCATAGTTTTACACACATACAACGAATGTTATTTATATTAAACACCATTGTATATATTATTCTGAAAAAAGTATAGCTTTATAATGTCTAAATATAAATAATTTATCAAAAAATTATTATCAAAATGATAAAATTATCAAAATGATAATAAATTTTTGGTTTTTATATTAAGTGCTTATTAAATTTTTAATCATATTTGCGGATAAATTATACTAATGTAGTATTTTTAAATTTAATATATTTTCTAAATAAACTATAATTTTTAAACGAATATTCGTAGAGGATGATTAAGAAATAAAAAATATTTTTTAATAATTTAAAAACTTGGCACGAAATTTGCATATATTATTTAATGGAAAAGTTTAATAGTAAAATATGACTTGGATAAATTTTAAAATCATTATTGTGCACAAAAAAATAAAACTTGGTGAGGAGTATGATATTAAAAACTGTCTTTATTGCTGTTAGACTTTGGTAAAAATATAGAAGCATAGCTGAATCCTTACATAAAATTGAAGTTATATAAATGTATTTCAGCATATGTATTATTAAAGATTGGGAGAGAAGTATGGAGAATGTAAGATGGATTATCAACGATAATTCAAGAGTTTCAGGTGAAAAAGCGAATGTAGATGCTTTCAGTCAAAATGAAATTTCAAAGGCAAGAAACTTCCATAAAAAATTTGACATTTATGAGCCTACTCCACTTGCAAGACTTACTGAATTGTCAGCAAAGTTAGGGGTTAAGGAGTTTCTTGTAAAAGATGAGTCCAAAAGATTTGGACTTAATGCTTTTAAAGTGCTTGGAGGTTCATATGCAATAGGCAATTTCTTAGCTGAAAAGCTGGAAAAAAACATTGATGAAGTAGATTTTGATATGCTCAAATCAAACGAAACAAAGGAAAAATTGGGAGATATTACTTTTTACACAGCTACGGACGGAAATCATGGTAGAGGTGTGGCTTGGGCAGCTAATCAACTTGGTCAAAAATCTGTTGTATATATGCCAAAAGGTTCTTCACAGTACAGACTTGATAAGATAAAGGCAGAAGGAGCAGATGCCAGCATAACTGATATGAACTATGATGAAGCGGTTAGATTGGCTGATAAAAACGCAAAAGCAACAGGCGGAGAAGTAATCCAAGATACAGCTTGGGAAGGTTATGTAAAAGTGCCTATGTGGATAATGCAAGGCTACGGTACGCTTATGCTTGAGGCGGTTGAACAAATGAAAGAATATGGAATAGATGCACCTACGCATGTATTCTTACAAGCAGGTGTTGGAGCTATGGCAGGTGCGGTTCAAGGGATGATAGCTTCTATATATCCTGAAAACAGACCTATAACTACAATAGTTGAACCGGAAGTTGCAAACTGTATATTCCGTTCAGCAGAAAATAAAAAAATGACTAACGTTACAGGAGATATGTTTACTATAATGGCAGGTCTTGCTTGTGGTGAGCCTAATCCTATAGGTTGGGATATAATGAAAGATTATTCGGATGCATTTATATCTTGCCCTGAATATGTTGCAGCTGATGGTATGAGAGTTTTAGGTAATCCGCTTGGAAATGACCCTAAAGTTATATCAGGAGAATCAGGAGCTGTTACTTCAGGTATAGTATATGAAATCCTTACAGATGAAAATTTAAAAGAACTTAAAGAAAAACTTAAAATAGATGAAAATTCAAAGATTCTTGTAATTTCAACAGAAGGGGATACAGATCCTGATAACTACAGAAAAATAGTTTGGGACGGAGAGTTTTCAAGATAGTTTTAGACTAAGTTTTGGATGGTAATTCTATTTTATTTAAATAGATTTTAGTATAAAATATTAATTTAAAAATTTGCTGTTAAAAGTCAGCAAAAAATATATAGGAGGAAGAAAAAAATGAGTATTGATTACAAGTTAATTCAAGAAAAAGCAGAAGGCTATAAAGCTGCTATGACAAAATTCTTAAGAGATGTAGTAAAGTTTCCTGGTGAAAGCTGCGGAGAAAAAGAACATGCTGAAAGAATTCTTGAAGAAATGAAAATGTTAGAGTTTGATGAAGCGTATATAGACAAACAAGGAAACGTAATGGGATTCATGGGCAAAGGCGACAAGATAATAGCTTTTGACGGACATATAGATACAGTTGGTATAGGAAACAGAGCTAACTGGACATTCGATCCATATGAAGGATTCGAAGATGATTTGCATATAGGCGGTAGAGGAGTTTCTGACCAATTAGGTGGAGTTATATCTGCTGTTTACGGTGCAAGAATAATGAAAGAACTTAACCTTATCCCTGACGGATACAAAGTAATGGTTGTAGGAACAGTTCAAGAAGAAGACTGCGACGGACTTTGCTGGGAATATATAATCAAAAAAGAAAACATAAGACCTGAATTTGTTGTATCTACAGAACCTACTGATGGTGGTATCTACAGAGGACAAAGAGGACGTATGGAAATAAGAGTTGACGTACAAGGTATATCTTGCCACGGTTCAGCTCCTGAGCGTGGAGATAATGCTATATACAAAATGTCTGAAATAATCCAAAACATAAGAGATCTTAATGCAAATTCTGCAGACGAGTCTACTGCAATAAGAGGACTTGTAAAAATGCTTGATAAAAAATACAATCCTGAGCATTATGAAGAAGCTAACTTCCTTGGAAGAGGAACAGTTACAGTATCTCAAATATTCTACACATCTCCAAGCCGTTGTGCAGTAGCTGACTCTTGCAGCATATCACTTGACAGAAGAATGACTGCAGGTGAAACATGGCAAAGTTGTATAAAAGAGATTGAAGACCTTCCGGCAGTACAAAAATACGGTGCTAAGGTATCAATGTACGAATATGATGTACCATCTTGGACAGGAGAAAAATATCCTATAGAATGCTACTTCCCAACTTGGGTAATTCCAAAAGATCACAATGTTACAAAATCTCTTGAAAAAGTATATCAAGGACTATACAATACTGAACTTAGAAAAGGTGACGTAGATAATATAGAAATGAGACAAGCAAGACCTCTTACAGATAAATGGACATTCTCTACAAACGGTGTGTCTATAATGGGAAGAAACGGAATACCTTGCATAGGATTTGGACCTGGAGCGGAAGCTCAAGCCCATGCACCAAATGAAATAACTTGGAAAAACGACTTGGTAACTTGCGCTGCTTTATATGCAGGAGTTCCTTACGAATATTCACAAATAGTAAAATAAATTTTAATATTATTGGACTAAAAAATAAACAAGTTTTAAGTTTAAAGCTAAAAGAAGAGTGCGTGTTTGAAATGCAACTTCATATGTGCGTTAAACACGCATCTTCGGCTTAATATGGAGTAATTACAAATTAAATAATAAATTAATTTCGGAGGATTAAATAATGTCATTAATGCAAAGATATGTAAACAAATTAGATTCACTAAATTTTGAAAAAATGTACAACAACGATTTTTTTGAAACTTGGACAAAAACATTTGATGAATTACAAGCTACTTGGACAGTTGCAGATGCACTTAGAAAATTGAGAGAAGAAAACATATCTACAAAGATATTCGATTCAGGTCTTGGAATATCACTATTTAGAGATAACTCAACAAGAACAAGATTCTCTTTTGCATCAGCTTGTAACCTATTAGGTTTAGAAGTACAAGACTTAGATGAAGGAAAATCACAAATAGCACACGGTGAAACAGTTAGAGAAACAGCTAATATGATATCATTTATGGCTGATGTTATAGGTATCAGAGATGATATGTATATCGGAAAAGGTAACAAATATATGAGAGATTATGCATCATATGTTGACGAAGGACATAAAGACGGTATATTAGAGCAAAGACCTACACTTGTTGACCTTCAATGCGATATAGATCACCCTACACAAACAATGGCTGACGCACTTCATGTAATACACGAATTTGGTGGAATAGAAAATCTTAAAGGCAAAAAAATAGCTATGACTTGGGCTTACTCACCATCTTACGGAAAACCACTTTCAGTACCTCAAGGTGTTGTAGGACTATTTACAAGATTAGGAATGGAAGTATCTCTTGCTCATCCGGAAGGTTATGAAATAATGCCTGAAGTAGAAGAAATAGGTAGAAAAAATGCAGCAGCTTATGGTGGAAAATTCACTAAGACAAACTCAATGGCAGAAGCATTCAAAGATGCAGATATAGTATATCCTAAATCTTGGGCTCCTTTTGCAGCTATGGAAAAAAGAACAGACCTTTATGGAAAAGGCGATATGAACGGAATAAATGAACTTGAAAAAGAACTTCTTGCTCAAAACGCTAAACATAAAGATTGGGAATGTACAGAAGAGTTAATGAAAACTACTAAAGACGGAAAAGCTCTTTACCTACACTGCTTGCCTGCTGATATAACAGGACTTAGCTGTAAAGAAGGAGAAGTTGAAAACTCAGTATTCGACAGATATAGAGTGCCTCTATACAAAGAAGCAAGCTTCAAACCATATATAATAGCAGCTATGATATTCTTATCAAAAGTAAGAAATCCACAAGATATGTTGCAAAGATTAGAAAATGCAAAAAAAGAAAGATGGATGAAATAGTATAAGTTATAAAATCATTACAACTTAATATTTTCCTTTGGCAAAGGTGCTTTGCCAAAGGAATCATTTTTAATATTGCGTGGAAATTTTTATATTTTATGTATATTAAATTTTGCTGAATATTAGGCAAAGTAAGGGACCCATCTAAAATTTAAATAAATGACAGTACTAAGATAAGTGTGGATTTATTTGCAACATTTATCACCAACTCAGCTTTTCTGAATAAATAAAGTAGTATAACTACTGAAATATTAACATTTGGAAAAATAATAATATACAACTCGACAAAAAAATAATTGCACTTTTAAATTTATACTATTTATATCATAATACTGTAAAGATTTGATTTAAAAAGCCTTGTGCTTAAATCAAAGATTTTAGAATAAGTCGAGGTAAGTATTTTATTTCACTTCTTCCTTGTAATTTTAGGGATTTTGTGTCTATTTCCATGTGTAATTGAGTCATTAATATTGATTTAAATAGGGGAGATAATTAATGGAAAACACTAAAGAAAATAATAAAAATTTATACATATACGAAGCGCCGCTTTCAATGTCTGATACTGCTCCACTTGGTTTTCAGCACGTTGTTGCAATGGTAGTAGGATGTATAACGCCGGCACTTATAATATCCGGAGGAGCTGGATTATCACCGGAAGATAAGGTGCTACTTGTTCAATCTTCATTAATTTTTGCAGGGCTTGCTACATTATTGCAAAACTTCGGTCTTTTTGGAAAATTAGGCTCTAAGTTGCCTGTTATAATGGGGGTAGGTTTTGCCTATGTGTCAACGCTTTCAGCTATAGTGAAAAACGCTATAGAAGCAGGCTTTGACGGTCCTAAAGCTATGGCAGTGGTGTTTGGAGCTCAGCTTGTAGGTGGAATAATTTCAATGATTTTTGGGCTATTTGTAAAGAAATTGACAAAACTTTTCCCACCACTTGTTACAGGAACAGTTATACTTTCAATAGGTTTAGGTCTATATCCGGTTGCTGTAAGATATATGGCAGGAGGAGGAAATATAGATATAAATCCAAATTTCGGTTCACTTAAAAACTGGGCTGTAGCTCTTATAACTTTGGCAGTAGTTTTAGTATGTAATAACTGGGGAAAAGGAACAATAAAACTTGCTTCTATATTGATAGGAGTTATAGTAGGATATTTAGTATCTATACCTCTTGGTATGGTTAATTTTTCAAGCATAGCAAATGCAGGTCTTGTTCAAGCACCAAAACCTATGCATTTCGGTTTTGAGTTTGTACCATCAGCAATCATATCTCTTGGAATACTTCATATAGTAAACTCAATACAAGCCATAGGTGATTTAACTGCAACAACACAAGGTGGAATGGATAGACTACCTACAGATGATGAGCTTCAAGGCGGAATAATAGGTTACGGATTTTCAAGTTTAATGGGTTCTGTATTTGGTTGTATGCCTCTTTCAACATTCAGTCAAAATGTTGGTATAGTTACACTTAATAAATGTATAAATAGAAAAATATTTGTGTTCTCATCAATAATTGTAATAATAGCAGGACTTTTACCAAAAATTTCAGCTGTACTTACAACAATTCCTCAGGCGGTTCTTGGAGGTGCTACAATATCAGTTTTTGCAACAATATCTATGACAGGAGTAAAAATGATATCAAGTGCAGGTTTAAATCCAAGAAATATAGGAGTGGTAGGAATAGCACTTGCTATAGGAGAAGGTATAGTTAGAGTACCCGGATCACTTACAGGATTTCCTAAAATGATTATAGACGTATTTGGAACTTCAGCTACAAGTACGACTACATTGATAGCTGTGGTATTGAATCTTGTATTACCACAAATTATTGAAAATAATTCGAAAAAAGAATAATTTTGTATTGAAAATATATAAATCTTAAAAATTCAATTTAAATTAAAAAATCTAATAATTTATTATAAAAATTTAAATATTGATTTTATATAAAAATATAATATTGATAGTAGTGGAGGCGAATAAATGAAAATAGTGTTAGCGCTTGGTGGAAATGCCCTTGGCAACACACCTGAAGAGCAAAAAGAAGCTGTTAAGACGACTGCGAAGTCCATAGTAGATTTGATTCAATCAGGCAATAAAGTAATAATAGGTCATGGAAACGGACCACAAGTAGGTATGATAAACAATGCCATGGACATAGCGGCAAAAGCTGAAGCTAAAATACCTCAGATGCCTTTCCCTGAATGCGGAGCCATGAGTCAGGGATATATAGGATATCACCTTCAAAATGCCATAAAAAATGAAGCTGCTAAGAGAGGTAGAGGCGATTTACCTGTAATTACGGTTGTAACTCAAACGTTGGTTGATGAAAGCGATCCTGCTTTTAAAAATCCTACAAAACCTGTTGGAGCATTTATGACTAAAGAAGAAGCTGATGTACTTGCAAGCAAAGGCATAGCTGTAAAGGAAGACGCAGGTAGAGGATATAGAACTGTAGTTCCATCACCAAAACCTATTGATATAGTTGAAAAAGACTCACTGCTAAATATTTTTAATGACAGAATAGTCATGATATGCGGCGGTGGCGGTGGTATACCTGTAGTAAAAAGAGGAGACGAACTTGTAGGTGTGCCTGCCGTAATAGACAAAGACTTTACTTGTGAAAAAATTGCTGAGATATTGGATGCAGATGTATTTTTGGTACTTACAGCAGTAGATAAAGTGGCAATAAGATTTGGAAAACCTGATGTAAAATGGCTTGACACAATATCACTTGAAGAAGTACAAAAATATATAGACGACAAAGAGTTTGCAGAAGGTTCAATGTTGCCGAAGGTATTGGCTGCGGTTGAATTTGCAAAATCTAAAAAAGGAAGAAAAGCTATAATAACATCACTTGAAAAAGCCGATGAAGCTATAGCAGGAAAAACAGGAACAGTTATAGTAAATGAATAGTTTTTAAAATTCATATTAAGTATAAATTAATATTTATGAATTAGTGGAAGAAATGGCAAGAAAAGACGAATAATAAAGTTTTAAAGGAAGAGATATGTTTTAATTGAACCGCTATATAAATTTAGATACTGATATTTAACTATATAGCGGTTTAATACTAAGTTATAAATTATTTTAAAAAGTAATTTTGCAGGTAAAAATATATTGTTCTACTCTCAAATAAAAATAGAGTGCTCTGAAAGAAATCGCTAACAATATTTGAGAAATGGCAGTTTTAAGGTTTATGTATCATTTTAAAATGATATTAGATTTTATTAAAAAAGAATTATTTTGAGCTTGAAAAAAATTGAAACTTATATAAATAAAAAAATTATTTGAATTAATGTTTACAAAAAACTTTTAATTTAGGAGGGGAAATTATGAGTGAATTAATGAGAGGAATTCCTTTTGAAAATATCATAACTTGGTCTTTGGACGAATACAAGAAGATGGGAAGCGTATTTGGGATAAGAAAAGACAAGTTTTATTTCAACAAATCAGGAAAGAAACAAAAAATTGTGCTTGGAGATGAAATATCAACTATAGTAGGACCTGCTGCAGGACCAAACTCTCAACTTGCACAAAATATAGTAGCGTCTTATCTTTCAGGAGCAAGATTCATGGAACTTAAGACTGTACAAAAGATGGACGGTAAAGAATTGCAAGACTGCATAGCAAGACCATGTATATATGCAGAAGACGAATGCTACAACTGTGAATGGTCTACAGAGCTTACAGTGCTTATGGCTTATGAAGAATATGTAAAAGCTTACTTTGCCTGTATTGTGCTTGCAAAGGAATTTGGCATATCAGACAGCCAAGACTTTGCATACAATATGAGTGTAGGATATGATTTGGAAGGTATAAAGCTTCCTAAGATAGACAGCTATATAGAAAATATGAAAGATGCTTCTAAGACAGAGATATTCAACGAATGTAAGAACTTCTTAAAAGAAAATATATCAATGTTTTCAAAGTTTACACTTGAAGACTTGGAAAAAATATCTCCAAATATCTGTAATTCAGTAACATTGTCAACATTGCACGGATGTCCTGCTGAAGACATTGAAAAGATAAGTTATTATCTTCTTACTGAAAAGAAAGTAAACGCATTTATAAAATGTAACCCTACTTTACTTGGATATGAATTTGCAAGAAGTATGCTTGATAAAATGGGATATGACTATATCGCATTTGACGATCACCATTTCAATAACGACCTACAATATGCAGATGCTATTGCAATGTTTAGGAGATTATTGAAGGTTGCTGAAAACGAAGGTAAGGCATTTGGACTTAAGATTACAAATACCTTCCCTGTACAAGTTAAAAAAGGCGAATTGCCTTCTGAAGAAATGTACATGGCAGGACGTTCTCTATATCTATTGTCATTGTCATTGGCAAGCAAGCTTTCAACTGAATTTAAGGGACAATTACCTATGGCTTATTCAGGTGGAGCTGATGCATTTAATATAAGAGAAATATTTGAAACTGGAGTAATGCCAATAACAGTTGCAACTACAATATTAAAACCTGGCGGATACGAAAGATTCAGACAACTTGCTGAAGAAACTGAAGACTTGATGAAAGATAAATACGAAGGTATAGACCATGAAAAACTTGCAAAAGTTGTGGCAAATATACCTAATGAAAGAAGAAATCACAAGCTTTATAGAGAAAAAGCAGGAAACAGAAAGACAGATTCTGAATTGCCACTGTTTGATTGCTACAAGGCACCATGTAAGGACGGCGGTTGTCCGATAGAACAACAAATACCTGAATATCTTAAACTTGTTGCTGACAAGAATTACGACAAGGCTATAGAAGTTATAGCAAATGACAATACTGCACCTACTATCTTGGGCGTACTATGTGCTCATCACTGTCAAGATCGTTGTACGAGAGTTGACTACGATAAGACACTTCAAATCAGAGATATGAAACTTATAGCTGCTGACAACGCACAAGATAAGTTTATAAGCAATATCAAAAAAGTTGACTTGAAGACTCAAAACAAGGTAGCAGTAATAGGAGCAGGACCTGTAGGTATAGCTGTAGCATCATACCTTAGAAGAAACGGAGTTGCAGTTACAGTATTTGAAAAACTATCAAAACCTTACGGTATAGTAAGCCACATCATACCTGAGTTTAGAATATCAAATGAACAAATTGAAAGAGACTACCAAATAGCTGTAAATCAAGGAGTAGAATTCAGATTCAACACTGAAGTTAAAGACAGTTATGAAAATCTTCAAAAAGAATATAAATATGTAGTTGTATGTACAGGTGCTTGGGAAAAAGGTCTATCACCTGTTAAAGATGGAGCAGACAAGATAATAGACGCTCTTGAATTCTTGGGTGAATACAAAAATAGCGGAAAAGTAGCAAAAGCTGGAAAGAAGATAGCGGTTGTAGGAGCCGGAGACGTTGCAATGGACTGCGTAAGAGTAGCAAGCAAACTTGAAGGCGTAGAAAAGGCTGTACTTGTATACAGAAGAACAGAAGCCTATATGCCGGCTGCACAAGAAGAAGTGGATCACATCAAAAAAGAAGGTATAGAAATAATGGAACTTACAGCTCCTGTAAGTTTTGACGGCAAGACTTTCAAATGTGAAAAGATGACTCTTGGCGATTTTGATGAAAGTGGAAGAAAATCTGTAGTAGGAACAGGAGAAATCTTGGATCTTGACTTTGATACAGTAGTAGGAGCTACAGGTGCAAGAGTTGATGTAAGTGCATTTGCTGAAAATAAACTTTCTGTTGATAAAAAAGGCTATGCTGTACTAAGCGCTACAAACGAAACAAGCAAAAAAGACGTATATGTAGCAGGGGATTGCAAGAGAGGACCTTCTACTATAGTAAAGGGTATGGGAGATGCTAAGAAGATAGCCCTTGATATAATGTCAAAAGAAAATATCAAAGCTGACTTTGTAAAATTCGACATAGTTGAAGACGAAAACGAACTTTACAAGAGAAGAGCAATACTTGTATTACCACAAGTTGGAGAAAAAGAAGGGGACAGATGTCTAAAATGCGACCAAATATGCGAAGTCTGCGTACAAGTTTGTCCTAATAGAGCCAATGTAATGGTAGAAGTAGATGGATATGAACTTGGTCATCAAATAGTGCATATAGACGGAATGTGTAACGAATGTGGTAACTGCGGAGTGTTCTGTCCACATGCAGGAAGACCTTACAAAGACAAATTTACAGTATTTTGGACACTTTACGATTTTGAAGAATCAACTAACGAAGGATTCTACAAAAAACCTGACGGCACTTACCTTTTCAGAGTTGGAAAAGATGTAGTTGAATACAAAAAGGGTGGAGATAACATTCCTAAGCAATATATCAACATGCTTGAACAACTTGAAGAAAAATATTCATATTATGTGATAGAAAATATAGTTGAAAGACCTTTCGTATAGAAAAGTTTGAAAAATAATCTTGTGGGGCGGATTGCAATAATATGCTTTCGCCCTGTAAGATAAGTATATAAAAATTTATGCAAAAGCACATTCAATAAACCGTACACAATATTTCTTTATACATTGATTCAAGGCTGAAAAAACTGCTTAATATAGTTGATATTTTAGATGAATATATTGTAGAAGTACTGTAGGGAAAAAGGAAGTGATTTCATGATTTATTATTTTCCGTCATGTAATTTTAAAAAGGCACATGCTGATGTAAGCGAGAAAATCTGCGCATATCTGAGAGCTAAAAATGTCAAAATATTAGGATGTTGCAGGATATCCCAGGACTTACTCAAAGAAGGAGATACTATACTTACAAACTGTACTAATTGTGCCATTATTACAAATGAACTCAGTCCTAATACGCAGGAAAAAAGCGTTTACGAATTTATCTTGGAAGATGATGACTTCCCTTGGAAGGATTTTCACGGAGAAGAGATAAGCGTGCAGGACTGTTGGAAGGCTCATAAAAAAGCCAGTGCTCAAAATGCAGTGAGAAAATGCCTTGAAAAGATGAACATTAAGGCAGTTGAGATTGAAGAAAACTTTGAAAAGACAAAGTTTTGCGGTATATGGAATCTGTCGGAGGTAACTCCACTTAATATGAAAACAGCTCCAAGACTTTTCAAAGAGATAGGAGAAAAATATACCACAGTTCTTTTAGAGGAAGACAAGTTGAAAAAAATGAATGAGCAGGTAGCAAGGCATAAGACTGATAGAATCTTGGTATACTGTAATACCTGTGAAAGCGGACTGAAATTGGGAGAAGGAAAACCTGTTCACTTGGCTGAACTTATTTCAGCAAGATTATAAATTAATATTGAAATTCTTTTAATCTATGGATGACATATATTTATTTTTAAATGCTTATTTGAATTTCAGTCATAGAATAAAAAATATTTAATTTTTTAAGAATACATTTTAAAATAGAAAAAAATACTTATATTTTTAAATAGATGTCTGCACTTAAAATTTTGATAGTATAAGTCTGATTTTAACTAAAAATAAATAAGATGATATACAATAATTTAAACAAATTTTTGTAAAGATATGAAATAATTTACATTTCTGCCATAGGGAAAGCTATAGACCTTATTGCAGATTAATTATAAAAATTTTAATAACAGAGGTGAAGAATATGATAATAGGTAACGGAAGACTTATAACAAATTCGGATAAAGTCGGATTTATGGACAATGGAGCAGTGCTTATAAAAGGCAATGTAGTAGAGGAAATAGGAGATTTTGAAACACTTAAAAAAGCTAATCCCAATGAAGAGGTGCTTGATGCAAACGGTCAACTTATAATGCCGGGTATGATATGCGCTCACTCACATATATACAGTGCATATGCAAGAGGAATGGCACCGAGCGGAGCGACTGATAACTTCTTCAACATATTGGAAAATCTTTGGTGGAAACTGGATAGAAGTCTCGGCTTGGAAGATATAAAACTGAACGCATACACTACATATGCAGAGTCTATAAAATCAGGGGTTACTACACTTATTGACCATCACGCAAGTGGACATTGCATACCAGGAAGCCTTTTTGCACTTGAAGAAGTTGCAAAAAAAATAGGTGTAAGAACATCTCTTTGCTTTGAAACAACAGATAGAGACGGTAAAGAAGCAACAAAAGCGGGAATAAAAGAAAATGTGGATTTTATAAAACATACACTTAAAGATAACGATGATATGGTAAAAGGATTGTTCGGAATGCACGCATCATTTACTATATCAGATGAAACTATGTCTCTTATAAAAGAAGCTATGGAAGGCGTAGATGCAGGATATCACGTACACGTTACAGAAGGTATAGAAGACCAATATGACAGCCTTAAAAAATATGGCAGAAAAGTTGGAGAAAGACTGTACGATTGGGGGATATTAGGAGATAAAACCCTTGCAATACACTGCATACATTTAAGCCAAGGTGAAATGGATATAATAAAAGCTACAGACACAAGTGTAGTTACAAATCCGGAGTCAAATATGAACAATGCTGTAGGAGCGCCACCTGTTGTACAAATGCTTAAAAAAGGCATAAGAGTAGGATTGGGTTCAGACGCATACACACAAGATATGTTTGAGTCAATGAAAGTATCAAATATACTTCAAAGCCATCATTTAGCAGATCCTACAGTAGGTTTTATGGAAACAAAAGCACTTCAATTTGAAAACAATCCAAAAATATGTGCAAAATATTGGGATAAACCGCTTGGAAAGATTGAAAAAGGAGCATATGCTGATATAATAGTTGTAGATTACAAACCTCATACACCTATGTCAGATGCAAACTGGTTCGGACATTTATTATTCGGAGTAAACGGTGGAATGGTGAAACATACTGTAATAAACGGTAAACTTGTCATGAAAGACAGAATAATACTTACTGCCGATATGGATAAGATAAATGCCGATTCTACTCAAAGAGCAAGCGAAATTTGGAAAAATATGTAATATAATAAATAAAAATATTTAAAAATGGATATATTTAATAAAAGGATAGAAAAAAATCTATCCTTTAAAAATATTTATTGTTGATTTTGCAAATTATTGACGATAAGCTATATACTAAAATTCATTAGTAATGATAGAAAAATGGTATTGTGTAAATTTAATAAATATACTTTTATTTATGGATTTTTCACATAAATATATGTTATTCTATTGGAGATTGGTATTACTTACAAAAAAAGGTGAATACAATGCTTGAATTTATACTAAATGGCGAAATAGTAAACTCATATATAGATATGTATCTAATAGACTACCTAAGGGATATTATGCATATAACATCGGTAAAACGTGGTTGTGAAGATGGCAGTTGCGGTGCGTGCATGCTTATAATAGACGGTGTAGCTACATACTCCTGCCATAAAAAAATATCTGATATATTGGGAAAAAGCGTAATAACGGTGGAAGGCTTGGACGAAGAAGAAAAAGAAGTTTATGTATATGCCTTTAAAACTGTAGGAGCAGTACAGTGCGGATACTGTACTCCTGCGATGATTATGTCGGCAAAGGCACTTATAGATGAATATAACTTGCCATCAAAATATCAGATAAAAAAAGCTATAAGCAAAAACATATGCAGATGTACGGGATATGCAAAGATAGAAAAAGCAATAGAATTAGCCTCAAGGATATTTGCAGGAATAGATAAGATACAAAAATCTAAATCAAAGGGTAAAATAGGCGAAATTTTATCTTCAGAAGAAGTGGATGATAAGATACTCGGCATAGCAAAATATACAGACGATTTATATATGAAAGATATGTTATATGGCGGTGCATTGAGATTAGACGTACCGAGAGCCTTTATAAAAAGTATTGATTACACAAAAGCATTAAATCACAAAGATACGGTAGCAATAATAGACAAAAACTCTCTGAAAAAATCAAATAAAGTAGGGCTTGTAAGGCAAGATACGCCTGTATTTGTAGGAGTAGGCGAAGAAACGAGATGTATATCCGACGCTATATGTGCAATAGCCTCAAAGACTAAAAAAGGATTAAAAGAGGCGTTGTCATTAGTAGAAGTGGAGTATGAAGAATTAAAGCCTATAACACATATGAAAGATGCTCTTAAAAAAGACGCATATGATATACATAAAGACGGAAATATATTACAAAAAGTCCTTATAAATAGAGGAGACGTAGATTCAGCCATAAAAAATTCAAAATATGTAATAACAAATAATTACAGCGTTCCAATGACTGACCACGCCTTTTTAGAAACAGAATCGGCACTTGCATATGTTAAAGATGAAGATTTGATACTTTATACATCTGCACAAAATGTGTCAAATATACGAAAACAGCTTGTGAACATATTGGATTTACCTGAAAATAATATAAAAGTATTTATAAAAAACGTGGGTGGAGATTTTGGAGGCAAGAATGATATAACAGTTCAGCATCATACGGTGCTTCTTGCACTTGAAACAAAGAAACCTGTCAAGATGACATTTACAAGGCAAGAAAGTATCAAATATCACTCTAAAAGACACGCTATGGAAATGGAATTTACAACAGCTTGTGATGAAAGCGGAAAACTTACAGCTTTAAAAGCTATAATTATAGCAGATACAGGAGCATATGCCTCAGTAGGAGAAAATGTCATAGAAAAATGCTGTATGCACTCCGCAGGACCATATAATTACCAAAATATAAATATAAAAGGTATGTCCGTTTTTACAAACAATATAAGTTCAGGAGCATTCAGAGGATTTGGAGTTACACAGTCCAATTTTGCCATTGAGAGCAATCTCAACAGGCTTGCAGAACTTGCAGGTATATCGGCATGGGAGATAAGATATAAAAATGCAGTAGATGTAGGAGATATATTGCCTAACGGACAGATAGCCGACAGTGATACTGCATTAAAAGAAACCTTGATTTCAGTAAAAGATTTCTTTTATTCAAAATCATATGTAGGAATAGCTTGTGCTATGAAAAATATGGGAGATGGTGTAGGAAGTAAAGATGTTGGAAAATGCGTATTGCTTGTAAAAAATGACAAAGTTATAATAAAATCCGACATAGCATTTTCAGGTCAAGGAATAGAAACTGCACTTATTCAGATAGTTTGCCAAACGACCGGTCTTTTGCCGGGGCAAATAAAATGCGAATGTATGCAACTTGGCAGTGCAAACACATCAAAACACACATTTTTCATAGGAGAAGCGGTGAGAAGAGCATCTCTTAAATTACAAGAGGCACTCATAAATTCTACACTTAGAAAACTTAACGGAAGCTATTATATAGGAGAATATGTGAGCGTAACAGATCCTATTAATTCCAAAAAAGATAATCCTATATCTCATATCTCATATGCTTATGCTACGCATTGTGTCGCTTTGGATGAAGACGGAAAAGTAAAAAAGGTGATAGCGTCTCATGATGTAGGAAAAGCTATCAACCCTATTAATATACAGGGGCAGATACAAGGCGGAGTTACTATGGCGCTTGGATATGCACTGAGTGAAAAAGTAATTGTAAAAAATGGAGTTGTGCAGGGAGATTTCGGCTCACTTGGAGTGCTTAGAGCCAATCAGGTGCCGGAGATAGATGTAATAATAGTAGAAAAAAATCTCAGCAAACTTGCATATGGAGCAAAAGGAGTGGCTGAAATATCAGCAATACCGACAGTTGCAGCACTTCAAGGAGCATATATGAAATTTGACGGGATATTTAGAACAAAACTTCCATTAGAAGATACTGCATACAATAAAAAGAAACTCAAAAAAAATAACTTCGTATTCAAAAATATGAAGTTTTAAACAGTTAAGTTTCATAGTGAATCAGCTTTATTTATAATAAGGTTAATTCACCATGAAACTTATTTTATTATCTAATGCTAAAAACCAATTAAATATCCACATAATTGTATTATAACAAAATTGCTTATAATCTCATCAAATATGAAATACTTGGTATTATAGATAGTGATTAGTATAAAGTCTTATAGAATAATTGGAAAACATAATAATTAATTTTTCAGGTAGACTATATATATTAATGTTAATTATACAAGCTATCCATAATTTTATTAGAAAATAGGTATAATACTATTGCTTGAACTTCAAACTATTTTATTTTTATAAAACCTGAATCCATTTCTATGTTTATTTTGTCTTTTCCGTTTTTAATTTTTTCGCTTATAGTTTTATCTTCCAACATATATTTTTTACCTAATATATTTACTATACCGCTGTCGCTTTTTACATTTATTTGCGCGTCATAATTTTTTAAATCTATCCGTGCTATCGAATCGGACGCGTCTATATTTATGTTGTAGGATTTTTCACCGCTTAGGCTGATAACTGCGTTATCCGTTTTTAAGTCGGCGGATTTCAAACTCTCTTTTGCCACAAATACTGCACTGTCCGTATTAAACTTCACTTTAAGATTTTGAGCATCAGGTGTTGAAATAACTAAGTAAGGTGTATTTTTGTCAAACTTTTCAGGTGAAGTTATTTCATATTTTGAGCCATTTTGATTTATCTTCATAAGTTTTACATTGTCATTGCTCTTTCTTTTTGAGTAAAAATCTATCTTGTATTTATCGGATTTTTCTATTTGTACACATAAAGATGAAGACGGCAAGTTTATATACAATTCGTCAAATTTATTCAAATTTTCAGTCTTTAGTAAGTATTTGTATTCCTTGGACATTTCATTTTCAAAATAATCACCAAGTGCCATTTCATCAATTACAGTATCGGATACAATGTCGGATACGCCATCCAAGATATTTTGCTCCAAACTTTTAGCAAATAAATTTGCGCCTTTATTGATTATGCCGTAGTCTTCATAATTATCATCAAGAGCATCATCAGTTTCATCTTCGATATAGTCTTTAACAGGATTATATCTATGGCTGTGAAATATTGAATTATGACTGTAGATATCTCTTACATTTGCAAAATCGAATGCGAAAAATGAAATAGCTGAAAGCAGACTACTTATCAAGATTAATATTATTAGAACTTTTAGCAGTTTTTTCATTGTTATTCCTCCTTTTTTTCCATTTAATTGTTATAAATATGTTTTTTATACCTTTTATAATAAGCTTTATTATAAAAAGTCCAAGCAGTATTATAAGAAGTCCGAAAGATATTACGGCAATGGCTGAAAACAGCCTTGTAAGCGGGTGAATAGAAGTAATTATATGATTAGGGAAAATATTTCTTGCGAAAATGGGGTTTATAACGGATATTATAAGTGTTATTCCATATACAAATATAGTAAATACAATCCCTACTATTGAGCTGACAATTCCAAAGAAAATGCCTAATATACCTAATATTATGGCAATTATTACGCCTACAACTCCCATTCCGAAACCGAATATTGCGGGCAAAATGCTTATTACACCTATTATTGCCAATATTGTTAAAATAAATTTATAATTTTTGCTTTTTTTGTTCTCATCTTCTGCGTCTTTTTCGAAGTCTGATTGTTCAAATTCTGCATTTTTAGCTACGAGATGTATTTTTTCACCGCTTATATATTCTTTTGCTATCAACTCAGGTGAGCCAAGCTCGCTACATATATCTTCTTCACTCTTGCCGTTTTCCATTGCTATGTTGAAATGTTCTTCGTAATCCGAGAGGATATCATCTATAACGATTTGAGGCATATCTTTGAGATAAAATTTGAGCAAGTCCAAAAATTCTCTTTTTTTCATATGGTATCATTCCTTTTTTATATTTTCAAAATAGTATTTACCGAGCTTGTAAAATCAGTCCATTCTTTGATTTGCAAGTTTTGTGAAGCTCTGCCGGTGTCTGTGAGCTTGTAATATTTTCGTGGTGGACCTGTTTGAGACTCTTGCAAGTATGTATCCACATATCCGTCATTTTTGAGTCGCCTTAACAGCGGATATATAGTACCCTCCGATATATCTATATGAGCAGATATTTTTTCAACCAGTTCATATCCGTACATATCCTTTTCGATGAGCAGAGATAATACGAGCAATTCCAACACACCTTTTTTGAATTGTATGTTCATAAAACCTCCTTAATACTAATAAGCTTTATCTATTATTTGCTATAAGAATAAAATAAAAAATATTTATCATTTTATAGTTTTTTTATTCTACTTATGATATGAAATATACTATGCTTTAATGCTTGTAAATGCTGAAATAAGCAATAAACTATGATACTAATACCATTGCCCGTTTGAAATGCCATACAATTTTGATTCCTATATAATATATTTTTATATGAATATTTATTGTATTATTTCATAGTATATATGGCTTTTTAAAATATTTTCAGTATAAAAGACAGTAGAATAATAGATATTTTAAGAATTTATTAGCTAAGTAAAATTAAGTATACTTAATAACGTATATAAATTTTATACCTTAATTAAACAGATATTAGTATAAAATTATTTTTATTAAATAGAGTATAACACAAGGTACTATATAATGCAAGGTACTAAATTAAATTTAATAAAAAAGATACATTCGCTATTGCAATTTAGAGAAATTTTATTTGGATTGAAAATAAATCACTCTAAAACGATAGTAAGCATAATAGAAAATAAAATGTGCTCAATATTTCTGGTATAATGATTAAAAAACATCTTTTTTTGAAATATTATTTTTTTTATAAGAAGGCTAAAATAAAGAAAAAAGAGAAGTCATCTATGAAAATATGGATACTTCTCTTTTTTGAAATTATAGTAATACTAATATTATTTTAATTAATGGATAAAGTATATATGAGTTATACTTGATTTTAATTAGTTAATAAATTATTAAAAACATCTATTATTCTATTAACTTTTAATATGTTATATCAAAATTCAACTAAATGATAGTGTTTTATAAATTTAATAAGATAAAACACTATTTACAGTTTTCTTATAAATCATACTGTTATTATATTTGAATTAATGAGAGTAGTAATAGCATCACTATTATTATATTGGGGAAAAGTATGAATTTAGAATAAATATTTTAATATACTAATTATTCTTTTGGAGCTTCCATAATTTGTAAAATTCGCCTTTTTTGTCTATAAGCTGTTTTGATGTTCCTTCTTCTATGAGTTTGCCATCTCTAAGCACTATTATTTTGTCGGCGTTTTCAACAGTTCTTAATCTGTGTGCGATTACTATTACGGTTTTATTTTTTACGAGGTTTGACAGTGCCTCTTGGAGTTTTGTTTCGTTGTCAGCATCTACGCTTGATGTGGATTCGTCTAAAAATATTATAGGTGCGTCTTTTAATATGGCTCTTGCTATTGATATTCTCTGACGCTCTCCACCTGATAAAAGTACTCCGTTTTCTCCGATTTTTGTGTCATATTTTTGGGGTAGCTCTTGTACAAATTCGTCTACCATTGCTATTTTTGCTACCTGTATTACTTCTTCGTCTGTTGCGTTTTTGCGTCCTATTCTGATATTTTCCATAATTGTATTGTTGAAAAGCACTACATCTTGAAATACCATTGAATAGTGTTTGAGCAGATTTTCCGGCTCTATTTGACGTATGTCGCTACCGCCTAATTTTATTGTGCCTGAGTTTATATCCCAAAATCTGAGCATCAATTTTGCAAGTGTTGATTTGCCTGAACCTGATGCGCCTACAAGTGCAGTAGTTTGACCTTGTTTTGCGGTAAAGCTGACATTTTTTATAACTTCAGTATCATTGTAGCCGAATGATACATTTTCGAGTGTTATGTCGAAATTATCTATTTGTTTGTCATCTCCACTCATAAGTTTCATATTGAATATTTCGTCCATTCTTTTTGCTGGTGTGTCTATATACATAAACTCTATTATGAATGAAAGGCAACCGTCCATAGGTGCATATATTACTACGCAGGCGATTATAAGGCATATATAAGATGCAAGCTCAAGATTTCCGTTTGTATATTCGCCAAATCCTACTAATATTGCGAGCGGTACACCTATTCTCATAAGTGTTTTAAGGGGTGCCAACAATAACGGATTGTATATCTCTGCTCTAAGATGTTCTTTTTCTTCGCTGTCGAGCAGTTTTTTAAACTCCGACATAGTTTTTTCTTTTCTTTGATATGCTTTTATAGGCAATATATTTTCAAGGGTTTCTTGAACAAATTCAGTTACTTTTAATTTTTCGTTGTAGTGTTTTTTTTCTGATTGCATTTTTTTATTTTTTGCCAAGTGAATCATAAAAATAGATATTGGGAATGGAAGTATTAGGCAAACAGCCATTTTTAAATTCATAACAGCTATTGATATTGCTATTAATGTTACGGATATTATTGTGCCGTAAAATTCTGGTACTGCATGAGAATATGCGTGTTCTATGGCTTCCATATCTCCCATTATAGTTGCTGTCAAATCTGCCAAATCTCTCTTGTCAAAAAATGAAAGAGGTAATTTGCGTATATGGTTTGACAGGGATATTCTCTTGTTTGCCGTTTCTGTATATGTTGTGGTATATACGCTGTCATATTGCAGATTGTTGGCAAAATATATAGCAAAAAAAGTTATTATTGCCATTACAACATATAATATTGTGGTGTAGCCTGTTTGAGTATGGTACATATAGATGTTCAGACTTTCTCGGATAAAGTTGAACACTACACCCATAGGCATCATAAATGCTATGTTTAAAAGTGCACAATAGATTATACCTTTTAACATATTTTTTGAGCCTTCTTCAGATAACAGGAATTTTTTTTGTAATATGTTAAGCATTTGCAACCCTCCATTTTATACTTCTTGAATAGTTTTCGTAGAGCTGTCTGTAATAAGGACTGTTTTGCATAAGCTCTTCGTGGTTTCCGCTGTCTATGAGTTTTCCGTGTTGCATTATGAGTATCTTATCTACGTTGGTGATTGAATTTAATCTGTGTGCTATCATTATACATGTCTTGCCTTGTTTTAACTTTTCTATGCTTTCGCTTATTTTATGTTCATTTTCAGGATCTGCGTAAGCGGTAGCTTCATCTAAGAGCAAAATGTCGGGGTTTCTTAAAAAAGCTCTTGCGATAGATATTCTTTGTGCCTCTCCGCCTGATACATATGTTCCCTGCTCGCCTATCATAGTGTCCAAACCGTTTTTCATATTTGAGAGTATATCTTCACAACCGCTTAATTTGATTGCATTTAAGATTTCATCGTCTGAATAATCTTTGCCCATGGTTATATTTTCTCTAAGCGTCCTTTTGAGCAATTTGCTTTCTTGGAACACTATGGAAAGTTTTGACAAAAGTATATCTTCTTCTATTGAGCGAATGTCCTGACCGTCTATTTTTATAGAGCCTTTGTCTATATCGTAAAATCTGCCGATTAGCTCAAGCAGTGTTGATTTACCTGAACCGCTTGCACCTACAAGTGCATATGTTTTATTTTTTTCAAAATTGAAGCTTACATCGTTTATTGCAGGAGTTTCTTTACCTATATAAGTAAAACTTACATTTTCAAAACTTATGCCTTCTTGATTTGTTTTTTCTATGTTCATATTAGGCATTTGTTTATTTTCAAAAATATCGTTCAATTTTTCTATGGATATGAAGAACATATTTTTTGCTTCAGATACTGTTGCAAGTTTCATGAGTACGGAGTGGAGCAACATTGACATCAATATATATAAAATTGACTTTGACAACAGTTCAAGCGGTGACGAGCTGTGTCTTATAAGTATCATCGTAAGCGGTCCGAGCAGGATTGTCGGCATAAATAGAGACAGCGTGTAAAATATCATAGGTCTTTTGCAAAAGTTTACGAAAAATTTTGCCTTTTCGTCATAATCCATTATAGATGCATAAAATCTTTGAAAGCTTTCTACGCTTTGGTTAAATACTTTTACAACAGGGATACCTCTTATAAATTCGACTCCGTTTATGCTCAAATTTTCTGATGATTGCATATATTCGCCCATCAGCTCTTTAGTTTTCGGTCCCATTAAGGAAAACATATTTGCCATTCCTATTATCACACCTGCTATGCAAAGCAGTCCGAGCCTGTAATCTACGGATAGTATCATAATTATAAAAAGTATAGGTATAACAGTGGAAGATGCGATATCAGGGAATACATGTGCGATGAATGTATGTGTTTTGGATGCGTTGTCGTCAATCATTCTTCTTATTCTGCCTGTATCTTCGTTTTCAAAATATCCTATAGGCAGTGAGAGCAGGTGATTAATGGCGTTATGTCTTATATTTTTTTCAATACGAAAAGCCAAGAGGTGAGATGCCATCAATCCTGAAAAACTCACGATTATACCTATTATTTGTGATGCGAATATGTAAACAGCATATGATACTATCTTGTTTTTGTCTGCGGAAGTACCGTTTACAATAAGCTCTCTTGCAATCTGCCATATGAGATAGTAGGGTATAACGGATAAAATGCCATAAATAGCCGAAAAAATTACAGTCAAATAATAAAGTGGCATTTTTTCATTTGCATAAAAAGCTACAACATTTTTAATGTTTATTTTTTTATTCATATTGTTGAATTCCTCCTTTTACTGATATATAATTAAGATATGTGCAAGTTTTATTTATAGCAAAATAACTTAAAAATGAATAACAAATATATGTAAATCGTATATCAATGCTATTATCCGATTAAAGACATATATTTTTTAATAAACTTGCAAATATTTTAATTTACTATATTTTGAAGTTTATATTTGAGTTTACTATATAAATATTTTGCGATACCTTGATAAATTAATGATACAAAATATGATTATTTATTTCAAGTGTATATGTTTAATAATGACTAAATGTATCAGTTGGGCTAATCGTAATAATTAATTTACTTATAGAAATATATTTATACCAAATATTGGTGTAAATTATAAAATAGCTAAAGTTTATATAATTTGTTGTTTTAGAAAATATGATTTTTTGAATATATAATTATAATGTAATTAGTGTTTAGTATGAGCATATATTGATTTATAGAAATTAAGAATTGACTATAAAGGAGGGGCAGTTATGAATTATGGATATGAAAAGTTTTTAACAAGTGTAGGTTTCACTTTGGACGAGGAGTGCAATTTATTTTCTCCTATAGGAGTTACGTACAAGATAAATGTAGAGGAAATGGACGGATATTACTGGTTTTACACAAATGATTATTTTTCCGTAAATATCCACGATTTTAATGTAAAAAAAGACATAATAGTAAATCACACTCAAGATGATTTAAGCGATACCTATGTAAGCATATCATATATCAAGTCCGTACATGGTGAGTGCCTTACTCCATATCAGTCGGTTACGGACAATATGACATTTACATATTTTCATAAAAAAGGAGTTTTCAGATTCTTGCTTCATGGAGGTTATCCGTATTTTTCCGTAGGGATAGAATATAAGGAAAAATTTATAACAGAGTTTGTTGAAAAAACATCAAATTTGGATAAAGAAATATTGGAAGAAGCATTTCAGCAATTAAATTCTTTGGAAGAAATACCGGAGATACAAAAAATTGCTGATGATATTTTGAGTTATGATAAGAATTTCCCTGCAAGTGAGATATATTACGAGGTAAAAGCCAAGGAATTATTGAATATAGCTATAAACAGATATTTTGAAAGGAAAGAGAGTAAAGCCAAGATAAGCAGGCAAGACGATATATCACTCGATAATGTGTGTAAATATATCAACGACCACTACTCATCAGATATTTCACAGGATTTGTTATGCAAAATAGCACTTATGAGCAAAACAAAATTGAAAGATTCATTTAAACAAAAGTATAATATGAGCATTACCGAATATATACAAAGAAGACGTATGAATGTTGCAGAGCATATGCTCATAGCGACAAACTTAAATATATCCGAGGTTGCAAGAGCGGTAGGGTACAATTCGCACAGCAGATTTTCAACATTGTTTAAAAAATATAAAGGCAATCTTCCACAAGAAGTAAAAAAATTAAGTTTTTATTAGGATATAATTGTAATTTTTATTTGCAAATGGTTAGACAGTATCTTTCGTGATAATTAGCCTATTAAAAAGCACACTACTGGCATAGTGTGCTTTTTTTGGTGGAACTGTTTAACTTATTGCATTTATTAAAGTAATTATAATATAAGATAATATATTTGTCAATTAAATAATAATAATCGTAAAAACATTAAATCAATTTACTTAGAATATACATAATAACTATTGACAATTGATAAAAAAAATCATACAATATACTAAGAATAATTATCATTTAATTTTTTTGAAAGGAAAAACATATTAATGAAAGCATTATTAGTAGGAGCCGATACATTAGGCAAAATACCGAATACGCTTAAAGATTTCGGCATAAATGATTACATACATTGGCAAGGCAGAAAAAAAGGCATGAGAAACTTAAAAATGCCGGAAGTGGATATGGTTATAGTATTTACAGACTTCATAGAGCATGGACTTACAATAAATGTCAAAGACAGAGCTAAAAGAGATAATATTGAATGTATATTTTGTAAGCGTTCATGTACAGACCTTACCTGTAAACTTCAAAATTGTAAGTTGTGTAGTAAGAATTGTCAAAACTGTCCTAATGCTAATTTAAATATAATTCAGTAGTAGGGCGGATTAAATTTATTTTTGGATTTTTAAATAAAAATCGGAATAAGTAGCCTGTATAAATATAAAAAGATGTTCCCAATTACAAGGAACATCTTTTTATATTTATAAAATTAAAAACTATTCATATCTAAGTGCATCTATCGGGTCAAGATTTGATGCTTTATTTGCAGGGAAGATCCCAAAGAATATACCGACGCCGAATGAGAATACTACTGCTGTTATAATGGCATTTATCGATATAGTGGAGTCCACGTTCATAAATTTGGTTGCTATATTTGACAGTCCAAGACCTATTAGTGTACCTATTATACCTCCTGCACCTGATAATATTATTGATTCTATCAGGAATTGAAGCAATATGTCTTTTTTTCTTGCTCCAAGAGATTTTCTTATACCTATCTCTTTTGTTCTTTCAGTTACTGATACGAGCATTATATTCATTATACCTATACCGCCGACTACAAGAGATATTGCAGCTATTGCACCTAATCCGAGCGACAACATAGTAAGCATTTGATTTATCATGCCTGCTTGTTCTTCTAAAGTCTGTATTTTATATGTCGAAGGGTCAGCTTGTTTGTATCTTGTAACAAATTCTTTTATCTTGTTGCTCTCTGTTACTGAATTCAGATTTTCAGCAACTTTCATATCCAAATAACCCGTGCTTGAACCTGCAATTGTGTATGGAATATATGCGTCTGTTTGATTGCCTCCACCTATGGAGTCAAAGATGGTTTTTTCTTTATTATATACACCTATTATTTTAAGTGTAGTAGTTTCACCATCTATTGTACCTGTTATTTCTTCGCCTACTATATCTTCTCTTCCAAACAGTGCTTGAGCAAATTCTCTGTTTACTATTGTTACTTTTTTTCTTCCTATTACATCATTTTCTTGAAAATCTCTACCGTATATTATTTTGTAAGTGCTTAATTCTTTGATATAGTTATAATCTGCACCCATAAAATTGACTTTTTGCTCTTTAATACCTCTTTTTATAGTGCTGACAGAACCGTTTGATAAGGATATATATGCTAATTGATTTTTAAATTTTCCTTTTATATAATCGACATCTTCAAGAGTAAAATATTTGTTATCGTCAATTTGATTTTCTTCTTCATAATTTACATATAACATAACTCTGTTTTTACCGAAACCGCTTATAAACTTGTTCATAGTGGCTTTGGTAGATTCACCGACTGATGTTATGGTAATTACTGATGCGATACCTATGATTATGCCGAGCATAGTCAAAAAAGAGCGCATCTTGTTGGCTTTTATTGATGATAGAGCCATTTTGAAGTTTTCTAATATTAATCCCATATTTACCTCATAAAATCTTTAAAAATTTATATAATTCAACAAAGTGTAATAGCTTTGCTGATAGAATTTAATACCTATATCTGATTAGATGATGAATAATTTTTAAATATAAGTTTAAATTTAAAATATAATGTTTTGATAAACTATCAATAAAACATAGTCTAATCTTATTAGAATTTTGATATATTGTAGTTTATTTCGTCTTTTAGTATGTTTCCGTCTTTGAATGTTATTATTCGTTTTGTGTAGGCTGCTATATCAGGTTCGTGTGTTACCAATATTACAGTCTTGCCTTGTGCATTTAACTCGGCAAAAATTTGCATTATTTCTACTGATGATTTTGAGTCCAGATTACCTGTGGGTTCGTCTGCCAATATTATAGGGGGGTCGTTGGCAAGTGCTCTTGCTATTGCTACTCTTTGGCGTTGACCTCCTGATAATTCGTTGGGCATATGGTGAAGTCTTTCTGACAGACCTACATCTTCAAGCAATTTTTCTGCACGTTTTGTTCTGTAGTTGGAATCTTTTTTTGCGTATATCATAGGCAACTCTACATTTTTAAGTGCCGATGTTCTTGATATAAGGTTGAAAGACTGGAATACAAAGCCTATTTTTTGGTTTCTTATATATGCAAGCTCGTTTTGTGTCTTGTCTTTTATGTTTATGCCTTCCAATATATATTCGCCTTCGCTCTGTTTATCAAGACAGCCTATTATATTCATAAGTGTGGATTTTCCGGAGCCTGATGAGCCCATAATTGATACAAACTCGCCTTTTTCTATTTCAAAGTTTACACCCTTTAGAGCCATAAGCTCGCTATCGCCCATTTGATATTTCTTTTTCAGGTCTATTACTTGTACTACCTTGTTATCAGACATTAACTTGCTCCTATTTCTAAATTAATTTGTTATTTTGCGACTTGTTCCTGTGGTTGAGCTCCATATTGCATCATCATTGAATTGTCAACTATTTGAACTTTTTGTCCGTCCATAAAAGTTTCTTGTGGGCTTTTTACTATTTGCATACCCTCTGTTAACTGCGGTGATGAAATCTCTGTTTCCAAATCAGATTCCAGACCTTTTGTAACTTCTATCTTTTTAAGTGTGTCGTTTTCTACTGTAAATATATAGTTTTTATCTTCGACAGTCAGTATAGAATCAAACGGTACTTTGAACACGTTGTTTACGCCTTGTATTTTTATTGTGGCTTTTGCATTTACTCCAGATATAAGTCTTTCATCTTTTTGTGTAACTAATATTTTTACAGGTACTATTATGCTGTTGCTTGAAGATGATTTTTCGCCTGTAGGAGATATTCTGTTTACTACTCCGGATACGGTGTCTTTTCCTAATACGTCTGCTGATATTTTTACTTCTTGATTTAATTTTATTTTAGATATGTCATACTCGCCGACTTTTGCCACTACATATTTTTTGCTTTCATCTTCTATTATGAACATAGGTTTGTGGTTTTCAGTATCTTGTGCATATCTACCGATTTTTGCATATACTCTTGTAACTGTACCTTGTATTGGTGATGTTATTTTTAATTTTTCCAATTTTTCTAATTTTTGTGACAGTGATATTTTTTTGTTTTCTAATGCTGTAAGTGCAGATTGCTTAGGTGTAGCTTGATTTATTTGTGCCTGTATGTCATGCTCACCTTTTTTTAGAGCTTCTTGTGCGTTGTCATATGATATTTGTGCTTGTTCCAATGCAGTTTTTGCATTGTCATATTCTTGCTGAGGTATAGCACCTGAATCTAACAATTGTTTTTTATCATCTAATGCTTTTGTTGCATTATCCAATGCTATTTTTGCATTTTCACTGTTAAGTTTGAGAGATTCTGTTGATTTGTAAATATCATTTACTGAGTCATATGATTCACCAAGTTTTTGCTCATCGAATTTTATTTCGTTTTGTAACAATGTTATTTCATCTCTTAGAGCTTCTCCGTCAAGCTCTGCCAATACTTGACCTTTTTGTACCGTATCACCTTCTTTTACATTTATCTTGACAACTTCATAGTTGTATGGAGATGTTATTTCTGCTGAGTCTTCAGAAGATACATTACCTTGCACTTCTACTACGCTTTCCACATTACCTTTTTCCAAGGTAGAGACTTCAACCGGTGTAGTCATCTCAGGCTTGGGTCCAAAGAAATTGAAGGCTATAAAAACAGCAATAATAGCGATTATTGCAAATATTATAATTTTTTTCTTGCTAAATTTTTTCATAAAACACTCCTTAATCTGTTTTAATTTTATAAGTTTATTTATTACAGTTTTATTTTTACCAAAAACTAAGCTGTTTTAAAATCATATTTGCAAAATTTTTTAGATAGGCTTAAAATTTTATCTGATTTAAAAGTATATAAATCAAATCAGTAAAAGTTTTAAATAAAAAAACCACACAGTTTAACTTATGTGTGGTCTTTTAAAGCGTATAAATTCTGAAATTAATTATAACTTATAAAATTTCCACAGCTATTATTTAAAATTTTGTAAATAACTATTTTATTTCATAATAATAATTTATATTATAAAGTTTAAATAAATATTAAATGCTTTTTAAATATTATTTACATTTTTCTGAAATAAGCTGTGCGAGTTCGTTTGCCATAGTTGTTATCTTGTCTTCATCTTTTCCTTCTATCATTACCCTTACAAGAGGCTCTGTGCCTGACGGTCTTATAAGCACTCTGCCTTCCTGTGCCATATCTTCTTCTATCTGCTTAATTTTTTGAGCAATCTCCGGTATCTCCATATAAGTTTGCTTGAATTTGTTGTCTACTTTTGCATTTACCAAAACTTGAGGATATATGTCCATTATTTTTGCAAGTTCGCTCATTTTTTTCTTGCTTTGCTTCAATATGGAAGATAGTATTAACGAGCTTAATATTCCGTCACCTGTCGTGTTGTAGTCCAAAAATATTATATGTCCGGATTGTTCTCCGCCTATTGAATAACCGCATTTTAACATTTCTTCAAGTACATATCTGTCGCCTACACCTGTTATGCTCAAATCTATATCGTTTTGTTTTGCTGATATGTGAAGCCCTAAATTGCTCATAACCGTAACTACGAGCTTGTTATCTTTTAATTTGTCTTGTTCTTTTAAATGCTTGGCACAGATGAGCATTATTTTGTCGCCGTCTACGATTTCTCCTTTTTCATCAACAGCTATAAGTCTGTCTGAATCGCCGTCATATGCCAAACCTATGTCGGCTTTTTGTTGTAATACGGCTTTTTGAAGATTTTGGGGATGAGTAGAGCCACAATCCCAATTTATGTTTAAGCCGTTAGGTTTGTCTGCTATGGTGTGTACTGTAGCTTTTAATCTCTTAAATACTTCAGGTGCGATTTTATAAGCGGCACCGTTTGACGTATCCAATACCACTTTGAGACCTTTTAAATCTGTATTTACAATTTTTTGTAAAAAATCCATATAAGCCTCTTTTGGATTCTCCCTTTTGACAAGTCTGCCTATGGCGTTGTGAGTAGGAGAATTTATAATATCTTTTTTGTTTTCCATTTGCTCGATTAAATCTTCGATTTCCTCTTCGATTGCATCTGCAAGTTTGAAGCCTTGTGAATTGAAAAATTTAATTCCGTTATATTCCATAGGATTGTGCGATGCGGATATAACCGTACCTATGTCAGCTTTAAAAAATCGTGTCAGATATGCAACAGCAGGTGTAGGAACTATACCGGCATCTATTACATCAATGCCTACGCTTGTAAAGCCCGCCATAAGAGCATATTTTAAAGTGTCCTTTGATATTCTTGTATCTGTGCCTATTATTGCAAGAGGTTTTTGTCCGTCGTGATGTGAATATTTACTTATGATATATCCACCTGCTCTTGCCAATTTGTATGCAAGTGTAGGAGTGAGTTCCTCATTGGCGATACCTCTGACTCCGTCTGTACCGAAATATTTTCTCATATAATTTTCTCCTGTTTTTTTATAATAATTTAATTTGCTTATCAAAATAAATAATATTTGTAAGATGATATTTTCAGTGTATACAAGATATTTAATGATTAATACTGATATCTAAGAAACATAGATGTTATATAATAAAAAATATCTAAATAATTATAACATAATTTATGAAAATGTAACAGTTTTCGTTAAATTAATGCAAATAAAAAAACAAAGAGATGTGAAAAATACATTTCTTTGTTTTCTGTTCCTTTAAAGTCAATTATATTTTGGACATTATTTTTTTTGCGAGGTCTATTCCTAAATTTTCGGGTGCTTGTGATATTTGTTCGTCATATATGAATGAAGTGCCGTCTATATCTGATTTAAAGCCGATTATTTTATAGATATTGTCTTTTTTTGTGCAGTATGCACCTGCGGGTGAGTGGCAACCTCCACCTATATAGTCTAAGAATTCTCTTTCTTGCATGACACAGTCCATAGTAGTTTTGTCGTTTATTTTTTCGAGCATAGAGATTATTTCTTCGTTGTCGGATGTGGTTTCTACACATATACAGCCTTGTCCTGAGGCTGATATGAAAGGAAGTTCCTGATAATTTACATCTTTTAGCATATCGAGCCTTTTTAAACCTGCTTTTGCGAGAACTATTGCGTCAAAATTTTCTTCTTTCATTTTTCTCAATCGTGTTTGGATGTTGCCTCTTATGTTGCAGATTTCAAAGCCTGGACTTATTTTTTTGAGCTGTACTTCTCGTCTTATGGAGGAGGTACCTATTTTTGCATTTTTTGGCAAATCATATATATTTGAGCAGTTTTTTGCGAATATCATTATATCTTTGTTGGTGTCACGTTTGATATATGCGCTTATCTGCAAGTTTTCGCTTAGTTGTGTGGGGATGTCTTTGAGTGAGTGGACTGCCATGGATACTTCACCTTTTATGAGCATATCTTCGATTTCTTGTGTAAATAGTCCTTTTGAGCCTATTTGTGACAGTTTGTTATTGAGATTTTTGTCTCCTAAGGTATCGATGGTTACAATTTCAAATTTAATATTCGGATATATTTTTTTGAGCATATCGACTACGATTTGCGTTTGTTTGAGTGCAAGCATACTTTTTCTGCTTGCTACTTTTATGATTTTCATAATGTCCTCATAAATTTTTTAAAATAATTTTATTGTAATACAAAGGTTAATATAATAATGGATATTTTTGTTTTTAAAATTTTATTGGCTAAGTAAAATTAAGCATATTTAAAATAAACAAAATATACTAAAACCAAATAGAAAAATAGTATTGCATAAATTTAATGAAATATAACAAATATTTATGGAAAACTCAGATAAATTGTCTATTATATGAGAGAATAGTAATATGCCTGTCTATTAATCAAACGAATATTAATATAAAGGAAAATTTTCCAGTTTTTCACATATATTTTTGGATAATTTGGGGTCATTTCCATAGGTTGTGATTGCTATGGCGTAATCATCGGTCTGTATTGAGGGCATATTTGCAAAATTGGAGCTTTCTTGATGTTTACAAAAATTTGCCAATATAAATCTGTTTTTTTGTGCAGTGCTTATATCTGAAAGTATTTTTCTTTGAGTTTTATCGTCATCAGTACAGGCAAAAATCATATCGTAGCCGTCTATGTCGCAGGATTCATATTTTTTTATTTCATAGTGTATATTTTGTCTTGCTGATATGTTTGTTAGCTTGTCTTTTGATATGTCGAGCGATACAATCTTGATGTTTTTGCATATGTCTATAATTGAGCACAGTTTTCTGTATCCTACTGTGCCAAGACCTATTATGAGCACGTTTATATCGGAGACGTCCAAGTTTATGGGATATAAGTTGTTTTGCATATAATCACCTTGTGTTAAACTGATATTTGTTTGAAAAACGGATATATAATATGTTATTCAAAGTATGGAAATATAGCATTATTTAGTGGATTTTTATGTTGAAATTACTTCTTTTTAGATAATCAGGTATTATTTTTATATTATATTTTTCTTCTAATATTTTTATATATTTATTAGTTTTTTCGCTTTCAAATGTAGGAATATGGATGTTGACGGATTTTATTTGTTCCAAGTTTTCTTCATCTGTGATTTGCATATTTGAGAGTTTTTCTGATATTTGCTCGAATATATATTCTACGGAATAGAGTTTGGTAAAATTTTTATCAAGCAATATCTCGGATATGGACAAGTCTTCTTTTTTTCTGATTATTTGCATAAGTGACAGCTTTGTAATTGATACTACGCTTGATTTTCTGTCGTCATTTTCCAATTGTGTATTCATTTGATTTATGAGATTTTTTGCGAGTTTATCGTCATTCATCTCTATGAAATCTATCAGAATTATCCCGCTTAAATCTCTGAGCATTATCTGTTTTGCGATTTCCGGTATTGCAATACTGTTTATGTGGTGTGCATTTTTGTTTTTGTCTTTGTATTTGAAATAGCCTGCGGAGTTTACGTCTATTACATACATTGCTTCTGTTTTTTGTATGTATAGATTAATTCCGTTTTGCATTGATATTTTATCGCTGAGCAGGGCATCTATCTGTGTGTTTATAAGATTTTTTTCGAACAGGTTTTCATTTTTGCAGATGATGTTATCTATCTTAAATGATGAGCGTTTTAATCTATCTGCTGTTTGTTTGTCGTTTATAATGAGCTCGTCTATATCTGTGTTCAGCTTTGATAAAAATAATTCTTCGCTTTCGTATTGTCTGTAAAGTAATTGGGGTTTTGATGTGAGTTTTGCTTTTAGCTTAATTTGAGAGTATATTTTGTCAAATTCTTCTGTTTCTGATATTGCACTGTGAATATCATCTTTCGTGCAGTTACTTCTCAATATTATTTTTGTGTCTGATAATATGGAGGGATTTATTGCATTTTTGAAAGTCTCTATTATCTCATCATCTTTTGATTTGTTTGATATGGACAGTCCGCTACTTCCTTTTATATAGATTGTATATTTTCCTACAAGTGTTATCTCGTCTGTGAGCTTAGGATTTTTTTCGTTGTTATAGATTTTTTTTATCTGGCAGAGCTTGTATTCAAAATTGTCTTTGCCGTAGTAGTGCATAAAGCCGTCAGTATTTTCATCTAATGACAGAGAAAGCGAGCTCATAGATATGTTGTGTTTCTTTTTTTTTGCTATGAATATATCTTTTTCAAAATATGGTTGATTTTTATCTGTTATTTTGAGTTTTTTGAGTATATCGTCTTTAAAATATGCTATTTTATCGAGAAAAAGTCCTTTTTGTATGATTATTTTTTTCATAATATTTTTATAACGCTCTGGTTATTTCTCCGTTTTCGTTCATATTATATGTGTCTGTCTTTGTTATTATGGTGAATGTGTCTTGCTCTAAACCTGATTGAGTGAGTATATATGAAAGAAGTGCTCGTGGGTTTAATGTCTTTGCGGAGGATGTGCATATGGTTGATTTTATTATGTTTTTTTCTTCGTCATAACTCAATTCTTCAATATACTCCTTCATATCGTAGGGTATTTCGTTGCCGCTTTTGCTTATTCTGCTGAACATTATTGTCTTGGATGAATTTATGGTGTCTATTGCATTCATTATGCTGCCAAAGTTTATTTCGTCGTCTATTTCAAATTCAAATTTGCTGTGTGTTATGAATGACATAAGGGCTTCGGTTTTATCTTCGAATTTTTTTGCTTTTGTGAAGATTATGCCTTCTACTGAGGCTGTGTTGTATCTTTCGATAAGTTCGTCTAAGGAAATGCTCTCGTCTTCCAATTCCAAGTCAATGTATTCGCAGTAGCTTTGCATTCCTACGGATAATGCAGGAGAAAATGAAGTTTTGGGATGTGGAGAAAAGCCTTGCGAGTATGAAAGTTTTATTCCTGCTCTTCTTGATATCCTCTCCATTAATTTTACTATGTCCAAGTGCGATATATATGAAATATCGCCTAATTTTTGATATTGAACTCTTATCATCGATTACCTTTCTATATTTAATTGTATATACCAATTTCTATAATATTGTTGATACATATATAATTTATAAATAATAAAAAAGACCTTCAAATGGTCAAATTTTTGTTGAAATTATTTGTTGTATGAAGTATAATGTGTTTAGAAAAGGTAGTAAGCCTATCGGCTTTTCCCTTAGAGTGATTATTTATAAAAACCACTGTAGTTGGGATACAGTGGTTTTTTGTTGCCTAATTTTTATTATTGTTTATAAAAAGGGCTATGATTTGTAATATCAAATCTAAAGCCATAAGCATTATGGTTATAACTTCAAATGTTGACATACAATCACCCCCTAACATTTAAAATTAGGGAAAAACACTGCATACTACCTTTTGCATATTATATCATAAAAAAATATATTTTGAAATTTATTTTTAACCGCATAGCCCTACGGCTATATCTTTGTTTACCATACATCCTGTGCAACCTTTTCTGCAATCATGTGTCAATTGTTCTTTTTTTGCACGTTCATTTTCTAAAATCAAATATCTTTTTGATACTCCGCAATCTATGTGGTCCCAAGGGAATATCTCTTCATAATCTCTTTGTCTTGTGGCGTAAAAATCTACGTCTAATCCGACTTCTTCAAACGCTTGTATCCAAGTGTCATAGTTGAAAAACTCACTCCAACCGTCCAATTTTGCGCCTAATTCGTATGCTCTTAGTATTGCTTTTGACTGTCTTCTGTCACCTCTTGCAAGTACGGCTTCTATTCGAGATGTTTTAGGATCATGGTAGCTGAAGGATACATTTTTATTTCGTATATTGTCTTTTATATAGAATTGTTTTTTCTTCATTTCGTCCAATGAGTTTTGACCGAACCACTGAAACGGAGTAAAAGGTTTTGGTACAAAATGAGATGCACTCAGCGATACTCCCATTCTTGCGGTTAATTTGCCGTTATGCGTATCTTTGTAAATATTTAATGCTCTATATCCGAGTTTTCTAAGCTCGTCTAAGTCTTCATAAGTTTCATAAGGCAAGCCTATCATAGAATAAAGTTTCACTCTATGCCAACCGCTTGTGAATATTTTTGTAAGCGTGTCGTCCAAATCTGAAGTATCAACGCCTTTATTTATAACATCTCTCATTCTTTGAGAGCCTGCTTCCGGTGCGAATGTCATACCTGATTTTTTTACTTTTTGTACTTTTTGAGCGGTATCGAGTGAAAATCCGTCTAATCTCAGCGAAGGTAGTGATATGGCTGTTTTTTCATCTGAGTATATTTCATTTAATTCGTCTATCAGACCGTTTATATCGGAGTAGTCACTGCTACTTAGAGAGGTTAATGATATTTCTTCGTATCCGGTAGAGTTGTACATTTGTTTTGATATGCTTTTCAAAGTTTCAAGTTTTCTTTCTCTTATCGGGCGGTATAGCATACCTGCTTGACAAAATCTGCAACCTCTTGTGCAACCTCTAAATATTTCAAGCATTATTCTTGAATGTACTATTTCTATATTTGGCACGATTATATTTTCCGGATAAAATGATTTGTCGAAGTCTTTTATTATTCTTTTTTTGATTTTTTGGGGAACACCTTCGTATTTTGGAGTGATGCTTTTAAAAGTGTTGTCATCGTTGTAACTTACATCATAAAATGCAGGGACGTATATGCCTTCTATATTCCTTGCAGCATCTAATAAAAATGCTTTTTTTGAATAGTTGGGAGAATTTTTGTGCTTTCTGTATAAATATAAAAACTCCACCATCATCTCTTCGCCTTCACCTATCTGCACAACATCTATAAAGTCTGCAATAGGCTCGCAGTTGTAAGCACAAGGTCCTCCTGCAACTATTATTGGATATTTGTCATCTCTGTCAGATGAATAATACGGTATATCTGCTAAATTGAACATATTCAATATATTTGTGAATGACATTTCGTATTGCAATGTGAAGCCTAAAAAATCGAACTCGTGCATATTTGAGCGACTTTCAATGGAGAAGAGTTTGATGTTTTGTTTCCTCATCTCTTGTTCAAAGTCATCATTAGGTGCAAAAACTCTTTCGCACCAAGCATAGTCAAGTGAGTTTATCAGATTGTAAAGTATTTGCATACCCAAGTGGCTCATACCTATTTCGTATGTGTCGGGAAAAGCGAATGCAAATCTCACGTCAACGGAGTTTTTGTCCTTTATTACGGAGTTTTTTTCCTTGCCTATATATCTTCCGGGCTTTTCAACTTTGTTTAATATTTTATAAAATTGTTTATCCGTCATATTTATCCTTTCGGGTTAATACTATATATTTTAATCCAACACTATATGGTGTTTTAACTCTAAACACTGCTTAAATAAGGGATGTTCAAACATATTTTATTCTTCTATATAGTGTTTTGCGTCTTCTAATTTCAAGCTGACTATATCAGATATACCTTTTTCCTGCATGGTTACACCATATATATAATCAGATGCTTCCATTGTTCCTCGTCTGTGAGTTATGGTTACGAATTGAGTTGTGTCTATGAGGGTGAGCAGGTATGAAATATATCTGTATATATTTGCGTCATCAAGCGGTGCATCTATCTCATCAAGTATGCAAAAAGGTACGGGTTTTCTTGCTATTATTGCAAATAGTAATGCTATTGCAGACAGTGCTTTTTCTCCTCCTGAAAGCATTGATATACCTCTCAATTTTTTTCCAGGAGGCTGTACGGATATATCTATGTTTGTATTTAATATGTCATCTTCATTTTCCAATATGAGCCTACCGCTTCCGCCACCGAATAAAATTTTGAATATATCGTCAAAGTTTTTGTTTATGATTTCAAAATTGGTTTTAAAATCTTCAATCATGCTCTTTTCCAAACTCTTTATTACGGAGTTTATCTTTGATATGGATTGCTCCAAATCTTCTTTTTGAGATTTGTAAAAAATATATCTTTCGTTGACTTTGGCAAATTCTTCTATTGAGTCTATGTTTACATTGCCTAAGGCTGAAATTTGTTCTTTTAAAGTTTTGATAGTGTTTTGGCTTATGATTATGGTTTTATCTTCATAGGCTTTTGCATCTTGCAGGCTCATAGAATATGATTGTTCTAAACTCTCTGATAGCAGTTGTATCTTGTAATTTACTTTGCTTTCTTCACTTTCAATTTTGATTATCTGTGCATTTATATTGTTTTGTGAAGACAGTAGTTGTTCCTTTTTTTCTCTGAGCTTTTTCAGATTTTCAGATTTCTCTTTTTCTCCTGATGAAATTTTGCCAAGTTTCTCGATATTTTCAGATATTTTATTTTGTATATCGACATTTGCATTTTCAATAGAGTTTATGAGTTCCTTGTATTTCTCTATTTGAGAGAGATTGGATGTGATTTTGTTTTTGGATTGTTCTGTCTTTTTGCTATGTGATTTGATGGTTTCGCTTAATTCGTCTATTTGGAGCTTTGTATTTGATAAAGATTGCTCTATGAGGCTTTTTTTAAGCTCAAGTTCGTTTATACTGTTTTGCAATTTATCAAGTTTTTCATTTTCTTGTCTTAATTTTTCATTTTGAAATGTCAATTTTAAATTCATTTCATTTTGTGTCTGATTTAGATTTTCTAATGTCTGTATATCATTTTCGTAAGATTCGGTAGCTTTTTTATTTGTATATTCTACTGTTTTTCTTTCTTCGTTCAGATTTTCGAGCATTTGCTGTTGGTGTTCAAGCTTGGTTTTTAGAGTTGCAGTCTCGTTTTGTAAAGATATGTATACATCTTTATTTGACGATAGAGAGTATTTATTTTTTTCGTTTTCTTGATTTAATACATCTACAGAGTTTTTGTTGTTTTCAAATTCTGTTTTCAAATTTTGAACAGCTTGATTTAATTTTGCTATGTCTTCTTTATTTTGATTTATTGTGTTTCGCCTTGTGAATATCTCTTTTGAAAAATTGCTTGAACCACCTGTGATTGAACCGCCTATGTTGAATATTTCGCCTGTTTTCGTAGCTATTTTAAATGAGTTTGAATATTTTTTTGAAATTTTCAGCCCTGTGTCCATATCGTCTACTATGATCATTCTTCCGAGTAAATTGGATATGATATTTGCAAATTTGTTGTCATATTCTACAACGTCTATTGCTTTTACGCCTTCATCGTTGTAAGAAAATTGTGACGGTTTTATAGTATCTAATGGTAAAAATGTCGCTCTGCCTAAATTTTCTCTTTTTAAATAATCTATTGCGTCTTTGCTTTGGTGAGCTTTGTCTATTATGATGTTTTCAAGACGTCCTGCTAAGAGCTGTTCGATTGCTTTTTCATAGCCTTTTTTTACAGTAATCACATTGGCAACTACGTTTTGTATGCCTGTTAAGTCTTTGTTTCTAAGCAGAAATTTTACACCTTTTGAAAAGCCTTGCATATCATTTTCCAAGTTTTCAAGCAGGTTTGTCTTTGCTGTAAGGTCTTTTATATGCAGGTTATTTTCGTTTATTTTATTTAACAACAAATTATTTTCTTTTTGGTATTTTTGCAGAGTTTCTTCATTTTTTGAAATCTTATCTTCTATACTTTTTAAGGTCTCGTTTATTTCATCAATTTTCTGATTTTTTTCTTGCAGTTTTGAATTAAGATTTTCGATTATATCATTATGATTTTTGAATTCTTGTTCATATTCTAAAAATTTTTGAGCAAAACTGTCTATATTTGTCTTTTGAAATTCTATTTTTGTTTCGATTTTGGCTATTTCATTTTCGGTATCTCTTGTTTTTTGCTCATAAGTTCGTATATTTAAAGATATTTCGTTTATTTGTGCATTTATATTATTTTTATCTTCAAGGTGAGCTGTGATTGAATTTGCTATATCGCTTTTTTGATGAGTTGTGTTATCAAATTCATTTTTTAAGTGTTCATATTTTTGTTTTATATTTTCAAGTTCTTCATCAGCGTCATCTATTTGACTTTTTAAAAGTTCGTTGGTGTCCAACATATTTTTTATATTTTCATTTTTTATTGATATTTCGGAGCTGTTTTTTGCAAGATTTGATTTGTTTTCGGATATTTCTGCGTTCAATTCTTCTTTTTTTCTTGTTATATAGTCAAGTTCGTCTTGTGTTGAAGATAATGTATCGTTTGTATTTTTTAGCTCCAGTTCATTTTTTGAAAGTTCATCTTTTATTTGAGAGCTTTGAATTTGTATTTTTTCTATGTCTTTTTTCAACTCTTGCTCATTTTTCAGTATCTTATTGATTTCTTGTACTTTAAGCTCTTTTGAGTATTGAAGATATTTTTCGGCCTTTTCTTTTTGGAGTTTAAGTGGTTTTATTTGATTTTCTATCTCAATAAATATATCATTTATTCTTTCCAAGTTTTCTGTGGCTGAGGCTAAGTTTTTTTCGCCTTCTTCTTTTTTATAGCGATATTTTGTAATGCCGGATGCTTCTTCAAGCAGTGCTCTTTTTTGATTGCCTGTGGAATTTATTATTTCATCTACTCTGCCTTGTGAAATTATGGAGTAGCCTTCTTTGCCTATGCCGGTATCAAGCAGAATTTCTTTGATATCTTTTAGTCGGCATTTTTTTCCGTTTATGAAAAACTGGCTTTCTCCTGAACGATAGGCTTTTCTCTTTATGGAGAGCTCTGTGTAATCTATATCCACTTTTTTGTCTTCGTTGTCCAAGATGAGAGTAACTTCACAATATCCGAGTGCATTTCTGGTCTGTGTGCCTGAAAATATTACATCTTCAAGCTTATCTCCACGAAGTGATTTGATACTTTGTTCTCCGAGTACCCATCTTATGGCATCGAGGATATTGCTTTTACCGCTTCCGTTAGGTCCTACTATGGATATCATACCTTTTGGGAAGGTTATTGAAGTTTTATCAAGAAAGGATTTAAAACCTTTTATTTCTATACCTTTTAAATACATGATTATTCCTTAAAATTAAATTGTGTATCAGTTTATAATAATCTCAAATTAAATAATTATAAATAATTTTGTAAAAAAATTACTATAAATAAATTCATTGTGTTTTAAATAAAAAATTATACTGTATTTGATTTAGTATGTCTTATACTAATATCTAATAGAACAGTAGATAATTTATACGATAAATATAAATAGTATTTTATTAAATTTACACATTGTGTACAGTGCTATTCAGTTTCAGTATTAATTTAAATATTGTAGTATTGCTATAATATTTTTTTATTCTGAAATTATGTGTAATCATAAATATAGATTTCTCTATAATATTCAGCATTAATTATAAAGAAATCTATATTTAAAATCAAGTTCATATATTATGCTTTTAATTTAAAACATTTTTTATAAATAAAATTGTATTTTAAAAGCCGTGCATAAACATTGCTTCTAAAACACCGCCTGCTATGGATTTTGCTTTGTCTGAAATAGTAAAACAGTTTTCATATTCATCTAAACGTGGGTCTATATCTGCTATTTTCATACCTTTAAAAACTTCGTAACCATCTCTTATAAGTCCTCTTAATAGACCGTCTATACTTGCTTTTACATTAAAGTTGTCTACGTTTGCGATTATATCATCGGCTTTTACTATATCGCCTATTTGTTTTATATTTTTTATTACTCCGCTTTCAGGAGAATGTATCACTCTTTCACCGCTTTTTCCTGCAATAAGTCCGGGAACTCCTGTGTTTTTCAATGCAAAGCCTTTTTCTATAACTCGTCCGAGATTATGTCCGCGCATAGTTTCGATTACATAATTTACATCAACTCCGGCCTCAAAACCTGGACCAAGTGCTATTGTCAGCTTTGACATAGACATATTTGTGCCGAGATTTTTTTTTGCAATTATTGCGTCAATAAGCACATCCGTCTTAAGTGATTTTAATATATCACATTTTTCATCTATCATTACAGGAATAAGTCCGTTTTTGTGTGCGTTTTTTATTTCATCTATACAAGATACTTTTACGGCAGTGGTGTTTTCTATGGTAGTTTTTCCGCTGTATACGGCTTCGCTATATGCAACTGTTCTTCTTATTGCAGACGGCTTTGCAGTTTCAAGGCATAATACTTTAAAATGACATTTATATAATCTATTTATAGTGCCTGTAGCTATATCGCCGGCACCACGAATTATTATAAGTTTATCTTCAAACATAACAAACTCCTAAATAAAAAATAATATGGCAAATTTATGTTGAACGCTGTTCAAAAATATCTATGTTTAATAATACGTACAAACAAAATATTTTATTATATAAATGAAGATGACGAAAGTTTAAAGTTAATTCATCACGAATAAACAAAATGTTCCGTTATCTTTTTTAACAGCATTTATATAAGTTTTGCTTAAAATATAGGTGATATATGCTAAGTATAAATTGTTATAAAATTATATCATTGTGATAAAAAATCTTCAAGTATTATAAAAATGGATATAAAGAATAGTTTATTACGATAATCCTATTATACGAAAAACTTATATATAATTAAACTGAATATAATATTACAATTAAAACAATGATGTTTAAAATAAAACTCCAAAAATTTAAAATAAAATAAAATAAAATTTCAAAAATATATTGATTTATTTTTTTTATATGATATAATGAGCTTGTATCAGACAGATACATATATACTTTAGGGAGGCAGTGATTATGAATTATAATATGCTCATTGACTCTTATTATCCTTCCCTTTCTAAAAGTGAGAAAAAAGTTGCAAACCTCATAAAAAAGCAGGGAGAAAAATTCATATATCAAAGTATACAGGAAGTAGCACAGGATGCTAAGGTAGGAGAGGCTACCGTACTGAGATTTTGCAGAACCATAGGTTTTGACGGTTTTAGAGATATGAAACTTCATATTGCAAAAGAAAATACTCCCATTCGTGCAAAGAGGAAAGACAACTATGTGGAAGAAATAGTTAGAAATTTTGAAGATAGTATACAAGAAACTTATTCTGCAATAGTTCAGGAAAATCTTGAAAAAGTGGCATCTTTAATCAAAAAATCAGACAGAGTATTTTTATTCGGTATAGGTGCGAGTGCAAATGCTGTTTTTGATATGTGCTCAAGGTTGCTTAGATATGGCAAGACGGTATATACGGTTACAGATTCACACTATCAGATGATGAATTCGGCTATACTCGATGAAAAAGATCTTGTTATTGCATTTTCTATATCAGGCGTAACCGAGGATATAATAGATTCTATAGAGCTTGCCAAGAAAAATAATGCGAGTTTGGTAGTCATAACCAATCATATTTTATCTCCTTTGGCATCGCTCGGAGATATATGCTTGCTTACAGCGGGCAAGGAGTCTCCAATAGACGGAGGCAGTCTTACAGGCAGGGTATCACAGATGTTGGTGACAGATTTGTTATGTACAACATATGCACTTATAGATGAAGATATGTCTGAATTAATGAGAGAAAAGACAGCAAACTCCGTGCTTAGAAAAAGCGTTGAGTATAAGAAAAAGAAGAAATGATTGCGTAGTTTAGGCAAACGATATTTTTAAATGAAAAACATTTTCAATGCAAGAATGCGAATATGATTAATTAGATATTGGGTTTAATATTTGTTAATCAATAATTAATCGGTTTTCAAAAACTTTAATGTTTTGAATAAATTTTTAATTAACTTTAAAATTATTTAGGAGGGCAAAATGAAGAAAAAATCATTAATAGCATCACTTGTTTCATGTATGCTTTTATTGACTGCTTGTGGTGGCGGCACAGAAAAACCTGCTGATACAGACAAGAAAAATGAAACTACATCTGCTCAAAATACAGATGAAAAAGCGTTGTACACAATATTCAGTAAACAAGGTGAAGGTACTAATTTTGACACACCTTGGTGGAATCGTGGCGACTTATACAAGGTTATAACATTCAGAAGCTTATTTAAAGCAAACAACACTCTTACAGAGTTCAACCCTGATCTTATATCTGAATATAAGCCTGCTAATGACGGATTATCTTATGAATTTACATTAAAAGACGGACTTAAATGGTCAGACGGTAAAGATTTAACAGCTGATGACGTTAAATTTTCTATCGAAGGAGCTTTAAGAGGAGCAAAAGTAAACGGTATATACTCAGCAACATTCTCTAAAATAGAAGGTGCAAAAGAGTATAAAGAAAAAACTGCAGAAACAGTTAGCGGACTTACAGTAGACGGCAATAAAATAACTATGAAATTAACTCAACCTGTAGGAAATTTAATTCCAATATTATCACAATTTGCTATACTTCCAAAACATGGTTTTGAAGGCGTTGATATGCTACAATACAACACAGCAGATTTCTGGAAAAATCCTATAACAAACGGAATGTATAAAGTAGAAGAAATAGTAACAGATTCTTATATAACATTGGTACCTAATGAAAATTATGAAGGTACAGCACCTAAAATACAAAAAGTTGTTGTAAACATAGTTCCTTCAGAAAGTATATTGACAGCAGTTGCAGATGGACAAGCTGATTTCTTCAACTCAAAAGTTCCGGCAGAAATAAGCAAATTAAGCGAAAATGCTGCTTGGGAAAAATCAGCGGTAGATACATTATTCTACTATTATTTAGTATTCAACTTGACAGGAAATGACACTCGTCCTGCTAACAAAGCATTGCAAGATCCTAAAGTAAGAGAAGCTATATACTATGCAATAGATAGAGAAAGTTTAGCTAAAAGCATATATCCTGAAATAGGAGAAGTAGCATCATTGGGAGTACCTGCAAGAGATACAGCCAATTATAACGATACAATAAACAAATTTGGATATGATCCTGAAAAAGCAAAATCACTTTTATCAGAAGCAGGATATGACACTAATCAAACATTAGAATTCCGTTATTATATGGCAGACCAATCATCAGTTAGCTTATATGAAGCTATAGTTGCTAATTTGGAAGCAGTAGGAATAAAAGTAAATCTTCAAAAATTTGCAGGAGATGCAACTCAAGAATTATTTGACATAAGAAACTACGACATAGCATTAAAAGGATTATCAGCATTCGGTTATGATGAATGGTATGGAGAATATTCAGCAACACATGGAAACTTCCCTAAATTGATAGGACACAATGAATCTTATGACAAACCTTATAATGAATTGATACAAGCTACAGATGCAAATGCAAAAGCAGCAGCATTAAAAGAATTACAATCAATAGAACAAACAGATTTAACAAAAATGCCTGTATTTATGCTTAAAAATATGATATTTGTAAATGGTGAAAAAGTTGACACTAAAGGGGCTCAATTTGGTAATCCTTGGTTTGCGTATGACTTAGGATTTGAAAACTGGGAAATGAAATAAAAAACTTTGACGGATAGGGTATGTAAAATATATAAGCGGAAAATGGTACATATTTATGTACCATTTTCATTATTAAATATAATTTAAAAATTATTTTTTAATAAATTGAAACTAAACGATATAGTATTCAAACAATATGAATTATAATATTTTTTATGGTATTTTTTTCTGCTTGAGTAAAAGATTATTACTAAATATGGAAAGGAGTAAAAACGGTGTTTAAGTTTATTTTGAAAAAATTATTATTTATGATACCTATGCTTTTAGTGATATCCTTTCTGATTTTTTTCGCTTTAAAATCAATGCCGATTGATCCTATAAACTATTTGTTGCCTCCGGAAGCATCTCAAGATGCAACATTAAAAGAGCAGTTAAGAGAGGCATACGGCCTTAATAAACCGTTTTTGGTACAATATGGTAACTGGATTGGCAATATTTTAAAAGGAGATTTCGGATATAGTATATTGAACGGGCAACCGATAAAAGAAATATTGAAACAAAAACTTCCGGCAACTTTACAATTGGCAACAACTGCACTTGTAATATCATCAGTGCTTGGAATATTACTTGGAATATTATCAGCTGTAAATCAAAACAGCATTATAGATTATATAGGTAGAGTTATAGGTGTACTTGGTCAGTCAATACCGCAATTTTTATTCGGTATTATACTTATAACTGTATTTGCTTTACAATTGAAAATTTTACCTGCGGGAGGAAGAAATCTCTATGGTAAGAATGATTTATTAAGTCAGTTTAAAGCCATAATTTTACCTGCCTGTGCTCTTTCAATAGGTATGATTGCTACAGTATTAAGATATACTCGTAATTCAATGCTTGATGTAATAAACAAAGAGTATATAAAAACAGCAAGAAGTAAAGGTGTGTCAGAGGCAGTAGTGTATTTTAAACACGCATTCAGAAACTCTATGGGACCTATACTTGTAACAATAATGTTTCGTATACCGGGTCTTGTAGGCGGTTCTGTTGTTATAGAAACTGTATTCAACTGGCCGGGGATAGGATCTACACTAATGGGCTCAGTAACTTCCGGAGATTATCCGGTTATTATGGTCACTACATTATTACTTGCGGTAGTAATGCTTACAATAAGCTTTTTGGTAGACGTATTAAGTGCATTACTTGATCCGAGAATAAGATTGGATGCGTAGGAGGTAGAAATGACAAATTTAGCAATGGAAAAAAATAAAAATCGTTCTGCCTTGGCAAAACGCTCTTTGCAAAAGATGATAAATAATAAACTCGGTATGATTGGAGCTATAATTGTTGTAATTATGAGTTTGATGTCTATAATGGCACCGCTTTTAACATCATTTGATCCGGGTGCAACAGATATGTCTATGATAAATCAGGCTCCGGGAGGAGGACATATATTCGGAACTGACAGCATAGGCAGAGATTTGTTTGCAAGACTTTTATACGGTGGAAGAATATCTATATTTATAGGTCTTGTCAGTGCACTTTCCACGTCATTTATAGGTACTGTACTTGGACTTACAGCAGGATATTTTAGAGGTAAGATAGACGCTGTGCTTGTAAGAATGTCTGAGATAATTCAGACAGTTCCTATGATAATATTGGTAATGGTGCTTGTGACTATAATAGGTCCCGGAGTAAAAAATATGATACTTGTATTCAGCTTTACAGGTTGGATGACAGTTTTTCGTATAGTAAGAAATGAAGTTCTAAGAATAAGAGAAGAAACTTATATAGAAGTGAATAAGGCTTTCGGTATTTCAGATTCTTCTATTATGTTCGGACAGATACTACCTAACACTTTAAGTCCAATAATAGTTGCAACTACAATAAACGTAGCGTTTTTTATATTGCAGGAAACAGAGCTTTCATTTTTGGGACTCGGAGTGCCTACTAATATATCAACTTGGGGAACTATAATAAATGCTGCAAAAAATCTTACCGTTATAGAACATCAATGGTGGTTATGGATAATACCGGGTTCTGTAATATCACTGTTTATTATGAGTGTAAACTTTTTTGGAGATGCACTGAGAGATGTACTTGACCCTAAGAATTAATGGAGGAAACTTATGGAAAATTTATTAGAAGCAAGAAATCTTTGCACAGAATTTAAAGTGGGTAAGGACTCTATAAAAATAGTAAAAGATGTTTCTTTTGATGTAAAAAAAGGAAAGATATTATCAATAGTAGGGGAATCAGGATGTGGTAAATCGGTTACAGTACACAGTATGATAAATCTTCTTCCAAAAGCCGGTAGAGTTGCAAACGGGACATCTATTTTTGAAACTTCAAGTGGAGAAAAAGTAGATCTTGTAAATCTCAAGCCATATTCAAAAGAGATAAGAGCACTTCGTGGAAAAGAAATAGGGATGATATTTCAAGATCCGATGCAATCATTAAATCCGGTTTATACAATAGGTAATCAAATAATGGAAAATATTTTGCAACACAACAAAGTTTCCAAAAAAGATGCAGAAGAGATAGGAATAGAGATGCTCAAAAAATTAGGCATACCTGAGCCTAAAAAGAGATTTTACGATTTTCCCCATCAATTTTCAGGCGGTATGAAACAAAGGGTTATGATAGCTATAGCGATGGTTAACAATCCTAATCTTTTGATAGCTGATGAGCCTACAACGGCATTAGACGTTACTATACAAGCTCAGATAATGGATTTGATGAAGGGTATGCGTGATGAATATGGCAAATCTGTAATACTTATCACTCATAATATGGGACTTGTTGCTGAGGTTGCAAATCAAGTTGCAGTTATGTATATGGGACGCATTATTGAATATGGTGATGTGAAAGATGTATTTGAAAATCCTATGCATCCTTATACGAGAGCACTTTTAAAATCAGTGCCTGTACCTGGAATGGCAAAAAATCAAAAATTAGCTACAATACCGGGAGAAACACCTGATCCTAAGAAATATAAAATAGGCTGTGAATTTGCAAATCGCTGTAGTTTTGCAAAAGAAGAATGTAAAAATCAAGATATACCTACTTATGTGATAGACGGCACACATATAGCGAAGTGTATATTGTTAAAAGGGAATAAGGAGGCATAATATGACAAATACAAATAATGAAGTAATATTTGAAATTAAGAATTTGCAGACATATTTCCCTATATATGAAGGCTTTATTAAGAAGAAAAAAGTTGCAGATGTAAAAGCGGTTGACAATGTATCATTTACAGTAAAAAGAGGAGAGACACTTGGAATAGTAGGTGAGTCAGGTTGCGGAAAAACAACACTTGGAAAAAGCATAATGATGCTTCAAAAACCTACAGGCGGAGAAGCAAGATTCAATATGAACGGTGAAATGAAGGACATCAGAAAATTCAGCAAAGAAGAACTGTTCAAGTTTAAAAAGCAGGTTCAAATGGTATTCCAAGATCCATACAGCTCTTTAAATCCTATGAAAACAATATATGATGCCTTTGATGAACCTCTAAAAGCACATGGCTATATATCAAAAGAAGAACGTGAGCAGATAATGATTGACAGACTTAAAACTGTAAATCTTCAGGCAGAGTATATATATCGCTATCCGCATGAATTTTCAGGTGGACAAAGACAGAGAATTTGTATAGCAAGAGCCTTATGTGTAGAACCTCAAGTAGTTGTGTTGGACGAGCCTGTATCGGCATTGGATGTATCCATTCAGGCACAAGTGCTAAATCTTATGCAGGACATACAAAAACAGTTCAATTTGACATATATATTTATAGCACATGACTTATCAGTTGTAGAATATATAAGTGATAGAATAATAGTTATGTATCTTGGTAATATAGTGGAAATATCAAAAGCGGAAGGATTATATAAAAATCCGTTGCATCCATATACACAGGCTTTGTTATCGGCGATACCGATACCTGTTGTAGGAGCGGATAAGAACAGAATAGTGTTGGAAGGAGATGTTCCGTCGCCTATAAATAAACCTTCAGGCTGTGCTTTTCATACGAGATGTAAAAAAGCTATGGATATATGTAAAACACAAACACCTGTAATAAAAAATATAGATAGCGAACATATGGTAGCCTGTCATCTGTATTAAATAAATTTAATGATTAAAATATATGAATTTAGGAGTAAAAGATGATTTATAATAAATTCTCTTATAAAAAATTTGAAGAAGAGTTTTTGCAAAAAATATTTGAATTTTTAGAAAAAAATGATGTATCTAAATTTGAAAACGGCAGATATGATATAGATAAAGATAATTTATTTTTAAATATAGCAACTTACAATACAACTACACCTGAAAACAGAGTTTGGGAAGCTCATAAAGAATATATTGACGTGCACATGATGATAAAAGGAAAAGAAAAAATGTGTACAGCTTTCATAGAAAATGCGAATATCACAGAATATCACGAAGACAGCGATTATGTAGAGATATCCGATATAAAAGGCGATATATCTCAGATAGTCTTAAATGAGGGAGAGTATATTGTGTGCTATCCGCAAGATGTTCACAAGACAGCTTGTATAGTGGAAAAAGAAGAAGAAGTGAAAAAGGCTATATTTAAAGTGAGAGTATAAGAAATGGATATTGATTTTAAACAAATAACAAGAGATTATGTTGAAAAAATCATAGATAAATATATAGCATTTAGAGAAGAAGAAGGCGAAAAATGGGAATATGAAGATGCAAAAATGAGAATAGAACAGCTTGTTTTCGTTTTAGGTTCATATTGTATAATGATGATTAAAAATGATGAAATAATAGGTTTTGCTCTTGGATTTTTTAAACAATTCGATACAGTGAAAATATATTATTTGGAAGAAATATTGATAGGGAAAAAATTTCGTAATCATGGCTATGGAACCATGCTTTTAAAAAAATTGGAGCAAGATTTAAAATCAAGCGGTTGTAAGAAGATAACATTATTGACTACACACAGTGATGAACATAGGAGATTCTATGAAAGACTTGGATTTGTATATAATGATTTTTTAAGACCGTTGAAAAAAGATATATAATAGATGTTAAATCTAAACAGTTATCGTAATTGGAGGGGGATTATGGGAGCAGTAGAACAGATAAAAGGAGAGCTTATAGTATCTTGTCAGGCTTTGCCTGAAGAACCGTTACATTCTTCGTTTATAATGGGAAGAATGGCGCGTGCTGCCAAAGAAGGTGGAGCTAAAGGGATTCGTGCCAATTCGGTAGAAGATATAAAAGAAATAAAAAAAACAGTAGACTTGCCTATAATAGGAATTATTAAAAAAGATTATGAAGGCTGTGATGTATATATAACACCAACTATGGAGCAAGTAGACGAGCTTGTAAAAACGGGTTGTGAAATAATAGCTATGCAAGCGACTGACAATATAAGACCTAATGGAGAAAATACGGAGCAGTTTTTTAAAAAAGTCAGAGAAAAATATCCTACACAAAAGTTTATGGCGGATTGCTCAACTCTTTCAGAGGCTATTCTTGCAGATAAGATAGGCTTTGATTTCATAGGAACTACTATGGTAGGATACACTAAGCAGAGTAAAAATTTAAAAATAGAAAATAATGATTTTGAACTTATGAAAGAAATAATAAAAAATGTAAAGCATCCTGTAATAGCAGAAGGAAATATAGATACACCTCAAAAAGCAAAAAGAGTGTTGGAACTTGGATGTTACAGCGTTGTTGTAGGTTCAATAATAACAAGGCCTAAGGTTATTACAGAGAGATTTGTAAAAGCTATAAATGAAAACAAATAATTTTTTTAACTAACGAAAGAATAAATTTTTGGATTATATTTTTTATAAATATTTTAAATAATTTTTGTATATCTGTTTGCTTTTTGTTTAGAAAAGTTTATGATAAATTAAAATTTAATGTTTAGGAGAACAAAGCAATGAAAAACGAAGATTTAAAAGGTTTATACAGTGCATTATTGATATCATTCAACGAAGACGGAAGTATAAATGAGCAAGGAATAAGAGAGATTATACGTCACAACATAGACAAGATGAAAGTGGACGGACTATATGTAGGAGGAAGTACGGGAGAAAACTTCCTGCTTTCAACAGATGAGAAAAAAAGAATATTTGAAATTGCAAAAGATGAGTCAAAAAGCGATATAAAATTAATTGCACAAGTAGGCTCTATGAATGTATATGAAGCTATAGAACTTGCAAAATTTACGACAGATTTAGGCTATGATGCAATATCTGCAGTAACACCTTTTTATTATAAATTCTCTTTTGAAGAAATAAAAGAATATTATGAAATGATAATAAATAGTGTAGACAACAGACTTATAGTTTATTCTATACCGTTCCTTACAGGAGTAAACATAAATGTAGAACAATTCGGAGAATTGTTTAAAAATGAAAAAATAATAGGCGTTAAGTTTACAGCCGCAGATTTCTATTTGCTTGAAAGAGTTAGAAAAGCATATCCTGAGCATCTTATATATGCAGGATTTGATGAAATGATGTTGTCAGCATCAGTATTAAACGTAGACGGAGCGATAGGTTCAACATTTAATTTGAACGGTATAAGAGCAAGAAAAATAGTAGAACTTGTAAAAGAAGGTAAAATAGACGAAGCAAGAGAATTACAACACATAACAAATGATTTTATAACAGATGTGCTAAACAACGGATTGTATTCAACACTTAAAACTTGCTTAGAATTACAAGGAGTACATGCAGGATACAGCAGAAGACCTATGAAAAGTGCAAGTGAAGCTCAAAAACAAAGAGCTAAAGAGATATATGAAAAATATCTAAAATAATGGACAGTATTATGAAAAAATATATTGCAATAGATATAGGCGGAACATCTATAAAATATGGGCTTATTGCAAATGAACAGATACTTTTTAGCTGTGATACAGATACTATGGCAAAAAAAGGTGGGTGGCATATAGTATCTCTCGTGAAAAATATAGTGAGAAAATATCTTGAAGAGCAAGAAGATATAGCAGGAGTGTGCATATCGACAGCAGGTATGGTAGACACGAAAAAGGGAGAGATAATATATGCGGGCAAACAGATTCCACAATATATAGGTGTAAATTGGAAAAAAGAGATTAAAGACGAGTTTAATCTGCCATGTGAAGTTGAAAATGATGTGAATTGTGCCGGATTGAGTGAAGCTATAAGCGGAGCCGGAAAAGGAAAACAAAGCGTATTATGTCTGACCATAGGTACAGGAATAGGCGCTTGTATGGTAGAAAACGGAAAAATATATAACGGGCACAGCTACAGTGCATTTGAAGTAGGCTATTTAAAACTTAAAGACGGAGATTTTCAAGATTTGGCATCAACGACAGCTCTTATAGAAAGTTATAAAGAAGAAAAAAATGACTGTGAGAAAGACATAAACGGTAAACTTATATTCGATTTGGCTAAAAACGGTGATGAAACTGCAATAAAACAAATAGATAAGCTTATAGACTATATGTGCATAGGTATATCAAACATATGCTATATAATAAATCCTTCCATTGTAGTATTGGGTGGAGGGATAATGGAGCAAAAAGAATATATGTTGCCTAAGATAAAAGAATGTATGAAAAAATATTTGCTTAAAAACATATATGACAATACAAAATTTGATTGTGCAAAGCACAAAAACAAAGCAGGTATGCTCGGAGCATATTATCACTTTTTAAATGAGCAAAAAAGTAAATAGATAGTTATAATACTGATATTCTTTTGATATAACCAACTCCAAAATAAAAAATATACAAAAAATAGATACCCGTAATTTAGGTATCTATTTTTTGTGCGTTTATTTTTTTATAATGCTTATCTTCTTACTTCAAAATATGCTTGTGGATGTTTACATGCAGGACATAGTTTAGGTGCTTCTTTTCCTTCGAATATAAATCCGCAGTTTCTACACTTCCAAGCAACAATTTCTTCTTTTTTGAATACAGTGCCGTTTTTTACGTCATCAGCTAATCTTCTGTATCTTTCTTCGTGTTCTTTTTCAACTTTTGCAATTAATCTGAATGATGCTGCTATATCGTTAAAACCTTCTTGTTCAGCTATTTCAGCAAATTTAGGATAAGCCTCTGTCCATTCTTCATTTTCGCCGGCAGCAGCAGCCATAAGGTTATCGTAAGTGTTTGACATAATGCATGGGAAAGTTCCTGTTATTTCTGTAGCTACAGGGAATTCTTCTCCCTCCATTTTTTCAGCAACATATTTGTAGAATATTTTTGCGTGTTCTTTTTCGTTTTCAGCAGTTTCCATAAATATAGCTGATATTTCTTCAAATCCTTCTTTTTTAGCAACGCTTGAGAAAAAAGTATATCTTGTTCTTGCTTGTGATTCACCTGCAAAAGATGTCATCAAATTTACTAAAGTTTGTGTTCCTTTTAAAGATTTTGCCATTTTAATTTCCTCCATTTTTCTTTCAAATGAAAATTACTTTCATAGATTTTTTTAAACTTTTATTTATCGATAAATAAATTATACCATAGAAAAGTTTTTTAAAACAGACATTTTGAAAGATTTTAAAAAAATACAAATTTGATATATGAAAGTATGTGTTTTGTTTCAATTGAGTTTATAATTAATACAATTTTGTAATTATTGTAATATTAATAACTTTTATAAAATATTTTTTAATAAAAAATAATATAAGTGTTTTTATAAAGGTGTGTATAATCATCATTAAATATATACAAAATGACTAAAAAAATGTATAATATTAAATATGTTGATGAAAATTTATAATTATCGAAGTAAAAAAATATATTTGAAAAAATGGAGAATTATATGGATTTAAAAAGATTTATTAAGATACTGCCGTTTATTTTAGGGCTTTTAATAATACCTGTTACTATGAGATTGGTTGAGGTACAGATACCTTTTGAGGTGCAAATGCATTGGAAAGGTGTAGGTGTGGATAATGATATATTATCGTATGCAAAATCTGTTATGCTTATAATAAGTGGAGTTATTGTTGCCGGAATATTGTTTTTTACCATTTCCAGTGAAAGCATAATAAAGATAAAATCTTTAAAGCCTTTTATAATTGCTTTTGCAGTATTGCTTTTTATGGCTATAATATCTACAATATTTGGAGGTAACGGAGTTATTTCATATGGAGGTGCTCCGTCAAGATATGAAGGATTGTATGCATATATAGGATATTTCATATTGTTTTTTTATGCTCTTACAATTGAATATGACAAAAAAACAGAACATTCAATAATTATAGTGTTGGCTATATTTACAGTTTTATGCGGTATAGTCGGTTTTACTCAATATATAGGAAAGGATATATTTTTAAGGCCGTTTGCGACAAGCTTATATATACCTGAGGCTCTTAAAGAATACAGAAGCGCTATGACTGTAACTCAGTTTTCTTTTAAAAATATGTATTTGTTTACGACTCATTACAACTATTCTTCTATGCTTATGTCTGTTGTGTCAATGTTTTGGTGTTTATATTTCGTGTGCGTTAAAGAAAAAAAATATAAGATAATATCAGGGCTTATGTCTGTGCTTTCTGTGTTGATGTTACTAGGTGCGAATGCAAGATCAGGTGTAATGGCTGTTTTTATATCAGGCATAATCTTATGTATAACATTTATATCTAAGATTATATCGAATAAAAAAATGAGTATGGTTGCATTAGCTGTTATTGTCATATTTGTAGGTATTACGGCGAAACTTGGTATGATGTCAAGATTTACGTCTTTAGTTGAAGATATAAAGAAAATAAGTGCCTCCGGTAAACAGGAGGAGGTTTATATAAGAGAACAAATACCTCTAAAAGACATAAAAACAGATGATACGTCTTATACTATAATCTATAATGATGTTACGCTTAAATTTGATAACAAGCAAAGTTCTTTTTATGATGAAAATGGAACTGTCTTAGCGTTTGAAACTCCTGAGCAGGGCAGCGTCGTATTCAAAGATGGAAGATATGCCAATTTTTCTATAGGAGTGACAAAAAGAAAAAGCAATGTTGACGAAACTGAACATTTATATCATTTGGTTAAAATAGACGGTAACTTATTTAATTTTGATGTGACTGATAAAGTTCAGTTTGTAAATCATTTAGGTATGCCTATGTATCCTGAAAAAGCGGAAAGAATAGGATTTAAAGGTATGGAAAGATTAGGCTCAGGTAGAGGATTTATAACTGCTTCTACAATCCCTTTGATTTTGAAATCGCCTCTAATAGGCTATGGACCTGACGCATTTTTGCAAATATTTAATCAAGATGATATATATACGAAGATGTATGTATATGGCAATCCTAATGAATTGGTCGATAAACCTCATAATTTGTATTTACTGTATGCAATAAATTTTGGAGTTATAGGTTTAGGAGCATTTTTATTCATAATAATATTGCTCATAGTTAAAATGAAGAGAAAATACAAAGAAGATTTGTTATCTGACAATGCGATATATATAGGTGCATTTGCAGGTGTGCTTGCATACATGGGCAGCGGATTTTTTAATGACTCTGTTGTTGCAGTATCACCTATATTTTGGATATTGCTCGGTATAGCTGTGTCAGGAGTAGATTTTAAGATTAAGAATAAATTTGGGGTTAATAAAAAATGATAGATACGATTATTTTTGATTTTGGAAATGTTATTGTAGATTACAATGCCGATTATATAGTCAGGTGCTTTGCAGATAAAGATGAAGATATAAAATTGTTATGTGATGCTGTAAATCATAATTGGTCAGCACTTGATGAGGGCATAATAGAGTACGATGAATATATAAATCAGACGAAAGCTATGTTACCTGAAAGACTTTATGATAATGTTGACAGGCTTTTTGTAGATTGGTATAAATGTATGCCTTATATAGACGGTGTTAAAGAAATAATAAAGTCCCTTAAACAAAACGGATATAAATTGATAATACTATCGAACGCTCCTGATTATTTTGCCGATGTTATAGATTATTTTGATGTTGTACAAAACTTTGATGCAATAGTAATATCAGGCAAGATAAAAATGTTTAAACCCAATAAAGACATATATGAATATGTACTTAAAAAATATGACTTGACAGATGAAAATACACTTTTTATAGATGACAAAACGGAAAATGTAAATTCAGCCAAATCTTGCAATATAAACGGTTTAGTTTTTAATCAAGATGCAGAAAAACTAAAAACGGATTTAAAAGAACTGTTCGGCATTAATTTGTAATATTGTGAAAGTATGATTATGGAGTTGATGATTTGATTAAAGAAAATCAGAAGATATTAAACTTTATAAATATAATGATAGATGCACTCATAATAGCATTTACCTATATGCTTGCATATCGTATGAGAGCGACAAGCGATTTGATATTGTATGTACAATCCGTAACATTTTCTCAGTATATGCAATATGTTGTAATTGTTGTGCCTTTATATCTATTTTCATATTATTTGTTTAAAGTATATACTGCGCAAAGACTTAAAAGCCTTGTTGAAGAAATATCCAAGATTGTAAAGGCTAATATAGTTGCAACAATAGCATTTTTTACCGTATTGTTTATTTTAAAAGATGTCAATTATTCAAGATATATGACGCTCATATTTATGTTTTGGAATATGTTGCTTACAGCTATATCGAGAATAGTGCTCAGATATATGCTAAGACGTATAAGACGTAAAGGTTTCAATATAAAACGAGCGGTGCTCATAGGTAATAGCGATACAGCTATGGATTTTTTGCAAAAGACACAGCAAAATTTGCAATGGGGATATAAAATAGTAGCTATATTTGAAGAAAAAGTAAATATAAATAGACAAAAAAGATTGAAAGAAAAATATAAACTGTCCTATATACAAAGATATGATTATAGTATGCTTGAAGAATATCTTGCAGACAAACGAGTAGACGAAGTGGTAATAGGCATAAAATTGAAAGAATATGAGCATCTTGACAAAATAATAAGAGTATGCGAAAAATCTGGTATAAAAACGCAGATAATACCGGATTACCTTAAATATATACCTTCAAAACCCGTAGTTGAACAGATAGATGACATAACTATAATAAATATAAGACATGTTCCGCTTGAAAATCCTATAAATAAAGTTATAAAAAGGCTGTCCGATATAATATTATCCATAATAGCAATAGTTCTCACATCTCCGATAATGCTTGTGACAGCTATAGCTATAAAGATAGAAAGTCCGGGGAAAATAATATTTAAACAGGAGAGAGTCGGATATAACAGAAAAAAATTTTATATGTATAAATTTCGCTCAATGAGAGAGCAGACAAAAGAAGAAGAAAAAGATAAATGGACAACAAAAGATGACAACAGAAAAACAAAAGTAGGTAAGTTTATAAGGCGGATGAATATAGACGAATTTCCACAATTTTTCAATGTATTAAAAGGAGAAATGTCATTTATAGGTCCAAGACCGGAAAGACCTTTTTTTGTAGAAAAGTTTAAAGAAGAAATACCGAAATATATGGTAAAACACCAAGTAAGACCGGGAATCACAGGATGGGCGCAAGCTAACGGTCTAAGAGGAGATACATCAATTAAAAAAAGAATAGAATATGATATTTTCTATATAGAAAACTGGAGTATATCATTAGATTTGAAAATAATAGTGCTTACAATAAAAAACGGTTTTAAAAATGCGTATTGATATTATTTACTAAAAATACTGTTTAGATTAAGGTATGCTTAATATATTTTTAATTTATACAACTTTTTATAAATACTTGAAGGTGAATATTTATAAAAGCATTAGCAAGTTTGCTCGCAAAATAGTTTTTGCATTGTTTATAAGAAATATAATATATATTTAATTATGGGAAAGTATCAGTGTAATATATAATCACATTGAATAAAAAGGAGATTGTATGAAATCTGTTATAGAACAACTGTTTGAATTGCAAGACTTATCGTACAAAGATTTTCACAAAAAACTCATACCCAATATAGATGAAGACAATATAATCGGGGTAAGAACGCCGGTTCTTCGCAAATTTGCTAAAGAGTTTGCAAAAAGCGAATTGAAAGACGAATTTTTAAATTCATTACCTCATAAGTATTATGATGAAAACAATCTACACGCTTTTGTAATAGAAGCTATAAAAGACTATGATGAGTGTATAAATAAAATAGACGAGTTTTTGCCATATATAGACAACTGGGCAACTTGCGACCTATTATCTCCTAAAATCTTCAAAAAATATAAAAAAGAAGTCTATGACAAGATAAAGATATGGATTAAAAGCGATAAAACTTATACAGTCAGATTTGCAATAGTTACACTGCTTGCGAACTATCTTGATGACGATTTTGAAGAAGAGATGCTGACTCTTGTTACAGATATTAAAAGTGAAGAATACTACATAAATATGGCTATTGCTTGGTATGTGAGCGTGGCACTCGTAAAACAGTATGATTCTACAATAAAATTGATACAAAGTAAAAAATTGGATAAATTCACTCATAATAAGAGTATACAAAAAGCCATAGAGAGCTATAGAGTAGATGATGATAAAAAGAAGTATTTAAGAACACTAAAAATTAAATGATAAGAAAAAAGTACAACATAATTTTTGAAAATATCAAAAAACTGTGTTGTACTTTTTTATATTTTATACTTATTTTTAATAGAATAACAGATATTTTTGTTTTCGATAATTTATCGGCTAAGCAAAATCAAGAGTATTTAAAATAAAACAGTTTATATAATTTTTATCCATTAATCAAATATAAGCTGATTTGCCTAAGCAATAACAGGCAGACCGTAAACATCAAAACAATGAGAAACCATAAGGCAAGATATAGTATCTACTGCATTTAAAGTGCTGTATAAGTCATTTTCATAAGATACCCCCTTGCTTTCATATTCTGTGTGCATTTCATCTATGATAGATTTTATGTTTTCATAATTTATAGTGTCAACCCTCGGTATATCCAAAAGATGTACATCTCTTTGTTTTGTAAACAATAAATGAAGCTTTGCTTCAAATTGCATATGCTCTTTTATATGATTGTGATAATATGCTCTATCATTGTGTGGAGTGCAAAAAAAATCTGAAACATAATGTGTGATTATGCCGAGCCTTATAGAAAACTCCTTCATGCTTATATTATTGCTGTCATTATACAATTTTTCAATCATATTCAGTATATAATCATAAGATACACTGAAAAAATGTTTTTGTTTCATATATTTCGGCATCAAATCAGGGAGGACTGATCCCCAAACAAGCCATCTTTTATCAAGGCGTATTTTGTTGTTGAGAAGTACGCTTTTATATATGTTTTCTCCGATTAATCTGTGAGTAGGAATTATCATTAATAACCTTTCTTAGACGCTACTACGCCATAAAATACCAATGCCGTTTAAATTAAAGGATATTAGCATATCTTAATTTAAATGGGCTTTAGAATAAAAATAAATAATTATCAGTTTTTAAAACATAAAATTAATTCTACTATAAAATACAAAAAAATTAAATAGTATTTATAAATTTTACAATTAAAAAAATTAATTTAGTAATATATTTTTATTTTGTATAAAATATGTTATAATTTTAATTAATAATTAAACAAAATATTTTTGACAGGGGGGATTGAAGATTAAGCTGACTATTGAGATTGAAGAGCATATGATGTCAAGACTTCATACTATAAGCAAGTTAAAAGATGTGCCTGTTGAAGAACTTTTACAGACCTTTATACAAAGACAAGTAATATTTGAAGAAGACAGACAAATTACAAAAAGAATTCAAGATATGCCGATTGAATTTCAGTTGGAAAATTTTGATGCTTAATGTGTTTTTTTACATAAAACTAAAAGGAGAATAAAATGCCTGCATATAAAAGAGTTTTACTTAAAATTAGTGGTGAGGCACTATCAGGAGATAAAGGTTTCGGATTTGACGAAGAAATGCTGAAAAGTGTAGCCATATCTATCAAAAAAATATTGAATGAAGGCGTGGAAGTGGCTATAGTAGTAGGTGGAGGTAATTTTTTTAGAGGAAGAACAGGCAAGAATATGGACAGAGCACAGGCTGATTACATAGGTATGCTTGCAACAGTTATGAATTCACTTGCTCTGCAATCATATCTTGAAGCGGAAGGAGTAAGTACAAGAGTACAGACTTCAATCGAAATGCGTCAAGTAGCCGAACCATATATAAGAAGAAGAGCAGTAAGACACCTTTCAAGAAAAAGAGTAGTTATATTTTCTGCCGGAACAGGCAGTCCGTTTTTCTCTACAGATACGGCGGCGGCATTAAGAGCTGTTGAAATTGGTGCGGATGTATTGTTGCTTGCAAAAAATGTTGACGGTGTGTATGATAGCGACCCTGCAATAAATCCGAATGCCAAAAAATACGATAAGCTGACATATATGGATGTGTTATCACAAAATTTGAAAGTTATGGATTTAAGTGCAATAACCTTATGTATGGACAACAAACTTCCTCTTTATGTATTTTCTTTAAAAAATACTGATAATATGGTGAGAGTTATAGAAGGTGCCAATATGGGGACAGTTATAAGCTAAGAGATTGCTATGAGAAAATGTATAAGATGTGATATGGAGATGGTAGAAGATTGTGAGCTTGTTATATGGGGTTTTGGAAGCGAGTACATTCAGATCAAATCTAATAAAAAGAAAAGAGCATTTTCAGGAGATTTGGCTACACCTAAAGTGGCAGTTTGTCCAAACTGCGGAGAAGTATCAATATATATAGAAAATACAAGCAAATTAAAAGAGCAATGCAAATAATAAAATCAACAATATTATTTTAAATATATAAAAAAATTTAAGGAGAATAAAAATGTCAAAAGAAATATACAATCATGCAAAAGAAAAAATGGAAAAAACTATATCAGTTTTGAAAGAAGATTTAAATACTATAAGAACAGGTAGAGCAAATCCTAAAATGCTTGACAAAGTACAAGTGGATTATTATGGAAGTATGACACCGATAAAACAAATATCAACAATATCTTCACCTGAACCAAGAACATTACAAATACAACCTTGGGACAAAGGTTCATTACATTTGATAGAAAAAGCTATACAATTGGCAGATTTGGGGCTTAATCCTACAAATGACGGAAATATGATAAGAATAAACATACCACAACTTACAGAAGAAAGAAGAAAAGAGCTTATAAAACAAGCTCAAAAAATGGGAGAACACGCAAAAGTTGCAGTCAGAAATCTAAGACGTGATGCAAATGATTTGATTAAAAAAGCAGAAAAAGACGCACAATTGGCAGAAGATGAGGCAAAAAAAGAATTGGACAACATTCAAAAATTGACAGACGAATTTGTAAAACACGTAGAAACAGCGATAGTACAAAAAGAAAAAGATATAAAAGAAATATAATTAAAAGTTTTTATGGCAATCTGAATTATGAATGATTTAATGAATAAGTATTTAGGCAAAAATGCAGAAGATGTAAAACAAGCACTTATTAATGCAGGATATGAAGTCATAATTGAAAGGATAGAACCTAAAAAAGACAAAGATATATTAAGTGATGAGCTTGTTATACAAATAAAAAAAGAAGAAAACCGTATTTTGTTGATAACATCAATGTTTAAAAAATATATATGATTTTTCATATATATTTTTTGACATTTTACAGCAATTAGATTAGAGTGATTTGTATTTAATATGGTATATATATATTTAATATAATGCTCAAATATATTTTGCTCAGGGCACTTTTTTTATAAATACCTGCAAAGCAGATATTTATAAAAGCGTTAGCAATCCCTATCGCAAAACAATTTGAACATATCTTTAATTTAATGATTTCAGATAAACAGGGTAACGATATTGACTTTTAATACTTTTACTTATTATTTTTATATTAATTGTTTAACGCCTTAACAGTATTAAAGTTGAAAGAAGGTGATAATATATGTCTGTTAAAATAGTTGCGACAAATAGGAAAGCAAGGTTTAACTATGATATAAAAGAAAAGTATGAGGCAGGTATAGAGCTTAAAGGAACAGAAGTAAAATCAATAAGAAAAGGTAAAATAAACATAAGTGACGGCTTTGCATCAATCGACTCAGGGGAATGCTACTTAAAACAGGTGCATATATCTCCGTATGAGCAAGGCAATATATTCAACGTAGATCCTATGAGAGTAAGAAAGTTATTGCTTCATAAAAGTGAGATAAATTACCTCATAGGTCAAACCATGCAAAAAGGCTTTTCTCTTATACCGCTTTCAGTATATTTTAAAAACGGAAGAGTAAAAGTTGAAATAGGACTTTGCCAAGGTAAGAAAAATTATGATAAGCGACATGATATGGCTAAAAAAGATGCGGATATGAAGATAAAAAGAGCTATTAAAGAGTTTAATAACAGATAATTAAGAGAAAGGAATAAATTATGGATGCCACTAAAATAAGTGCAGAAAATAAGATGGGTATAATGCAGATAGATAAATTGCTTATAAGTATGTCTGCACCTATGATGGTATCAATGTTGGTACAGGCATTGTATAATATAGTGGACTCTATATTTGTTGCCAAGATAAGCGAAGCGGCATTAACTGCCGTATCGCTTTGCTTTCCTGTACAGAACTTTATGATAGCCGTATTGGTAGGTACTAATGTTGGTGTAAATTCTATATTATCCAGAAGACTTGGCGAAAAAAATCAGAAAGAAGTCGATAAAATAGCCAATGTTGCAATTTTTTTAGCCATATGTTCAGGAATAATATTTATGATGATAGGTTTTTTTGGAACAGAATCATTTTTTGCAGGTCAAAACACCAGTGATGAAATAAAAAATTACGGTATGCAGTATATGAGAATAGTATGTATATATTCAATGCCACTATCATTGCTCATATGCTTTGAGAAAATGTTAAGTTCAACAGGCAGAACGGTATATAATATGATTACTCAGATGACCGGTGCCATAATAAATATAATATTGGATCCGATATTCATATTTGTCTTAAATATGGGAGTTGAGGGAGCAGCTATAGCTACCGTATTAGGACAATTTGGCGGGCTTATAGTAGGAATATATTTGAACATTACTAAAAATGATGATGTTCATCTCAATATAAAACAGATAAGACCTGATTTTAAGATAATTAAAAGCATATTTTCCGTTGGCTTGCCTTCGATAGTTATGCAAAGTATAGGCTCTTTTACAATATTCGGAATGAATAATATACTTATGACATTTTCTACTACTGCAATAGCATTTTTCGGAGTATATTTTAAACTTCAAACTTTTATAATATTACCTATGGTAGGTCTTGCCAACGGACTTATACCGATAGTTGCATATAATTATGGAGCAAGAAAAAAAGACAGAGTTATATCTGCTATGAAGTGTTCGTTTAAATATTCGGCTATTATGATGATAATAGGAATACTTATAATGCAGGTATTTCCTGCTAATTTATTAAAACTCTTTGATGCATCTGATATGATGATTGATTTGGGGGTTAAAGCTATAAGAATAATATGCTTTGCCTATGTTTTTGCAAGTATGTCCATAATAATGTCATCTGTATTTCAGGCGCTTGGAAGTGGAGTTACATCAATGATAGTGTCGCTCACAAGGCAAATTATATTTTTATTACCTCTGGCATATTTCTTTTCATTACAAAAAAATATAAATATGGTTTGGGCTTCGTTTATTATTTCTGAAGCTGTTGCATTTGTTATGTGCGTGATGTTTTCAAGAGTTATATTAAAAAGATTGGATTTTTAAAAATAAAAAATGTATTTATTATAAAATATCAGTAATATTTATAGTATTGATGTCAATGATAAGGTGATAATATGAAGAAGATAGATATATCAGAAATAAAAAATAATTTTCATAAATTTGCTGAACTTAACTTTAGAAATTCAGAAAATTTTGAATACTATATATTGGATAAGGAATATATATCAAAATTGGAACCTTTTTTTGATGCAGTTCAAAAAGATATATTGAATAAAGAAATATTTTTTAGAAATACTTTGCAAGAAAATTTGGACATACTTGAAAGAGGAGGTTTTTTTGTAGCAGCTTTTTCAAATATGGAATTAGCAGGAGTTATATCTGTAGATATGGCACATGGAGAAAAATCTCTGCCGACTTTTATGCATCTTTCTCCTACAGATATTTTGAAATCTGTTATCATTGATACCGTATGCACACTTCCTAAATATAGAGGAAATTCGTTGCAAGAAAAACTTATGTGTATATGTGAATATATATGCTTGCAAAAAGGGCACAAATATGCTTTTATGAGCATATCTCCAAATAACTATTATTCTGTAAACAATGCATTTAAACAGGAGTATACAATATTTGCAATAGAAGAGCTGTACGGAGATAATCAAAAGGCAGGTCTTACAAGGTATATATTGAGTTTACCGCTTGGCAAGAGATTGGCAAAGGTAAAAGAGCAGTACAGCGTCATAAATTCAAATATAGATATGCAAAAAGAAGTTATAGATTTGGGATTTTTAGGAATGAAAGCAATAAATTTTACATCTGTCGATAAATTTTTTGTAAGCTATTCAAAAGCATTTTATGATTGATGTTTTAAAATAATTTATTTTGTTAAAATGGTAAAATAATTCGGATTTTTAATCTTTATGAAATGCTTTAATATTAAAAATATATTTTTATGAAAATAATCAGTTTTCTTATATTTTTTAGAAGAGCTGATTATTTTTTTTGCGTAATATTTAAAAAATATTTAATTTCTATGGTGTATATTGTAAAAATGTGATAAACTATCTCTGTTATAGAATAGATTTAAAAAATTTTTATACATCTATAATTCATATTTTTTATTGGAGGTGGTGACTTTTGATAATAAAATCATCTAAGCTGAAAATAAGTGCAGTAAATCCGTCATCATATCCTGATGATGATTTGCCTTGTATAGCATTTGCAGGACGCTCTAATGTAGGAAAATCTTCGCTTGTAAATTCAGTATTAAAGAGAAAAACACTTGCAAGAGTATCACAAATGCCTGGAAAGACGAGAACTATAAATTTTTATTTGATAAATGATAACTTTTACATTGTAGATTTGCCCGGATATGGATATGCAAAATTGTCAAAAGAGGAAAAAGACAGCTGGGGAAAGACCATGGAGCTATATTTTTCTGAAAGTAAAAATTTGAAGCATTTGTTTTTGCTGCTTGATATAAGGCATGAGCCGAAAGAAACTGACAGACAGATGTATGAATATTGTAAATACTATAATATACCTGTAGATATAATAGCTACAAAGTCGGATAAAATATCAAGAGGACAATATCAGAAGTCTTTTTCAGTTATAAAAAAGTTTTTAAATATAAAAGGCGATGAGGTAAAGATATTCCCTATATCTTCTTTGAAAAAGACAGGTATTGAAGAAGTGTCGGATTATATGGAAGAGATACTTAAAAATTGATTTTTTGAGATGAATATTTATTAATTTTAAAGTGAGATTATTTTTTAAATAATTGAATTTTTATACTAATATTCCTTTGATTGAGGGATACATTTATATAAGTGTATAATTGATTTTACTCAAGTAATAGATTTTTAAAAACATAAACATCATTACTCTATTAGCCTTTAGTATAAGATTTAATTATCTGTAAATTTCACTATAAGCTGAAGTGATTTATAAATCATTCGGCAGGAGATAACAAACATATGTTTATACAAATAACTAATATATTTGTCGGTATAATGATAATACTTATACCGTTTATGCTTTTATTCGTTTTAGTCAAAAAATTTTTGTCAAAAGACAAGGAAAAAGAAAATTTGGAGCTAAGAGTAGAGATACTTGAACATGAAATTCAGCGAATAAAAGAACATATAAATTACATTGATGAACTGTAAAATCATTTTTATTTAAAATAAAATTATATAGCTATGATTTATTTGTGTATTAAAATAGTATTATATAAGATTATTTTAAAAATTAATGATTTTGATTTTATATATTTTTTAACAGTTTAAATAAGTTTTATATATTGGAAATTTGAAATTTTTAATGAATTTATTTGGAGGAACAACAATATGTCTTTTTTTTATGATGCAGAGAGAATTATAAGAAAATATCAACACAGAATAGTGTTGCCTGAAGGAACTGATAAGAGAATAGTCGGAGCAGCGTCAAGACTTAAAAATAACAACTTATTGGAGCCGATTGTACTTGGAAAACCGGAAGAAGTTCAGAGAGTTGCCGATGAAAACGGGTTTGACATAAGCAGAGTTCAAATTATAGATCCGTTGACATATCCTGAAATAGATGACCTTGTTAAAGCTTTTGTGGAGAGAAGAAAAGGAAAGGTAACAGAAGAAGAAGCAAGAGAAACTTTAAAGGACGAGAATTATTTTGGAACATTGCTTGTGTATACAGGCAGAGCTGACGGTTTGGTATCAGGGGCTATCCATACTACTGCAGCCACTGTAAAACCGGCACTTCAAATAATAAAAGTAAATCCTATGTATTCAAAAGTTTCCGGAGGATATTTGCTGATAAGAGACAAAGAGTTGTATGTTTTTGGAGACTGTGCAATAAATATAGAGCCTACATCAGAAGATTTGGCTGAAATAGCTAAACAATCAGCGGAAACAGCAAAAAATTATGGACTTGATCCTAAGATAGCAATGCTTAGTTATTCTACAAAAGGCTCAGGAAAAGGAGAATTAGTAGATAAAGTTAGACATGGCTTTGAAATTGCAAAAGAAAAATATCCTGAATTGGTAATAGACGGAGAATTACAATTCGATGCCGCTTTTGTACCTGAAGTTGCAGCAAAAAAATTAGGAGATTCACCTGTTGCAGGAAAAGCAAATGTATTTATATTCCCTGATATACAAGCAGGAAATATAGGATACAAAATGGTGCAGAGATTAGGTAACTTCGAAGCGATAGGACCTATACTTCAAGGATTAAATGCTCCTGTAAATGACTTATCAAGAGGTTGCAATGAAGAAGATGTATATAAATTATGTATAATATCTTCAATGGAAGCAATAAAGATAACAGAAGAAAGACAACGTAAAAACAACGCTTAAAAAATAAAATATATTATGTAACTGATTAAATATATACGGTACAATTATGAATATAATCTTTTTTATACTAATTTCCAATAGATAATTTATATGAGAAGTCTGTGAATATAGATGTATTTTATTAAATTTATGAAACGATATTTTATATAGCTATATTGAATTTTCGTATAAATTAGTAATTCTTTATAATTTATTTTTAATGCTGAGCATAGATATTGTAGACAATTTATACGGGAAGTCTATAAATAGTGTTATATTTTTATTAAATGTACACATATTTTTCTATGCTTACATTAAGCTTCAGTGTAAATTGGGCTTAACTGTATATAAATACATCAAAGGGAGCAAAGATTATGAAAGAAATAAAACAAATAGTACAAGAGATGATAAGTGCACATAGTTGCTATCAGGGACTAAAAGATGCAGGTCAAGCATATTTGGACAGTATAGGTACAGATATGGAAAAGCAGGCTGCAAAAAAACTTATAGAAGTAACTGAAGACAGTGTTCAGAGCATTGATGAAGTGCTTGAATTTTTCCAATCTGAAAGAGGTAAACAGGTTTTTGGCGAAGAAACGGCAGCAAATCTCACAAAACAAGCAAAAGAAGTAAAAGCAAAAGGTGGAAAATATTGTTTTTGTCCTTCTTGTACAGCAGGAGTGGAATTATTAAAAAGAAAAGCAGAAATATTATAGAGAATTAGGATCGGTTAATGCCGGTCCTTTTTATATTTATAAAAGTTTTATACTATAAAGTTAATATAATAATTGATATTTCTGTTTTTAAAAATTTATTAGCTAAGTAAAATAAGCATATTTAAAATATAAATATATTCAATAATTAGACAGACCGCAATCAATGAGTTTATCAGTAAAATCGTAGTGCATGAGCGAGGTGTCAAAATAGCAATATATACCATTCAGTTAATATAAGTATATTTTAACTATATCGGCAGATTTAAAAATGAACTAACAAAATAAATAGAAAAGGTAAAAAAATAAATGATACAGATGAGGGAAGGAAATCTGATAGTGGAAAAAATGGCTTAAAAATGTTATAATATTAGACAAAATATGCCTGTGAGGGGGTGTTTTTGTGTCAGTAATTAAAATTGAAAACCTTACTTTCTCATATTATGGATATGTAAAACCTGTATTTGAAAATGTATCATTTTCTTTTGACACCAACTGGAAAACAGGACTTATAGGTAGAAACGGAATTGGCAAGTCAACTCTATTCAAACTACTTTTAAACCAAGAAACTTATCAAGGAAAAATTACAAAAAGTGTTGACTTTATTAAATTTCCACCAAATATAATTGATACTTCAAAATTAGGGATTGAGTTATATAAAGAACTAATATCAGAAGAGGAAGAGTGGAAATTATTTAGAGAACTTAATTTGCTAAATGTAGATGACAATCTTATTTACAGAGAGTTTGAAACGCTCTCTAAAGGAGAACAAACAAAAGTCCTTTTAGCTATTTTATTTACAAAGGAAGATGGGTTTTTACTTATTGATGAACCAACGAACCATTTAGATATGGATGGAAGAAAACTTGTAAGCGAATATCTGAAAAGTAAAAAAGGATTTTTGCTTATATCTCATGATAGAGATTTTTTAGATGGGTGTATTAATCATGTTATTTCTATTAACAGAAGCTCTATTGATGTTCAATCAGGTAATTTTACATCGTGGTATGAAAATAAAGTGATGAAAGACCAATTTGAAATCAGTCAAAATGAGAAATTAAGAAAAGATATTAAACGGTTAAAAGAAGCTGCAAGACAAAGTCAAATTTGGTCTGATAAAATTGAAAATACTAAAAATGGTGTAAAAGTATCTGGTGTAAAACCAGACAAGGGACATATTGGACATCAGTCAGCCAAAATGATGAAAAAGTCAAAGAATTTAGAGAATAGACAAAATAAGGCAATAGAGAAAAAACAAAGCCTATTAAAAGATATCGAAACAAAGGAAAGGCTATTAGTACATTCATTACATCATCATAAGGGCAGTTTAATAGCAGTTAATAATTTATCATCATATTATGGAGAAAAGCAGATATTAAATACTGTAAGTTTTGAAATAAAACAAGGTGATATAGTAGCTATATATGGTCGAAATGGTAGTGGAAAATCGACCTTGATTAAAATTTTGTTAGGCTTACATCGTGAGTATATTGGTGAAATAAAATTAGCAAATAATTTGAAAATATCTTATATACCTCAAGATACATCTAATTTAACAGGGAGTTTGAATGAGTATATTCATAAGCAAAATGTTGATGAAACATTGTGTAAAACAATTCTTAGAAAATTAGACTTTGTAAGAGAATTATTTGAGATGGATATGAAAAATTATAGCGATGGACAAAAAAAGAAAGTTTTAATTGCTGTAAGTTTATCAAAATCGGCTCATTTATTTGTTTGGGATGAACCACTGAATTATATAGATGTAATATCGAGAATACAGATTGAGGAAATTATAAAAGAAGCAAAACCTACACTAATATTTGTGGAACACGATAAGCGATTTGTAGAAGATATAGCCAATAAAATCATACAATTATAAACGAAATAAACAATCAAAAAATTAGAAAAAGACTAATACAAAAAGGAATAATGTCAGGAGATACAAACAGTATTAGAAAACAAAATATTCACACAAGACGAAAAAGGCAACTTTAGACCGGAAAGTAAAATAACAAGAGCAGAATTGTTCGTAGTAATAGCAAAATTAAAAGACATAAAACCGTTAGATAATACTAGAGTAAAAGAAGTATTGTCAAAATACACAGATTTAGGCTCCATACCATCTTGGGCAATAGGATACGCATCAGCATTGGCAGAAAAAGGGATAGTAAGCGGAGAAGATAATAAAATAAATGCAAATGATATGCTTACAAGAGAGCAACTTGCAACAATATTTGCCAATATAGTAGAATAACATCTTTAAAAAAATAAGAATGAAACTATGATAACGTAAGAAAAACATCATACATGAAAAATACCACTGTAATTTAAACCGGCAGTGGTATTTTTTTAAAAAAATTTATAAATTTTTTTCACAGAAATATATTATTTTTTCCAACTATGTACTATAATTAAAAGTGATAATTACTTTTATACAATATTGTGTATGAAATTTTGTCTGATTGGATTGATATTTGTCTATTTAGAGTTGATAAAACTGAGTATTTGAAATAGTATTTACATATAGTTATAAAATATAATATTACATAATTGAACCGTAAATAATAAAAATGCTAAATGGAATATATTTTGTATTTATCAGTGCATATTTATTTAATACTTATATTTAAATCTTATAGAATAATGAAAATTTATAATAATTAATTTTTAAAATAAAGCATTTATATTGGTGTTGTATTATATTCTTTATCCATAATTTTATTAGATAGTAGTATAAAACTTAATATAATAATAGATATTTCTGTTTTTAAGAACTTATTGGCTAAGTAAGATTAAGCATATTTAAAATAAATAATGTATATAAATATATCCGTTTATTAAACAGATATTAGTATTAAATGAAGTTTTAAATGTTTTTAGTATAAAATATGAGGTAATGATATGGACGTACTTATAAGAGGAAATAATTTGTTTAAAACTTATGATATGGGCGAAACGAAAATAGACGCATTGTCAGGGATAGATTTTGAGATTTATTCCAATGAGTTTCTTGTAATACTTGGACCGTCAGGCTCGGGGAAAAGTACATTTTTAAATATATTGGGCGGAATGGATACTGCAACTTCTGGAGAAATATATTATAGAGATATGCCATTGCATGGAGCAAGCAGAAAAAAACTTACAAAATATCGCAAAGAGGCTGTAGGTTTTGTATTTCAATTTTATAATTTAATGCCCAATTTAACGGCTCTTGAAAATATAGATTTGGCAAGGGAAATATCGGACAGTCCTTTGGATGCGAGGCAAATGCTCAATAAAGTAGGGTTGTCGGACAGGGCTGACCACTTTCCGGCTGAATTATCAGGAGGGCAACAACAAAGGGTGGCAATCGCAAGAGCACTTTCAAAAAATCCTGATATTTTGCTTTGTGACGAGCCTACAGGGGCATTGGATTCAAAATCGAGCGATATGGTTTTGGATATATTGAAAGATTTTGCCAAGACTTATAAAAAAACGGTGGTACTTATAACTCATAACGAATCTATTGCAAAACTTGCAGACAGAGTTATGTATATAAAAGATGGAAAGATAGAAAAAATAGAGAAGGTGAAAAGTTGACTATAAATAAAAAGCTTTTCAGAGATTTGCTTGAACACAAAGGAGCAAATATTGCGGCAATAATAGTTATTGCAATAGGGATAATGATGTACAGCGGTGCTGCTATATCTATGGATACGCTTATATATTCAAAAGAAAATTTTTACGAAAAAGCAAATTTTCCAAGTGCCTATGCAAAACTTATCTCGGTAAATGAAAAAGTTATTTATCCTTTGGAGGAGATAAAAGGCGTAAAAAAAGTGGAGCTTAGGCTTATACAAGACGTAAAAATACCGGATACGTCAAAGACTATACGACTTATAAGCCAAACTGACTCTATAGGAAAGTATATTATAAAACAAGGCAGAAAGCCTGTACAAAATAACTATGAGATTTTGCCTGACAGTATGTTTGCAAAAGCTAACGGATATAAAATAGGCGACAAGATAGAGGTTATATCATCAGGTAGAAAAAAAGAGCTTACTGTATGCGGAATTTCATCATCAGCTGAAAATATATACAGTCTAAAAGACATATCTCAGCTTATGCCTAATCCTGAAAAATTTGGAGTGGCATTTATAGATATAATTTCACTTCAAAATTTAACAGGTAAAAAATATTTTAATGAAATAATATTCGAATTTGAAAAAGGTGTAGAGTTTGAAGATGTAAAAAATGAAATAGAAAAAGAATTGCAAAGCTATGGACTTATAAGCTTGTATTCTATGAAAGATCAAAGCAGTAATTCTATGATTGAGGGTGAAATTGAAGAGCAAAAAGCCATGATGATTACAATGCCGATTATATTTTTGAGCGTTTCCGTTTTGGTTATGAGCATAATGATAAAAAGGATTATTCAGCAACAGCGTGGACAGATAGGAATACTAAAAGCGTTCGGTTACAGCGATTTTGAAGTAGGGCTTCATTATTCTTTGTATTGTATGATACTTGGAACATTGGGAGCAGTTATAGGCAGTTTTATGGGCATAACTTTTGCCGATTTGATGTTGGATCTTTATAAACAAATGTTCAATATGGATTTTGTGAACAACTCGTCATTTTTAAACTATTTTATTATAGGCATACTCATATCTTGTGCATTTTCCATATTTGCAGGAGCAAGTTCCAGCTTAAACGCTGTAAAGATTGCTCCGTCAGAGGCTATGCGACAAGAGGTTCCACAAGGAGGCAAAAAAGTTTTATTAGAATATCTTCCATTTTTTGATATAATTTTTAATTCTCGTGGCAAGATGTCTATAAGGAATATATTCCGTAACGGAAAGAGAAGTTTTTTCATAATCATAGGTTTAGCACTTGCATTTTCAATATCTATCATGCCATGGACTATGCTTTCCATAATGAAAGAAATGGTATTTGACAGATATGAATATGTGGAAAAGTATGATGCAAAAATATTTTTATCAGATATAAGTTCAAAAAAAGAAGTTGAAAATGCTCTCAATTCTTTTGAAAACATAATATATAAACAGGCTCTGGCAGAAATACCGTCTACCGTAACTCATAAGGGTGTGAGTCAAGATGTTGCTATAGTAGGACTGCCAAAAGACAGCAAGCTTTATACAATTGTAGATGATAAAAAAAGACCTATACAGATTCAAGGCGGAATAATGCTGTCAGAAAAACTTGCAGAAAAATTGGGGGCGGATATAGGAGATGAAATAAATATTAAAAGCCCATATGCAAAATACAAAAAAGATAAAATATTTTTGAAAGTTACTCAAATTGTTGAGCAAGGTGTCGGTATGAACGGTTATATGGACATAGACCAACTATCAAAAAAATTGGGTTATGATACAATATGCAACAGCATTTTGATAGATGTAAAATCACCTGAAGACATAGAAACAATAAGAGATAAATATCAAAATTCAGAAAAAGTTATAAGTGTTCAGTCAAAGACAGAAACCATTAACCAGTTAAACAAACGTATGAATTCTATGTATTCGGTTATGTATTTTATGGCTATAATTGCAAGTGCTATGACATTTGCAATAGTATACAACACTTTTGTAGTTGTATTGATGGAAAGAAAAAGAGAAATGTCTACTCTCATGGTGCTCGGAATGAAAGAAAAAGACGTATTATCAATAATATCTTTAGAGCAATGGATAACAAGCATTATAGGTATGATACTCGGAATACCTTTAGCGCAAGCACTTATTATAGTTATGAGCAAAGAGTTGACGACAGACAGCTTTACGATGCCTACTGATATGAAATCAGGTGCAATAATACTTGCTGTAATACTTATGATTGTATCAATAATTGCAGCGCAAATACTTGCATCAAGAAAAGTAAATACCATAGACATAGTGGAAGTTCTTAAATCAGGAGAATAGAAAGAAGGTGTATCAATGAATAAAAAAGTCAGAATAATATTAATTTGTATTGTTATTTTAATTGTTACAGCGTATATAGTGATACAAAAAAATAAACCGCTTGAATTTGCCACAAAGACACTTACAGAAGAAACACTTATAAACGATTTTAAAGAAACAGGAAAAATCAAAGCAAATCAACAAATTTATATAACACCGAAATACAGCAGTAAAATAATATTCATAAAAGAAGACGGAGATAGAGTTGAAAAAGGAGATTTGATATTGGCGCTTGATACGAGCGACCTTGTTACAAAAAAAAGAGAGCTTTCCGCGAATATCAGTGCTTTATCAGGTCAAGAAGAAATGTCCATACCGACACTATATGATTCACAACTTCAATCACTCGATATAGCGATACAACTGGCACAAAAACAGGTCGATGAATTATCACAAGATAACGACAAATATCTGGAGTTATATAAAAGCGGAGCAATACCTAAATCAGATTATGAAAAAATAAATAGATCCTATGAAGACGCAAAAAAAGCCCTTGCATTAAAACAAAACGAAAAAACAGTATTGATAGACCAATCACAAGAAAAAAGTGGAAGCAAAGAGTTTTATTCGGCACAAAAAACTGCGTTATCAGTGCAAATATCAGATATAGATGATAAAATTGATCAAAGTAAAGTATATGCACCGTTAAGCGGTATAGTTACAAGTGTATCTGCAAAAAATGGAGGCTTTGCAAATGCAACAATGCCTATAATGGAAATATCCGCCTCAGATGATATAATAGCAGTATGCGATGTCTTGTCATCTGACGCATTGGCACTCAAAGAAAATCAAAAAGTTGAAATACTTCAAAAAATAGGAGAAGACACAGTAAAAAAATCCGGATTAATAATAGAAATCGGCAAATATGCCAAGACAAAAATGTCATCCTTAGGCTTGGAAGAACAAAGAGTAGAAATAAAAATAAAACTTGATGATGTCAAAAATATAATTGTAGGTTCTGACATAGATATAATATTTGAAACCTTGCGATTGGATAATGTACTTATAGTACCGAAATCAGCGGTATTTGAGTATGAAAATGACAAATATGTGTGGAAGGTGCAAGACGACAAATTGGCAAAAGCAAAAATAGAAACAGGACATGAATCAGACTATGAATACGAAGTGATATCGGGATTATCGCAAGATGATATAATTATAGTCGAAGCCAACAATGCACAGCTCAAAGAAGGCATAAAAGTTAAATCAAAAGAAAATAAATAAAATGAAAAATACCATAAAATCTTGATAATAAGATTATATGGTATTTTTTATACTACATTTTTTCCAACAACCTGTCCAATTCGTCTTTTATCCTTGCTTTGTCAAAGAGTTCTTTTCTCTCTTTGTATATATGAAATCTTTTTTGAAACTCTTTTTCACTTTCTATTGACTTGTCTATGATTTTGAAAATTTCATCATCCAATAATTTTTTCTTTTCATCTATGTCTTTAGCTAAGTTCAATCTGTTTTCAAACTCCAAGTATTTTTTCAATTCATTTTCAATCATCTTTTCTGTAAGAGGTGTATTCTTGTTATTTTGCTGGTGATTTACTATAAAATCAAGTATTCT
>NZ_JH815225.1:1779170-1780348 GCF_000238095.2 Peptoanaerobacter stomatis
GAAAAACTCGTATTTCTTTCATCGGCTAATTGTGCAATTTTTTTGTCATATCCTTCGCCTCGATATTCTTTTGTAGGTATGTTGTATCCGTCAAGTTCAAAATATGTTATACCTGTGTAAGAGTCGGTTTTTACAGGTAATTGTTCTTCCCATTGTTCAAGGCTTTGTCCTTTATAAAACATTACACTTCTTGAAACAAATGTAAGCCAATTTCCACTTGGTTTAGCTAAACCATAATAAATAGATTGCTTTTTTTGTATGTTATAATATTCTAATCCCAATTTGGCCGCGGTCTTTAAATCACCTTTTTGTACAGCTTCATATAAAGACGGTATTATTCTTTGCATGTCTTCTGCAAATTGTTTATTTGCTGTTTCAGGATTTCCTCCAACTATATGACTATAATCTTTTTCTTTTCTGGATGTATATATCTTAGAAATCATATCTGAATAACTTGTTTTACTTCTATTTGAATATGAAGCTCTGTCAGAAGCATCATTAATAGAAAATAGACTTTTGGGAATAAACATAAAACATTTCTCCTTTAATAATAAAGAATTACTTTTGATTCAAAAATATGAGGTAACATTGAATTTTTTGCAGATCCTCTAAAAGTTATTGAGTAATCTACATCTTTGTGTAAATTGTAAAAAGTTAATTTATAAAGCTCACTACCTGAATCAAAATCATTGCCACCGGGATAATTAGTAACTTGTGTTCCGCTCTTGCATTTAGAATTATGTCGATAGTTGTTGGATCATAAACAGCACTTTTATGATTTTTGGGTATATATAAATATACTATCATATATGTCAAATATACATTGGACTATAATCCTTAAAAATTTTAACATACAATCAAATTATATAAATGTATATTATCTACACTTTTTCCAACAACCTCTCCAATTCGTCTTTTATCCTTGCCTTGTCGAAGAGTTCTTTTCTCTCTTTGTATATATGAAATCTTTTTTGAAACTCTTTTTCTCTTTCTATGGATTTGTCTATGATTTTAAAAAGCTCATCATCCAATAATTTTTTCTTTTCATCTATATTTTTAGTCGAACTCAATCTGTTTTCAAATTCCAAGTATTTTTTCAATTCATTTTCAATCATCTTTTCTGTAAGAGGTGTATTCTTGTTATTTTGCTGGTGATTTACTATAAAATCAAGTATTCT
>NZ_JH815225.1:1780448-1876029 GCF_000238095.2 Peptoanaerobacter stomatis
TATTTCTTTCATCGGCTAATTGTGCAATTTTTTTGTCATATCCTTCGCCTCGATATTCTTTTGTAGGTATGTTGTATCCGTCAAGCTCAAAATATGATATACCTGTGTAAGAGTCAGTTTTCACAGGTAATTGTTCTTCCCATTGTTCAAGACTTTGACCTTTATAAAATATAGCACCTCTTGAAACAAATGTAAGCCAATCGCCGTCAGGTTTAGCCAAACCTTGAAAACAGTTTTTTACTAAATTATAATATTCTAATCCTAATTTGGCTGCGGCCTTTAAATCACCTTTTTTTATAGCTTTATGCAAATCAGGTATTATTTGATTAACTTTTTCTGTAAATTTTTTATTTTTTATATCATCTGCAATAATAATTTCTCTTTCAGATTCATCAGCACCATAGGTTTTGTAATATTCGTTTATAGCATCTGAATAAGTTGAATTTTTGATTTTGGCACTGTAATAATTCTTATTATTGAACATATGATTGAAATAGAACATTCCATTTGAAATCAGCATAAATTAACTCCTAAAATGATTTATAACTAACGAATAATTTATAACTAATAAGTTATTTTCCTTACTGAAATAATTATCTGACATAATTTTTTGAAAATCAATAGGATTGACACAACTAACCAATTTTTTGACATAATTGGTATAAAAAAACAGCCTATTTATGTTTTAGGTAAATTGACTGCTTTATATTTTTATATTGATACCTAAAATAGGCATATAATAAAAATGTTAAATTGAACGTGTTTGATTAGGGGTGTTTGTATTTTTTTAACAGGCTTTGGTATTAGCTTAATTTTTGTCTTTAATAAACATAACATATGATGTGAACTTTTTATCGTTATAATTAATTTTAAATATTCCGTCATATTTTTCAACACATTCTTTTACGCTATTAAGACCGAGCCCATGAGATGAACTGTCTTCTTTTTTTGATATAAGAATACCGTTTTTTTCTTTTATTTCGCCGTTGAATGTGTTGTTGATTGTGATAGTAAATTTATTTTTTTCATCGACTATTTTTATATTTATTTTTCTATTTTCTTCATTTATTTTCATTTGGGCATCCATAGCATTATCTATTAAATTTCCAAGTATTATTGACATATCATAATCTCTGACAGGGAGATTTTTGTTTATTTTAATTTCTGTAGTTAGCTTGATTTTATTATCTTTCATCTTTTTAATTTTATAATTTAATAAGCTGTTTATCACTTTATTTTCTGTTTTTATAAACATATCTTCGGTTGAATAAATATCTAATAGATTTTCTATATATTTTAGTGCGTCTTTGCTTTCTTTTCCTTTCATCAATCCCATCAATACCAGTAAATGATTTTTTCCATCATGTTTATATTTTCTTAAATTTGTTATTTGTTCATCCATAAATTGTATATCTTTTTCATAAGACTTTGTTTTTTCTTTAAGTGATTCTATTTTAAATTGCTCGTTTAATGTGGTTGTTATTTGCTCATATCCCCACATAGAAAATAAATTGATAAATATAAGAGATACTGATACAAAAGTAAACGCTTCAGAATTTATGCTTGAGTTTGAAGCTAATATAAATGTTATGATGATTGTGAGGAATGATATCGCAAGGTTAAAAATTGGCAGCATCGTGGTAGTTTTTTTATTATTTTTGTAATTGAAAAAATATTTTATTAAAATTGCTGATAACAAGAATAGTATATTGCCTAAAAATATAATTGATATATTAAGGTGTTTTTCACTTTTAAAAATTAGAAGAGTCTTAATATTTGCTATAGTAGATATAATTAATTCTTCAGTTGCCAAAATAGTATATATAACGATAGATATTTGCAAATTATTTAATATATGACTGCTGTATAAAAATGACAGCATGAAAAGACATATTAAATTTGCAAATAATGTTATAACGGGGATATTTATAAATGAGAATACAGTTGTCACTATTATATAGAATAGGGCATAACTAAGATTTTGTATGTTCTTAGGATATGTAGATTCTTTTCTTTGAAATGTAGTCATAAGCAAATAGATTGTATATATATAAATTATATTGGTAACATAATGAAGTACATTAAAATTTTTCAAATTTTTAACCTCTATTCATATCAAATTTTGCAATTTGCTCCATAAACTCGTTTCTTTTACTTCTGCTTATTTTTATGAAGCAACCGTTAGACATTTTTATTTTGTCTTTGTTATATTCTTCTATGTGCTCTATATTTACAATATAAGAGGCGTGGCACAAAGCAAAACCATAATCTGCAAGTTCATAATATACGTCAAAGATGGAAGAATAAAATTCAAAATCCTTATCTTTAGTGACTACTTTCATTTTATGTCGCATAGATTCAAAATATATAATTTCAGAAATTCTTTTCTTTATTTCTGTTCCTTTGATATTGAATGTGAATGTTTTTTCTTTATCATTTATAAGCCTTATTGCTGTAGATAATGTTTCTTCAACTTCTTCTTTTGAAAAAGGTTTTATAAGAAAGTTATTCGGTCTTACTTGGAAAAGATCCATTGCATAATCTTTTATAGCCGATATATATACTATTTGTATTTCGTCGTTGTATAATTCTTGTCTTATTTTTTTTCCAACTTCTATTCCGGTAAGATTTTTCATTTGTATATCTAAATAAAGTAGATCTATGTAATTATTTTCTAAGAAACTTATCAAGTCTTTTCCGTTCAAAAAAAAATGTATCAAGATTTTTATATTTATTAGAGTAGCATATTCTGATAATATATTTTCTATTTCTTTGATTGCTTTTATATCATCATCACAAATTGCTATATTTATCATTAATATCAACTTCTTTCATATTTAATACTAAAATTTAATAAACCTATTGGAAAATAACGTTTTATAAATTTAATAAAATATAATATTATTTATGAGCTTCTTATATAAATTAGCTATTATCAGTATTAATAATATCGTAAAAATAATTAAAACTATAAATGGATTTATAAAAATTGATTAAAAAAGATAATAATAAATTATTTTTTGCAATATATGAAAAAACAATGTAAATGCATCATACTTTAGCGCTTTTTCTATTGTGCTTTGTTAGGTTTTTGTGTATAATAGGTCAATTACAAATTTTAAGGTTAACGATTGGACGATGATATAAAGCTTTTTTAAGGAGGGTTGTTTATGAATTTGCAGGATAAGAAATATACTGTAGTCGGGCTTGGAATGGAAGGCGGTTCGTATGCACTTGCCATAAAGGAAAAGATAAATCCCGTAAAAATATATGGAATAGATATAGATAAAGATACGCTCAAAAAAGCTGTAAACTTTGGCATAGACACTCAAAAGCCTAAGAAAGATATATTACATGATACAGATGTGCTTATATTAGCGGTATATCCTAAAATTGCGATCGATTTTTTGAAAGAAAATCAAAAATTTTTAAAATCAGGCTGTATAGTTACGGACGTGTGTGGTGTGAAGTCTTTTGTAATTGATGAGATACAGTGTTTTTTGAGAGATGATTTGGATTATATAGCCGGTCATCCTATGGCGGGCAATCAATATAGCGGTTTTGACAATGCCGATATAAATATATTCAAGGATAAAAACTACATATTTGTACCTCAGACAAAAAATAAACAAGAAAATCTTGAATTTATGAAATCGCTCGCTCTTGCAATAGGTTTTAAAACAACATCCGATATAGATAAAGATGTTCATGATAAAAAAATAGCTTATGCTTCGCATATGATGCACTTTATATCTGTTTGTGTAACGAATTGTCCGGCATTTGAAAGCTCTCTTGATAATTTTGCTGGAGGAAGTTTCAAGGATTTGACAAGAATTTCAAATTTAAACCCTTATCTGTGGAGTGAAACATTTTTTCTGAATAAGAAATTTCTGTTGGAAGAAGTAAAGGAGTTTAGGAAAAACATTGATTTTCTGTTAGATTCATTGAAGGATGATGATTATAAAGCTGTTTTTGATTTTTTGGAAAAATCAAGAAAAAGAAAAGGGGGGATATGATGCAAAAAATAGGATATCAAGGTGTTTATGGGGCTTATAGCTCTATAGCCTCATTAAATTATTTTGGTGAAAACAATGATTTTATAGGGTATGACGATTTTAAAACCATGGCAGATGATTTGCAAAGAGGTAAAATTGATTATGGCGTTTTTCCTGTTGAAAATTCTACTACAGGTCAAATTTATAGAACGCTTGATATATTAAAATATGAAAAAGATTTGTTCGCTATAGGTGAAACAATAGTAGAGGTAAATCATAATCTTATAGCTTTGCCAAATACGACTGTTGATGATTTAAAGTTCGTATATTCTCACCCTGAAGCGCTTAGCCAATGTCTTGAATTTTTTAAAAAACATCCTCATATAACTCCTGTTTCCTATGAGGATACGGCAAAGTCGGTTGTGTATATAAAAGAGCTTAACAATAAAGAAAATGGAGCGATAGCAAGTAGCTTAGCAGGAAAAACTCATAATATGAACATACTTTCTACCTCTATTCAAGATATGAGCGGAAATAAGACGAGATTTCTCATATTTAAAAAAGTTTTAGATAAGTCATATTATTTTACAGATACTGCCCAAAATTCTGAAAAATTATCCTGTTATTTTGAAACTAAGCATGAAATAGGAGCATTGTCAAAAATTTTGGAGATATTTTCAAAGCAAAATTATAATTTGTTATCCTTGCATTCTCGTTCTACAAAGAAAAATTCTTTTGAATACGGTTTTTTTGTAGATGTAAATATAAATGGAATAGATGTAGAAAGTTTGAAAAATTTATTATATAAATTAGAAGACAATCTGTTGTATTTTAATTTATTGGGAATATATAACGAATTTAAAAATCTTTAAAAAGGAGTGATACAAATGCTTGAAACTATAATGAAAAAGAAAAATCTGTTCATAAGAATAGCTATAGGTTTTATACTTGGAATTTTTATCGGAATAATATTGCCGGAGTTTTCCATTGCGACAAAGGTAGTGGGCGATGTCTATTTAAAACTCATAAAGATGATGATAGTACCTATAATATTTGTTGCTGTAGCAGGTGGAATATGCAATATAGAAAGTACCGAAGATTTGAAGAGGATAGGTTTTAAGACAGTAGGACTATATGTTGTTATGTTTGTGTTTTCTTGTATAGTTTCTCTTATAGTAGCTTATGCTATAAGACCGGGCAAAGATGTCGTATTTGCAAACCCGCCTGTTTTTGAACAGGAGATAACAAACCCATCCATATCAGATTTTTTTATAAATATATTTCCGGATAACCCTATAATGGCAATGGCTGAAGGAAAAATTCTTCCTGTTATAATATTTACTATTTTATTCTCATCAGCTATAGTTATGTCAGGGGAAAAAGGAAAACCTGTACTTGATTTTATAAATTCACTCAGTACAATATTTTTTAAACTGTTGGAATTTGTTATGGAACTATCTCCTATAGGAGTAATGTCATTAATGGCATTTTCTGTATCAAAGTACGGTCTTGGAATATTTTCTGCATTGGGCAAATATATAATAACTTGTTATATAGCGTGCATACTTACTTATATATTTGCTATGTGTCTACCGTTATTTTTATATACGAAAATGGGAATAGTGAAGCTTACAAAATCTATGTATAAGGTGTGGCTTGTAACACTGTCCACAACTTCATCTGCTGCGACTCTTCCAACATCTATAAAAGTGAGTATGGAAGATTACAAAGCGCCGGAAGGAATTACAAAATTTACTTTACCTCTTGGCTGTACAATAAATATGTGCGGTGGTGCTTGCTCATTTTCTTGCTTGGCAGTATTTGTTTCAGATTTTTACGGTATAAATCTTTCATTTAAAGAGATAGTTACTCTTATTTTTGTTGCTACTCTCATAAATATGGCTGCTCCCGGAATACCGGGCGGTGGAATAATACTTGGAGCAAGTTTCTTGTCAATTCTTGGATTACCGTTTGATTTGATGGGACCAATAGCAGCATTTTACAGATTACTTGATATGGCATTTACTTCATTGAATGTAACCGGTGATTTGGTAGCTAATCTTATGATTGCAAAATCGGAAAAGCAGTGGGATGTTTCAATGATTAATGAATAATGCTAAATGCTAATTGAAAATATAATCATAATCTTAGAATGTTATACTTTTTCAAAATAAGCAATTATATAAAAGTTAGAAATTTTATATTTTGTAATAGTGTTCAGTATAAATAAAAAAAGCATCATTTTAATAAATTATATTGTTAAGATGATGCTTTTTTGTTTATATTCAATATGATACTAAAAGTTAATAGAATAACGGATATTTTTGTTTTTAAGAAATTTATTGGCTAAGTAAAATTAAGTATATTTAAAATAAACAACTTATCCATTAATCAAGTGATTATTTGTGTGAGCTGTAATTATATTTATAATTTTAACTATATAGTTTTACATATTGTCCTTTACACCTACAGCTACTATTCTTGCTTTTGCACGAAGCTCTCCGGCAGCTTCCATTTCCATATTAACTATAACTTTTCTTTCACCTATTTCTTCAACTGTAGATGTAACAGTCACTTCCTCGTTTACAGGTAGAGGTTTTTTGAAATCTATTTCCAATCTGGCAGTAATAAATCTTCCTATAACAGTATCCTCTGTAAGTTCAAGTCCTTTGTTGTTATGAGCAAACCACGCTGCTGAAGCAGTACCATGACAATCAAAAATAACGGCAATCATACCTCCAAAAATATTGTTTGGAACTCCACCTGTATACTTGCCATCTGGATTAAACTTACAAATACATTTATTACCATCTTCATTTGGATAAGATTTCAAGTGTAATCCGGCTTCATTTTTAGGGCCACAACCCCAACAATGTTGAAATCTTTCTCCATAAGTATCTTGAATAGCAATTTTTTTATTTTCTGTAGCCATATTTTTTCTCCTTTAGAATAATAATATAACAATTCTTAATAGATTTATTATAACATTTATATATTGCAAAATAAATAGTAAATGAGCATATTTTATATTGAAAGCTAATGGAACTATTAACCCAAATAGATATGATAATATTATTATCACAATTAAACATAGATATATTTTAGAATAATGCAAATATACTTTATTTGTAAAAGCATTTGAAAATATTATACTACTATCTAATAAAACTATGTATAAATAATATAATTATACAACATTAATATAAATTCTTTATTTTAAAAATTAATTATTATTATTTCCGGTTATTCTATATTATTTCAGTATTAGTATAATATATAAATGAAAGCGGTATGTAAAATAGTATTTATACTAAAAACCAATATAAATATTGAAGAATGTAATATATAGATTGTGTGACACCATAAATTTATTAACTAAAGATATTGTAAAAAGTGTTACCCATAGGAAACGAGGTATCTCTACTATTTATTTGGTTATTAGTATCAGTATTAGTATAATATAGAAATCAAAGCTGTATTTGGATAAAATTAAACCCCCATTTAACTGGGGGTTAGGTAGTTTATATAGTAAACTTATCTATTTCATCTTTTAAAGAGTTAGCCATTTCAGATAATTTGTTTGTAACATTTCTCAATTCATGTATTTTTTCGCTTTGCAACTGTGTGCTTGATGATATTTGTTGTGAGTCGGATGCATTTTCCTCTGCTATACCGGCTAAAGCTTCAAATATATTTATTATATCATCTTTTGATTTATTCATTGTTGCAGTTGAAGTTTCAACGTCACGAACGACTGTATCAGTTTTTTTGACAGATTCGCCTATATATTCGTATTTCTTTTGCATTTCATCAACTATTTTTTGTTGATTATCTACGATTTTTGCTACTGACTCCATTTTACTTACGGCATAACTTGCATTTTTTACAAGTTCGTCTACTATGGAGTTTATGCTTTCTGTAGATTTTGATGATTCTTCTGCAAGCTTTCTTACTTCTTCTGCGACTACAGCAAAGCCTTTGCCGGCATCTCCGGCTCTTGCAGCTTCTATTGAGGCATTAAGTGCAAGTAAGTTGGTTTGGTCTGAAATAGATTTTATAACTTCGTTTGCAGTGTTGATCTCTTTAGATTTTTCTTCTGTAGATTTTACTATTTCGAATATTTCCTTTATTGCAACTTGAGAATCTGCAGATGATCTGGAAAGTACGTCTATTATTTCCATACCGCTGTTTACAGCTTCTTTTACTTCGTTTGTGGATGTTGATACAGCGTCGGCAAGATTTGTATTTTTTTGTATAGATTCACCGAAATCTATTATTTTTAAAAGTCCTGATTCGTTTTCGTGTGCTTGAGATAAAACTCTGTCAGCCAATTCTTCGATGGTATGAGCGGTTTCTCTTGTAAGGTTTGAACTTTCGTCCATATTTTCCTGCAATGTTATAGAAGTTTGTGCAACATTATCCGAAGTCACAGCTATATTTTTTACCATCTGCTTTATTTGAGCTGCAAATGTGTTTAGCTCTTCTGACAAGATTTTTAATTCGTCATTTTGTTTTAAATTTATTTCATTTAGACTTATTTTTCCTGATTTGTCTGTGCTGAAAGAGCTTATTATTTTATTTATAGGGTTTACTATTATTTTTTTGTTAAGAATGTATACAAATATTGAGAAAATTATGATTGTAAGTATAGTAATTATTACTATTCTCGTCAAAAGTCTATTTAAGTTTTGCATAAATTCGTATTCAGGCACTATGCTTAGAATTTTCCAATTTGTTCCGCTGATAGGCATAATAGTCATATATTTATTTTCTGAATTGTATTTATACTTTTCAAAATTTGCCTGTCCTTTTGAAACTATGGCTTTTACCTGTTCATTGTTAAGTTCTTCTGTAAGAGCCTTATTTTCTTGAGATAATATCAAGTTGTTATTTGAATCTATAAGATAAACAAGACCGCTTGCACCTATTTTTGCGTTTTCCACTTCTTCCATTATGGTATCTATAGTTATATCGGCAGCCATTACACCGGATAAAGCGTTTTTACTGTTTTTTACAGGCATTGATAAAGTTATTACAAGTTTTTCTGTAAAAGCGTCAACATATGGATCGCTTATAACTAATTTATCAGCATTTTGGGCTTCGATATACCAAGGCCTTTTGCGAGGATCATATCCTTCAGGTGTGCTTTTATCCATCATTTTGAATGTTTTTCCGTCGGCTCTTCCGAAATAATATGATAATATTCCGTCAAAATTTTTAGCGAATAATTCAAGATGCTCATATATAGCGTCTTCGTTTGAATTCGGCTCTGCAAATATAGTATTGTTGGCAGTTAGTGTTACTGCAGAAATGTATTTGTCTATATAGTTTTTTATTGAGTGATTTATCTCATTTTGTACTTGAACGGTATTTGCAGCTAATGATTCCTTACTTGAGCGTACTTGTGAAACGTATAAAAATATTCCACATATACACATAACGACTATCATACCTAATGAAAAAACCATTATGAGCTTTGTAGCTATGTTAAATTTAGTTTTTTTATTTACGTTACTATCATGTTTTTTTGCTGAGTTGTCTATTATTTTTGTGTTACCATCGTTTTCCATATTAAAACACCTCTTCATAATAATTACATCAATATCAATTCTACTTTATACAGGTCTCGTTCATAATGTCATATAATGTTTTGTGTGAAATATTTCTGCTTAAATTCATTTAATAATATTTTTTTACCCTATTTTACTATTCTTTTAACAGTATTATTTATATTTTATTCCCCCCAAAAAATTTTAAATGGGGGGAGTTAAATAAATTTTAGTAACTATTTATTTTTTTTCTTGTTAAATAAAAATCCTAATCCCAATATAGTTAAAAATGCTCCAAAAAACTGCATAAAGAGATTGTTCTCTTGACCTGTCTTAGGAAGTGATAAAGGAGTATTATCTTCATATACCTCTACTATTTCAAGAGAATTATCAGGGTTTATTTTGGCAGAACCTAAAGGAGTTGTATCTTCATCTATAAATGTATATGTGCCTTTATCTGCATCTATAATAGCGTTGCCTAAAGGTGTATCTTCAGGACTTATTATATTAAATACAGGATTTGTGACATTTGGTATGATGTCGGCATTTATTATATTATTAGGGGTATATGGCACATTTGTAGGTGGATTAACAGGAGGTATAGTATTAGAATTTACATCGTCATCTGTACTTCCGCCTCCACTTTGCTGGTTAGTATTTGTATTGTTGTTACTGTTATCAGTGTTAGGATTCGGTTGTGGGTTTGGTTGTGGTTGAGGTTGTGGTGTGTTTTCATTCTGGTTATTATTGTTATCATTACCACTACTGTTATTAGGGGTATCTTTATATCTCAATGTAACTGTAGCTTGATATCTATCCTCTCCATCTATTTTTTCCACATCAGTACCACTTAAATTTATTTTATGCGTATCAATTAGCGGTGTTAGTGCTCCGTTGTTTGATAATTCTATGTCTACAGTATCTCCATAAAGCAAGTCATTTATGCTTGAGCTTGTTAAGTTAGTTGTTGCTGCTTTATTTTTAGATGTGTATCTTACTTGAGGTATATCTGATAATTGTAGATTTTGTTTTGAACCATCAGAGAGTTCTTTCTCAAATACAAAGTTAAGTGTTACAGGGAGTGCTTCATATTTTAAATTAATATTTGATTTTTTATAGCCTATATTATAGCCTAAATCATTTCCGTTTTCGTCTATATATCTTTCTTCCTGCGTTATATTTTCATTAGTAGGATCAAGTGTGAAACTGTATTTTTTATCGGATATTTTTGTAAGTTGACTGTTTGATAAGTTTGCATCTTCTACAAGTTTATATCCTTCAAGTGAATCAGGCATTTCAAATGTTATTGTATCGCCTAACTTGAAACTTGTATAGTCTACCAATTTTATATCAGACAGCTCTTGAGTGTCGGGAGTACCGTTTGTTGTTCTTGTTCTGCTCATCTTTATACTATTAGGTAGTGATGATTCTGCGACATTGTTTCCGTTTTGGTCTATTAGCTTAAACTTTACAAGTATAGGATTGAATACATAGTCTGCTCCATCAGACAAGCTATTATCAATTACATAATCTCCACTTTTAAGAGTGTTGTCAAAGCCATTATTCTTTCTATATAATGCTACCCTATTATCACCATCAATCCAGCCTATATTATCGGCAAATGAAGAAAGAGAATGATTTGGATTAAGAACATAATGGTTTTTAGTATCAAATTTATTTATTGAACTCGGTATTTCAAGACTTCTTAATTTTCCTCCTCTAAACATCTGAGCCGGAATAATATCTTTTGTGTATTTGTCAAAATTAACATTTTTTAGTGTGTCTGTATCAGCGTATACTCCGTTTTCCACTATGTTTGGTGTAGGAAGGTTTACATTTTCGAGAGGGACTTTTCTGAAAGAGTATGGTCCTGTTGTTACCCATCCGTTTGGAAATATAATTTCTGTTATAGGGTTGTCTTCAAACGCACGTGAAGAATTCACTTCAATATTAGCAGAAGTAAACTCCAATTTTCCGGTAAGCTTAGTTCCTTTAAAAGCATATCCGTTTATATGATTTGCCGCTATTTGATTATGTGTAGCATCTTCTTTTCCAGCAATTCTTATTGTTGTTAAGTTGGGGTTGTCTTGAAAAACTCCATAATTTAACATAGTTATATCATCTTGTAGAACAACTTTATTTAAATTATTATTGCGGAATGTATATGATCCTGTTCTTTTTATTCCAGTACCTTCTATTCTAAGTTCAGTTAAATTATTATTTCTGAATAAGTCATATGATAATACACCTGCTTCAGGATGTAGATGTTCACCGCCTTTTCCGTATTTTCCCCATAAAAGACCACGAATATTTGTCAATTTACCGAGATGAATATCTGATATTTGATTATCGGCAAATACTCCTGCAAATAATTCTACTATATTATCAGGTAGGCTTACATAGGTTAAATTATTTTTTCTGAAAGCACTAAACCATATAGAGACTATATTTTCAGGTAATATTAACTCGCCTCTAAGACCGGAATCATAAAATGCCTCATCATATATAGTTTTCAAATTAGTCATGTCTTTTAAATCCAATATTTCAACAAGTGATTTATTGTTTGAAAATGCATGTTCTCCTATGGATTCAAGGGATGAAGGGAATTTTATAGATATTGGCTTTCCATTTGTAACTTCATTGGTAAATTTTTCTTTAAATGCATCTTTTGCTATACTTGTTGCGTCTGTATCCATTATTATTTTTATTTCTGATGCATCTGAATCTACCGCTTTTTTAAATTCTTGTTCTCCAAGAGGGGAAAAACCTGCTATTTCGCTTGTTCCATCGAAATGCTCAGCTTTTAGTGTAATTTCTGTTGTAGTTTGAGCATATGCGATATGAGAAAGTTGTTTTATATACTCTCCACCAAAATAGCTTGGGACATTATTAACTCCTGATAGTGCGCATGGACCAACGCCTGCAAGTATCAGTGCAAGTGATAGTGATATACGTCTTTTGAATTTGTTGTAAGCATAAAGTTTCTTCATATGACTACCTTTCCTACTGAATATTTTTAAAATATTATTCATAATAATATCGACAAAATAATTTATAGTTTCGATATATTTTAGTATATATTACCCAGTAAATATATTTTGTAACACAGTTTACTAAAGGTGTTAATATATCAAATAAATACTTTATTATCTAATAGAACAAAAATACAAAATATATTGAAATGTCTTGATAATAAAGGAGAATAGTATAATTGAATTTTATAAAATAGACATTAAAGTCAGCTATAAAACGAATAAATCATGTGATAAAATTCAACTAAAAATATAGTAAAAAATATTTAGTATATAAATTTGATTATATTATACTAAATTTAATTTAAAAATCAAATATAAAAATACATAATAATTATAATATTTTTTATTATGCTTATAATTTTATGTAAATATTAACATAAATAATAATAACTGATTTTGTAAAAAATTGTTTTATTGTAAATATATAGCATACAAAAAATATTTTTAGATTTTATAGCAAAATCTAATTTAAACCTTATGTCTATTGAGTCTATAGTTTATTTTATTATATATCTTTAGCGATATAAAAAATGTTTCTATAGCTGTTATATAAAATGATATTGGTATATTTTATGGAATATAGTATTCAATGAAAAAAGCTCTTATGATGTATTGAATAAGCAATATACGTCACAAGAGCTTTTCGTTTAATCTAATATTATATGTTTGATAATATTTTTTTGAAATCTATTTTTTCGCCATCTGCTATTCTTTGAGCATAATCTGCAGTGGCAGTGAAGAGTACATCTGTTGATGAATTAAGTGCAGTTTCTGTTGAATCTTGTAATACACCTATTATAAAACCTACTCCGACAACTTGCATAGCAATATCATTGGATATACCGAACAAGCTGCACGCAAGAGGAATTAAAAGTAATGAGCCTCCGGCAACGCCTGATGCACCACAAGCAGCAAGAGCTGATAAGACGCTCAGTATCAATGCAGTTGCAAAATCCACTTGTATTCCAAGGGTATTTACAGCAGCAAGAGCCATAACGGAAATAGTTATTGCTGCCCCAGCCATATTTATTGTAGCTCCCAAAGGAATGGATACTGAATAAGTATCTTCATTAAGTTGTAAATCTTGAGATAACTTCATATTTACCGGAATGTTTGCAGCAGAGCTTCTTGTAAAAAATGCTGTTATACCGCTCTTTTTTATACAAGTCAGTACAAGCGGATAAGGATTTGTTTTAATTTGAGTAAACACCATTATAGGATTTACGACAAAAGCTACAAACAACATAGTTCCAAGCAAAACAACGAGTAACATAAAATAGTTTTTGAATATGTCTGAACCGCTTGTAACTATTGAATCATATATAAGTCCCATTATACCGAATGGAGCGAAACTTATAACATGGCGAACAACTGATGATATAGCTTCTGAAAAATTGCTTATAACATTTTTTGTTTCTTCTTTTGCTCCTCTAAGGGCAAGACCTATAAGAACAGCCCAAAATAATATACCCATATAGTTAGGTGTTATAAGAGCGTGAACAGGATTGTCAACAAGGTTTAAAAGTAGTGTTTTAAGCACTTGATCCAATCCTTCAGGAGCAGACGGTGCATCAGTGACTGCTTGTGGCAATATGAGTTCAAGCGGGAATAAAAAGCTTATTATTACACCACATAGAGCTGCCAAGAAAGTACCTACAAGATATAATGCTATGACTCTTTTCATATTGGTTTTTTGACCTTCTTTATGTTTACAAAGAGCCTCCATAACCAAGAAGAATACAAGTACCGGAGCTATAGCCTTAAGTGCTCCTACAAATAGGCTTCCGAATATACTCACTATGTCTACAAAATTTCCGAGAGATTCGTTAGTGATATTCGGGCGAATAAATGCCAGTACGGTTCCAATTATAAGTCCTACGATTATTCTTTTTACAAGACTTATACTGTTCCATTTTTTCAATAATTCTTTCATAAAACCTCCTATAAAAATCCTCAGAGCTTAAAAATTGCAATTTAATGTATATACTGTTACCTCATTAAACAATAAATATTATAAAATGATTATAAATAAAATTATTATATTTATGATATTTATATATTATTTTTTTGAAGATCAGCATTATAAAAATAAAATAAAAAATAAATCCGATTAATATTACAAGGTTTTAAGCACCGAAAAAATAAAATATCTGCATATTATATCATATTCTTTTTGGTTTGTATACAATTTTGTTTGTTTATGAAATACAACTGTATTTTTGACAAATACATATCAAAGCAGTGTGTAAATGCCAATAAACTTGTATATATTGAAAAAATAAATATAATGTGATAAAATCTGAATGTATTTTAAAATATATTGAATAAGTGTTTACATATTTTTGAAAAGTAATTATGCATAAAAATTGAAACTTTGGAGGAAAAAATGGTCAATTTAACAATGTTAACAGATTTTTATCAGCTTACCATGATGAACGGTTATCTTAAAAGCGATAAAAAAGATGAAATAATGATCTTTGATATGTTTTATAGGAAAAATCCGAATGACGGAGGATATACAATAGTATGCGGTATCAATGAGGTTATAGATTACATTGAAAATCTGAAATTTGAAGAAGAAGATATACAGTATTTAAAAAGTTTAAATACATTTGATGAAAAGTTTTTGGAATATCTTAGAGATTTTAAATTTGATGGAGAGATATATGCGGTTGAAGAAGGAACTATAATGTTTCCGAATGAACCTATAATAAGAGTAAAAGCTAAAGCCATGCAAGCTCAACTTGTAGAAACGACAATATTATGTATAATAAATTTTCAGACATTGATAGCTACAAAGGCTTCAAGGATATGTTACAGTGCTATGGGCGATAGTGTTATGGAATTCGGACTTAGAAGAGCTCAAGCACCTGATGCAGGTTTATATGGAGCAAAAGCGGCAGTTATAGGAGGCTGTATAGGAACATCAAATGTATTGGCGGGGCAAAAATTTGATATTCCGGTATTAGGGACACATGCACATAGTTGGATACAAAGTTTCGATAGTGAGCTTGAAGCATTCAGAGCATATGCAAAAGCTTATCCGACAAAAACGGTATTACTTTTGGACACATACGACACTTTAAACAGCGGTATAAGAAATGCAATAACAGTTTTTAATGAATTAAGAGAGCAAGGATATGAACCTCTTGGAGTAAGAATTGACTCAGGTGATTTGGAGTTTTTATCAAAAGAAATAAGAAAAATATTGGACAGTGCAGGATTTGAAAATGTAAAGATAACGGCCTCAAACGACCTTGATGAAAACACAATCACTTCGCTAAAAAATCAAGGCGCTCAGATAGATATATGGGGAGTAGGAACGAAGATGATAACATCGTTTGACTGGGCGGCATTAGGTGGAGTATATAAGCTGTGTGCGGTTGTAAGAAATGGTCAGATGATACCGAAGATAAAAATATCGGAAGATCCTAACAAGATAAACAATCCGGGTTATAAAAATATATATAGAATATATGATAAAAATGATAATAAGGCAAAAGCTGATTTGATAGTTTTGGATGAAGAAGTAATAAATGAAAATGAGCCTCTTACAATATTTGATCCTATACACACTTGGAAAAAAATGACATTTGAAGATTTTTATGTAAAAAAATTGTTATTGCCGTTGTTTATAGATGGAAAATGTGTTAGAGAAAAAAGAGATATAAAAGATATAAAAAGATATACAGATGAAGAAAAAGAAAGTTTTTGGATACAATATAGAAGAAATAAAAATCCGCAAGTATATAAAGTAGACTTGTCAAAGAAACTTTGGAATATGAAAAATGATTTATTAGAAAATAGAAGTATATTGTAAGAAATTATTGAAAGATTTAAAATATATCAAGTTTTAATATTGTGTTAAAATTGTTTAAGGAGTGTAAATTTGCAAGAAAATATATTAAGTTTTGACAATGCGGAATTTGAAAAAGAACTTTTCGGAAATTATGATAAAAATATAAAAGTGTTGGAAGAAAGCTATAGTGTAAATATAGTGCTTAGAGATTCACATATAGTCATAATAGGCGAAGATAATAAAGCTGTAAACATAACGGCAAGAGTTATAGAAGAACTCTATAACCTTTTTAAAAAAGGCACAACTATTGATACAAGACTTGTGAGATATGCTATGGATATGCTCGGGGAAGATTTAAAAAACAATCTGTCAGGAATAAGTGATGATGTTATAATATTGACAGCGAAAGGTAATGCCGTAAAAGCAAAAACACTTGGTCAAAAAACTTACATCGAAAATATAAAAAAGCATGATATGAGCATATGTATAGGTCCTGCCGGAACGGGTAAGACATATTTGGCGGTTGCCATGGCAGTGCAAGCATTTAAAAAAGGTGAAGTTTCGAGAATAATACTGACAAGACCGGCGGTTGAAGCAGGAGAAAGCCTCGGATTTTTGCCGGGAGATTTAAAAGACAAAGTAGATCCGTATTTAAGACCTTTATATGATGCTTTGTTTGAGATGTTCGGAAGCGAAAAATTTGAAAAGCATCTTGAAAGCGGTGTTATAGAAGTAGCACCTTTGGCATTTATGAGAGGAAGAACTTTAGATAATTCGTTTATAATATTGGATGAGGCACAAAATACTACAAGAGAGCAAATGAAGATGTTTTTGACGAGATTCGGCTTCGGTTCAAAAGTTGTAGTTACAGGCGATATTACACAGATAGACTTGGGAGATAACAAAAAAAGCGGACTTTCGCATGCAGTTATGATACTCGATGGAGTAAAAGGCATATCGATAAATATGCTTACAGAAAAAGATGTAGTAAGACATGAGCTTGTTCAAAGGATAATCAAACAATATGATAAATATGAGAAAAAACAGGAGTTTTTAAAAAATAAAGGTAAGATAAAAAGAGTATTCAACAAAAAAAATATTTAAAAGAAGATTTTTTGATAAAAATATATAAACCTACTTATGTTTATGTTAAAATATAAGTGGGTTTTTTATTTAATTTCTAAAAAATTGCATAATTATTAAACACGAATTATAAAGTGTATTATATTATTATGCTTAAAAATTTATTTTTTTAAAAATGAAAAATTATAAAATTTAGATATTTTATAATTTTTATAGTATTCAACATTAAAACAAATTTTAAAATAATTGTTAGGAGAAGTTATGATAAATCTTATAATGAGCGATGAACAGGATAAAATTCAAGTATCTGACGAGCTGATGGAAAGTATTAATAAGGTTATAGAAGCCTGTGAGGAAGAAGAAAAAATCGGTTTTGACAATGAAATATCCCTTACATTTACAGATAATATAGGCATAAGACAGATAAACAAGGATTATAGAGATATTGATAAAGAAACTGATGTATTGTCGTTTCCTATGTATGATATAGACGAACTTGAAGAAGAAAAAATGTCACAAGATAAACATATCAAACCGCTTGGAGATATAGTAGTGTCACTTGAAAAAGCAAAGGAGCAGGCGGAAGAATACGGACATTCATTTGAAAGGGAAGTTTGCTATTTGGTATGTCATAGTATGTTTCATCTCATGGGATATGACCATATGGAAGAAGAAGAAAAAGAGATTATGAGAGAAAAAGAAAAAAAAGTTATGAAAAAATTAAATATATCAAGGTGAGGGAGATGATTTTTTGTTCGGTAATGTGGTGCTGATCCTTTTTGTGGGTTTGCTTGTAGTATGTATAAGTTTTAATATAGATGTGATTATAGCACTTTTATTGGGGATAGGATTGTTTTTTATATACTGTGTGAAACAGGGTATGAGCGTAAAACAGACTTTATCCGCTATGAGAGAAGGCTCGGATAAAATAGCCAATGTAGTCGCAGTATTTTTAACAATAGGTGTACTTACGGCTAGCTGGAGAATGTCGGGGACTATAGCGTACATAATATACAAACTGATACCTTTTATAAATCCGAATTATTTTGTAGTGGCAACTTTTTTGCTTTGCTCGGCTATGTCAATGATGATAGGTACGTCTTTCGGTACAGCGGCAAGTATGGGAGTAATATGTATGGTAATAGCAAAATCTATGGGACTTAATGAAGCGCTTGTAGGAGGAGCTGTATTATCCGGTATATATGTAGGCGACAGGACTTCTCCTATGTCAACTATTGCAATATTTGTATGTGCCATTACAAATACGGATTTATATCAAAATATAAAAAATATGCTTAAAAGCGGTTTGGTGCCGTTTATACTTACTGCTGTACTATATTTTATATTAGGATTTGGAAAAGATATAGGGGAAATGGACATAACTATATTGTCCATATTTTCCGACAATTATAATCTTAACTTTTTTATGATATTGCCGGCACTTGCAATAATAATATTGTCTCTTTTGAGATTAGATGTGAAGATAGTAATGTTTACAAGTATAATAATCGCAACTGCTATAAGTGTTGTTTATCAAGGGGCGGATATAATAGATTTATTAAATGTTTATGTATTCGGCTATAAAGCACAAAATGCCGAGCTTGCCAAGCTTATGGACGGTGGAGGTCTTGTTTCTATGCTCAAACCGGTTATAATAGTTCTATTGTCATCTGCATATTTCGGAGTTTTTGACAAAACACCTATCTTGAAACCTGTAAAAATGCTTGTAGAAAAATTTTCAAGAAGATTTACAGTGTTTGGAAGTATGATATTTACAGCTATATTTACATCTGCAATAGCTTGTAGTCAGGCATTGGCAACTGTGCTTACATACCAGCTGACGATAGACATTCAAAAAGATAAATATGACCACGCCTTGGATATAGAAAACACTGCTGTAATTTTACCCACTATACTTCCTTGGAACATAGCCGCCGCTATACCGCTTACAACTATCGGAGCAAGTAATGAATCAATACTGTTTGCTTTTTTTATAATATTACTTCCAATTTATACTTTTATAAAGAGAATTATAAAAAGAGAAAATATATAAATTCAGACAATTAATTGTTTATTTTAACTTAAAATCAGGGTATATTAAAAAAATTGAAGATAGATTTTTAAATATGAATAAAATAAATAACAGTAAGTATAGTGTAAAAGTAAAAAAAATTTTTAGATGCACCATAATTTAAAGGAGAGTATATGAAACAGGCAATATTGGTAGTGAGCTTCGGTACTACATATAAAGAGGCAATGAAAAACAGTATAGATGCTACGGTAAATCATATAGCGAATGAATTTAAAGAATATGATATATTTCAGGCATATACATCAAATATAATAAGAAAAAAGCTAATAGATAGAGGAATGGATATAAATGACACAAAGACTGCGCTTGAAATAATAAAAAATAACGGATATGAAAAGGTTGTAATTTTGTCACTCCATCTGATAGCAGGATATGAATACGAAAAGATATTGGATGCAGTGGAGTCGTATAAGAATGACTTTAGAGAGATTACAGCAACTACACCTATGTTATATAAAGAACAAGATTATATAGAAGTATCTGAAATAATAGAAAAATTATATTCAAAGATAGATACACCTATTGTTATGATGGGACATGGAAGTGATCATGAAAATGACATAGCTTATGAGAATTTACAGCAAAAATTGGATAAAATATCAGCAGATAAATATTATATAGCGACAGTTGAAGGCGATATAACAATAGATGATATATTAAAGAAATTGAAAGAAAAAGGAATAAGCAAAGTTACGATAACTCCTTTTATGTTAGTTTGTGGAGATCATGCCCACAACGATATGATAGGAGATGAAGATGACTCTTGGATAAATATGCTTAAATCTAATGATATAGAAGTAGAGGTCATATTAAAAGGTCTTGGAGAATACAAAGCTGTTAGAGAATTTTTTTGCCAAAAAATATAGAAAAAATTATTTACAAAAATGCAGATTTTATGGTATAATCAAAAAAGCGATAGGACTAAAGATACAATGATATGTGCAAAAAATATGTATTGACCGAAAAAGTCCTATGTTCTATATGGATAAATTATATTGAAAAGAGGCATTTTTTATGTATAAAAAGGAGCGTTTGACAAGAAAAGTAGAAGCGGAAAAAGATATACACAAAGATATAAAAAAACAGATAAGTAAAAATAAAAAAATACAAAGAGATATAAAAGAACAGATAAACAGTCAAATAAAAAAGTGCCATGTACTTTTAAACGAATTGAACTAAAAAATCTTAATATGATCTGATATCATATTAAGATTTTTTTTTGGCAATGTATGTAACACTGTTTTTCTATAGTTTTATTGAGTTTTAGAATATGATGCTAATAACAGATTAAATAGCAGAGATAATCAGTTTCCTATGAGTAACACTTTTTAGAATATCTTTAGTTAATGAATTTACGGTATCACATAATCTATCTACTAAATCATTCCATGTTTTTATTGGTTTTTAGTATTAGTTAATCTTGACAATTCGGACATAAGCCTCTTAACAAGACGTATTTGCTTTCTATGGTAAAATCATTATACTCTTTTAAAAAGTTATCGCTGAGTTCCATTTTCATATTATATATTTCACCGCATTTTTTACATTCAAAATGTATATGATTGCTTCTATCACGTTCATATTTAACTTCTCCGCTCGGTAGAGTTACATTGCTTATAAGGCCTTCACGTTTAAACAGGCTTATAGTATTGTATATTGTAGCCAGTGACAGTTTTGTATCATTATCACGAAATGCTTTGAATATATCATCAACAGTGTTGTGTTTGTCGCTGTGTTCGTTGAGATAATTAAGCACGAGAACCCTTTGTTTAGACGGATTTATATTGAAACTTTTAAGTTCCTCGATTTCTTTTTCAAACAATTTAGCTCACCCTTCTTCACTCAGTATAATAATTAGAATTATTCTAAATTGAATTATAACATCAAAAGAAAATTTTGTCAAATTGATGCTTTTATATAATTGAATATGTATATAATAAAATGCGGAATTTAATCTATTTGATTAAATTTTTGCCACACAAGGGTTAGCAATTTTCTTAATCTAACACATTTAAACGTATTTTTTATAGCATTAATACTATTTTTCATTTGTAATATCATACAGTTTTGATTTCTATATTATGTATTTTTATGTGATTGTCATTGAGATATTTTATAATGTATGGCTTTTTAGTATAAATTTTTATTTTTATAATAAAGCAGGATTTTTACACTTGAATAAATATTGTATTGCAAATATAATTATAATTAAAAAATGTTTTAAAATAGTTTTTAAGTCCTTGTTAAAAATGATAATATATAATTAAAAATTTAAAAAATATTATTTAAGCAGTTTTTGCATTGTAAAAACAATTATTGAAAAGAATCTTATGCGATAAGTAGAGAGTATAAAATAATTGATGTAAATTATAAGGAATGTGATATAATTGTATTATAAATCACTATGTATGTGTAAAATTATAAATATAGATGTGAATTATTGATACATATGGAGTTGTCATGGTAGTAGATATAAATATACTTGCAAGTTCTGATGTGCATGGATATTATATGCCTTGGGATTATTCTATGGATAAACCTTATGAAAAAGGATCTCTTGCACAAATCTCAACGGAAGTTGAAAAACAAAGAGGATTATACAAAAATACAATTTTAATAGATGCGGGAGATATGTTCCAAGGGAACTGTTCTGAGCTTTTTTGCGAAGATGACATACATCCGGCGATAGTAGCTATGAATGAAATAGGATATGACATTTGGGAGATGGGCAATCACGAATATGGCTATGGAATAAAAAATTTGCAAAGGTTCATAGATGAATTCAATGGAGAAGTCATAGGAGGGAATGTCTACAAAGACAATAAAAGATTACATAAACCATATTGTATAATAGAAAAAGAAGGAATAAAAATAGGATTTATAGGGCTTGTGACCTCGCTGATAAATAAGTTTGAAAAAGGCGCTAAAGCTATGAGCGGAATAATTGCAACAGATATGAAACATGAGCTTGAACTCATAGAAAAAGAGCTTAAAGATAAAGTCGACTGTATAATAGGAGTAATTCATGCAGGTATTGATAATGAAAATAATGTAGCTAATACGGGAATAAGAGATTTATTAAAAAATGATGATAAACTTACAGCGGTGTTTTGCGGGCATTTTCATGATATTCAAAACTTCAACATAGGAAACACAACAATATTGGAGCCGGGTAAATTCGGACAGGCAATAGCAAAATTATTGCTCAGATTTGAAAAAAGCGATGGAAACATAAAACTCGTCAAAAAGACATCTGAGATAATTCCAATAGATGCGAGCATAAAACCTGACAGTGAAATAATAAAAAAACTTAACCATTTTCACGAGCGAGCTGTTTCATATTCTAATGAAGAGATTGGAATACTTATAAACGACTGTATGTCGGAAAAGTCGGAAATATCCAAAATACCGCAGATGAGAGTAAAACAAACCGGAATAACGGATTTTTTCTTAGAAGTTGTAAGATATTACGGCAATGCTGATGTGGCAATGATACAACTTGATAATGATAATGCAGGTATAAATAAAGGGATAATCAGAAGAAAAGATATAAATCGTAATTACACATATGTAAGCGGAGGGATAACCTCATATCAAATAACAGGTAAAGTATTAAAGAAAATATTGGAATATTCGGCATATTTTTTTAACGAAAGCAGATTTGGAGATGTTAATATAAGCTTTAATTATGAAAGACAGTTATATAAATATTCGAGTAACTATTTTTTCAGCAATTTAATATATGATATAGATTTGACGAGTGAAAAAAGAATAAAAAATCTAACTTATGAGAATGAAAGCCCAATTGGAGATGAAGATAAAATAATTTTTGCAACTACGAAATATACTATGGATATACTTATAGCCAATGTGTTAAGTGGTGAAGTTGTAAATAAAATATATTCAAGCAAAGATGAGCTTAGAGAACAAGGAAGTATTAGAAATTTATCTTGCAGATATATAAAAGAAGTATTAAAAGGCTTGGTAGAAATAAAACCCAAAAATAATTGGAAAATAATAACAGCACCAATCGAAAAAAATATAAGGGAGATTGCAATAAAACTTATAAATCAAGGATATATAAGCCTTATAAACAGTGAAGACGGAAAATGCAATATAAAATCTGTAAATATATATGATAAAGTCGATAAATTTGATAAAGGTTTAAAAAAATCGGGAATAGACATATCAAGATTTTCGACAAAGGGAGAGCTTTACAGATATGCAAATAGTTTTATTTTCGGATAAATATCAATAATTGCCTAAAGATTGAACATAAAAAATTACTTTAAATTATAGAAAATCTCATAAAAAAGAGTTATAAGATGTATGACTACATAAATGAAACATAATATTTGGGAAAGGGATTGTTTATGGATATAATACAAAAAAATGGAAATATAGTATTAAAAAATATAAAAGACTTTGTGCCGAAACATATATTTGAATGCGGTCAATGTTTCAGATGGGACTTGGAAGAGGACGGTTCTTATACGGGAGTTGTTTATGACAAGGTAATAAATGTTTCCTTGGAAGATGAGGATGTTGTATTGAAAAATACCAATGTGGATGATGTAGAAAATATATGGATAAATTATTTTGATATAGGTAAGGATTATGGACATATAAAAAAAGAACTGTCTGATATGGATGAGTATTTAAAAGAGTCCACAAAATTCGGCTATGGAATAAGAATATTGAAACAACCTTTTTATGAGATGGTGATTTCATTTATAATATCTGCAAGAAATGCCATACCTATGATAAAACGTTCAGTCAACAAGTTGTCAGAAGATTTGGGAGAACATATAGACACATATAACGGAAAAAAATATTATTCATTTCCAACTGTGAAATCTCTTGCAAATGCAGATATAGAAACTATAACAGCATCAAAGGTTGCTTTTAGAGCACCGTATATACAAAAAACGGCTAAAATGATAGTGGATGAAGATATACAAGAAAAAGATTTTGAAAAACTTACATTAGATGAAACGGCAGAAAAATTGACAAAATTTGCAGGAGTAGGAGCAAAGGTGGCTGATTGTATAGCTCTTTTCGGTTTGTCAAAATATGATGCTTTTCCTGTAGATGTATGGGTCAAAAGGGTTATGGAAGAGTTTTATTTAAAAGATACAAATATGTCGTTGCCTAAAATGAGAAAGTATTCAATAGAAAAATTCGGCTCTTTGGGCGGTTATGCACAGCAATATTTATTTTATTATGCAAGAGAAAAAGGTATAGGAAAAAATAAATAACATAATTGGAATGACATCAGAAGGGAGAAGGTTCGTTGAAAAAAAATCATGTAAAAATCGTAGCGGTCATGCTTATCCTTATATTGTTATTTTCAAGTTGTATTAATCAAAAACAAACAAAATTGGATCCTAAAAATCCTATTTTATTAAAGTTGGTGACATATTACAACAGTAAACAATTAGAAGAATTAAAGGAAATGGCGGATCAGTTCAATGAAACAGAAGGCTTAAAAACAGGGATAATAGTAGAAATAATAGGAATGAATACAATTTCCAAAACTAATGAACATATTTTAAAAGCGGCTTATAATATGGCTGGAAGTGAAGACTTTCCTGATATGTTCATAGCATATAAAAGTATAGTACCGTATCTGATAAAAAGAAAAGAATTGGTTGATTATAGAGATTATTTCACTGATGAGGAATTGGAAAAATATCAACCTAATTTGATAGCATCAGGTAAAATAGAAGATGATGAAAAGATATCTATGCTTCCACTTGGAAGTTCGGTCAATATGATGTTTGTGAACGATACGGAGTTTAAACTGCTTAGGTATAAGATAGGTGTAAATTATAGTAGTATAAAGACATATGAAGGACTTATAGAATCTGCAGAAAGATACTATAATTATACTGACTCTCTTACAAAGACTCCAAATGACGGGAAACCTCTATACACTACAGATACAGTGGCAGAGCAGGTTTTATCCATATGTAGAGAAATGAATAAAGATTTGATAACAGAGGAAAACGGGAAAGCCAAGATTAATTTTGATTATGAAGTTGCAAGAAAGCTTTGGGACATATTTTATGTACCTATAATCAAAGGGTATTTTATAAGGAGCGGAAGATATGCTTCAGAAGATATGAGGACAGGAAAAACTCTTTTGGCACTTTCCTCAACAACAAGCTCAGTTTATATGCCTAACAAAATAATGGAAACTAATGGATATATAAGAAGTATAACTATGAAAGCTTTTAATGCGCCTCATTTGGAAAATCATAACAAGGTAAACATAGTTCAAGATGGAGGAATTTTTACGGCAAAATCTATGAAATTGAGGGAAGAAGCCTCCATACAATTCATAAAATGGCTTACAAATAAAGAAAATAATTTGGAGTTTGCAGTGGAATCAGGTTTTGTACCTGTAAAGACCGATAACAGCGATATAGACTCTATAAGAAATAAAGCACAAGCAAGATATATAGATGAGCTTATCAGAGAGTCTATAGTTATGTCGAAGTTACAAATGGAAGAAAATGAAGAGTATGTTTTGCCGAATGTAGATGCATATGAAGAGATTAGAATGGCGATAGAACGTGCATTTTTCGATGATATAAAGAATAATAGGAAAAAGCTTTTGGAAAGAGTAAAAAACGGTGAAAACTATGATGAGGTATTGGCAGAGTATTTGAGTGAAAAATCATTTTATGAGTGGCGAAACGGAGTTGTATATAGGCTAGAAAAAGGCATTTAAAACCTATGTAAAATTAAAAATAAATCTTGCCAAAAACTTATTTAAGCAATAAAATATGAAATATAAATAACTTTAATAGATTTTATAATTTTGAGAGTATATAAAAAATTAAATTTGACTTTCCTTAAATACTTATTATAAAGATTTTTATATGCACATGATATTTATTATTTAACGAAAAAGACTTGATATATGTATATAATAATGCATTTGCAGGTTTAATTATTAGACGGTAAAATTTAATTATATTAAATATTTCTATTAAAAATAAGCAAGGAAAGATAATCTATGTTTAAAATGAATAAAAAGGATATAACATTTAAAAATAGACATTCTATAACATCTATAATGGTATTAAGCTTTTTAGGTGTGTTGCTGATACAGTTAGTAGTGTTGTTTTTTAACTTTATTTTGCTGAGAACCGATCATAAGTTGGAGCAAAATACATATAGATATATTCTTGAAAAGGTGGAAAGCAGAAGTAGAGAACTGGAGCGCTACCTTACAGAATTATGGGCAAACAGCGAATATATGAAACAGATTATGGATTTCTCGCAGACGGTATATAATGAGCATGTAAATTTGGGAAAGAATTTTGTAATAAATAAAGACATAAGCGGTTCATTATTGGATATGGTGGAGCTCATGGAAATCAGTGGAGCGTTTATAGTATTTGACGATAAACCGGATATGCTTGGAATAAAAAAAGCTGTACATTTGGCAGATGCAAACTTAAGAACCAAATTTGCAGATAAATCGGATATAATTTTAAGGGTTGGAGAAGAAAAAATAGCCGGAGATTTAGGCGTTTATCTTGAAAATGATTGGAAACCTTTTATAGATACGAGGACCATGTCAAAGACTATATATGAAAAAGCTATAAAAATAGCTAAAACTGTAAATCCGAGAGAAAAGACAGGTTTTTGGTTTTCGCCATCTGATGTGGCGGATACAAACGGCAGAAGTATATATTTCATACAACCGCTTTTTGACGACAGCACAGGTATTTTTTACGGTGTTATAGGAATAGAAGTGGGCGATGAGCTTATAAATGAGATACTTAGATATACAGAATTGTCAGAAAGTGGTAAGGGAGCATATATTTTGGCAAATGAAAAATATGTTTCTGCGGTAAATACCAATTACGATGTAATTTCTATACAAGGTCCTTATGTAAAAAGACTTGTAAAAGACAATGAGTTATTTGCTCATAAGATAAAAAATAAATATTATAATGAAGCGTACAAAATACAAGATAACAAATATCTTACAGTATTGGATTTTGAAAATACTAATAAAGATATGACATTGATAGCGATACAAAGACCCATAAGATTATCAGCGAAAGACTCATCGGAAAATATAGATACCAATTGGTATCTTATGGGAGTAATAGATAAAAGTGAATTGGAGATATATTCAAAAGAGCTTATTAAAAGCATAATCGAGACCCTGTTGTTATCACTTATTATAGATGGTATTATAATATATTTGGTTTCGTATCTAATAGGATATCCTTTGAGAAAACTGTCGAATGATATTAAAGAAAGTTACACAAAAGGCGGTCTAAGAAAGATAAAGCATATGAATATAGTTGAAATAGACAATATTATAGATACAATAGAAGTTTTGTCGCAAAGATTATTGTCAAGTTCAAAAAAATTCCAAGGCATTTTAGATTCGGCATCTATACCTATAATAGCCGTTGAGAAAGATGAAGCAAGCGGCGTGGTATATAAGATGGGTGAGCTTTCTTCAATATTTCCTGGCTATATAAACAATGAGAAATTTGAAGTACGAATGAGTGAGGAAGAATATGACAAGGCCTCAAGATATTTTTTCTCAGACACCATAATAATAGACAGTATATATGATATAGAAAAAGATACACAAATAGACATTCGTAAGAAGATATGGAATGGGGAAAGTTACTATATAAAAGTAATAACAAGACAAGTAAAAAACTATTGGAGAACATATGAAGATATGTCCGACGACAGTAATGAAACATCAGATAAAAAAACTGTCACATTACAAGTAATAATGGATTATACAAAAGATATGATAGAAAAGATAAAGATTCAAAAAGAAAGAGACTTTGATGTACTTACAGATCTTTTGAACAGACTGTCTTTTAAAGAAAGAGTTGAAGACTATATAGAAAAAGACATAAGAAAAACTAAAAAAGCCGCAATGGTTATGTGGGATTTGGATAATCTTAAATATGTAAATGACACATATGGGCATGATTTCGGCGACAGTTATATAAAATGTGCAGGGAATATAATAGGAATGCTTCAAGGCAAAGATTCATTTGTAGCGAGGGTATCAGGTGACGAATTTTTTGCATTCATACAATATGAAGATGATAAAAATGAAATCAGGCGAAAGATAGAAAATATAAAAATTAAACTTAACAATACTAATCTGAAAGTTTCAGATGATATAAGCGTGAGAGTCAGAGCTACATCAGGCATAGCGTGGTATCCTGATGATGCTACTGTATATGATGACTTGCACAGATTAGTAGACTTTGCAATGTATACAGCTAAAAATTCACAAAAAGGAAGCATAGGAGAATTTAATAGAGATAGTTATGATAAAAACTATATCTTAATATCAGGAAGAGAAGATTTGAACAAGTTCATCGATGAAAAGCAGGTGAAATTTGCTTTCCAACCTATAGTAAGTGCAAAAGACGGAGAAGTATTTGCATATGAAGCACTTATGAGATCAGTGTCGGATAAGATAAAAAATGTTGGCGATATAATGAGACTTGCAAAATCACAATCAAAACTGCTTGATATAGAAATTTTGACATTTGAAGGAGTCCTTAGAACCGTATCAAAATATACAGAAAAATTTAAAGATAAACATATATTTATAAATTCAATAGCCAGTACATCAATACCTGAACATAGATTTTATGAGCTTTTAAATAATTATAAAGATATTATAGACTATTCTAAAATGGTCGTAGAAATTATAGAAAGCGAAGAGGTTGATTTAGATTCTCTTTCAATAAAACAAAGATTGGCAACGGAAATAAATGCCCAGATAGCAATAGATGATTTCGGTTCAGGGTATGCGACTGAGTCATGGTTGTTACAAGTAAATCCTAATTTTGTCAAAATAGATATGGCACTTATAAGAGATATTGATAAAGATATGGAAAGACAGTCGATAGTTGAAAATATCTTAAAGTATACAAAAGAACGCAAAATAAAAGTTATATGTGAAGGAGTTGAAACACATCAGGAAATGAAAAAACTCATAAATATGGGAGCAGATTTTATACAAGGCTTTTATTTAGCAAAACCTGATTTTGAAATAAAAGATATAAGCAGAGAGAAAAAACGTGAAATTCAAGTATTGAATGTATTAAAAGGAGGTCAAAGCTTTTAAGATATAGAAAAACACTTCACAATCACACCAATTTAATCTTTTTAATTATTTGTATATTTAGCAAAATCAGAAAGGAAGTACGGTAATAAGCAATGAAACAGGGTATCGATCAAGAATTATATAATGTGGCAAAAGAAAAAAGAACAAAAAAGATGATTGAGCAAACCCATAAGAAAAATTCAAAAATGAATTTAAGTTCGGATAACTTTGATGAATTTATAGGGAAAAAGAAAACATTTAAACAAAAAAGTGAAAAATCTTTTAGAAGAAATCAGAGAAATTTTGAATATGATTATGAAGAAGATTTTTATGAACCGGGATATTAAAAAATGATTGAATTATAAGCACTACCTTATTACAAAATAGGTAGTGCTTTTTTAAAAAAACATCAATTACATTTTGACAAAAATTATATAACAAGATATAATATTAAAAAGCAAATTAATTTTTATACTGTATAATTATAAAGTTAGTTTGCTATATTATTATATTATTGTACTTTTTTAGTTTATAAAGTTATATTACATAGTAAGGTTTTGAATAAGTTTTTGTCGGATGTATAAGATTTGATATGAACTTATGGTTTTTGTCTTTTCTGCATGGAGGTGGAAAAAGTGAGAGTAGGTAGGATAAACTTGGTAAAGTTTATGCCGTATAGAGATGTTAAGATGATACTCAGGTATTTTGCTATGAAAGGTGTAGCACAAGGTGCATCAAAAGAAAATGATTTGTCTAAGATAAATACACTTCAACCATATGATGATAGAGATATAAAACAGCAAATAAAATCCAGAAATGCTTTAAATGATTTGGTTTTGGATACCATAGAGGATTCAAACTTAAATTCTATGCAAAATGGTACGACTGTGTCTGCAAAATCACAAATAAGACTTATGAAAGCTATGAGACTTATGAGAAAAGGAAGTAAAGTTTCAGGCTTGGATTTGCTTGCAAAATCTGATTCTAAAAGTGCAATTATGAATACTGACAAGACTAATGTGAGTACATCTCAAAAAACTGACACTAAATATTTTAGCGATGAAAAAGTGCAAACCGTAGCAAAAGAAAAAAATATAGATAAAAATGATAATCAGAAAAAAGAAAATATATCAGTAATAAAAGAAGACAGTAAAAAAGAAACTAAAACAGTTATGGAAGAATATGCCGATTTATTAAAAAGACTTGATGAGAAAAAAGAACAGGAAAAGAAAGATAAGGATAAAGACAATTAAGCTCATTAAGGAGTATTTTATTTCGGAGGTGATACTGTTTGAAGATAAGAGTGAAGCCTACAATAGGCAAGGATGAAGAGTTTCATATAGAAGATAAAGAAAACTATACAAAATTGGAAATGGACAAGATGTATCGAATTGTGCGTGATTATCTCTATGATCACCAAGGAGAAAATGCTATTAAAGTATCAGACGATACAGGTGTGCCACGAAAAGTGATAATGACTTTTTTGAGGCAAGGAAAGATATCATTGGCAGAAAATTCGAGAACATGGCTTAGAAAATGTAAAAAATGCGGTGCTCTGATAGAGACCGGAGATAATTGCATCGAATGTATGCAAAAAAAGATGAGTCAGATATTAAATCCTGAAGAAACTCAAGTGAAAAAGAAAAACATATCAGGATATTCAACTAATAATATCAATGCTCATGATAACAGTTATGGACGAAGAATAAGGAAAAAATAAAAGATTATATTATAAAAAGATAATATAATCTTTTTTAAATGAATGAAAAAATTATTTATTTGGAGGATGATATGGATAAGAATATTCTCGAAGATATTTTGCAAAATAACAGAAAATATATACAATTAGGTGAAGTTGCTACATATATACCCCAACTTGCAAAAGCAAATAAAGAAGACTTAGGCTTATGTATAAAGGATATGAATGGAGATATGTATGCTTGTGGAGATTATGAAAAAAAATTTACCATACAATCTATGTCAAAGGTAATAACATTTACTTCCTGCCTATTGGATAATTCTATTGAAGATGTGAAAAAAACAGTATCCTTCGAGCCTACATCTACTGCATTTAATGCAATAGTGGATTTGGAAATTAAAAACAGACACAGACCCTTAAATCCATTTATAAATGCCGGAGCTATAGCTTGTATAAGTATGCTAAAAGAAAACACATATCAAGAAAAATTTGATAGAATAATAAATTTTATAAAATTGTTATCCTTAAATGAAAACATAGATTATGATGAAGAAGTTTATGAATCTGAAAGAAAAACAGGTTCAAGAAACAGAGCGCTTGCTTATTATATGCAAAGCACAGGCATAATAGATAAAGATGTAGATATAGAAAAATTGCTGGAAGTATATTTTAAAATATGCTCTATAAAAGTAAATTGTATAGACTTGTCCAACATAGCACTCATATATGCAAACAACGGAGTAAATCCGTTTACAAAAGAAAGATATTTTTCAAAAGAAGTAAGCAAGATAGTAGTTGCAACTATGGCACTTTGTGGTATGTATGATGAATCAGGAGAAATAGCTGTTACCGTAGGTATACCTTCAAAAAGCGGAGTGAGTGGAGGAATACTATCAGTGCTTCCGAGCAAAATGGGAATAGGAATATATGGACCTGCATTAAACGATAAAGGTACAAGTGTAGCAGGATTAAAAATATTGGAAAGCGTAAGTGAAAAATTTGATTTAAGCATATATTAATTTTTTATTTACAACTTTAAGCATAAAATTTTACCTAATTATAAAGTAGATTTAATATGAAAGTAAAATATATATTATATAATAGCAAGTACAGTATATTAATATTGAAAAATTTCTAAACATAGGAATTGTTTTAAAAGAAAATCAGGATAAAAATAATTTTATTCTATATGAAAAAGGAGAGAACTTGATGAAAAAGCTGTCAAAAATAATTATGATTTCTATTCTTATAGCAGGAATTATGGCGCCTTCCAACATTTTTGCAGGCCAATATGCAAGCTATAATGCTAAGACCAACACGATAGATATAATATCTACAGTAAATGGAACATATGAACAAAAAACACAGGCAAATAAAGAGATTAAAGAAATATATACAAAGCTACAAAAAGATAAAAAAGATATAAAGAAAATAAAAGTGAATTTGATAACACCCAAAATAAATATAAAAAAACAACAAAAAAAAGTAATGCTTACACAAAATGAGATGGCACAAAAAGTCCTTGAACTTGTAAATGAAAAAAGACGTGAAGCAGGGCTTAAAGAGTTGACCTTGAGTGAAGACTTGATGAAGGGCAGTAAATGGAAAAATGATTATATGGCACAAACTAACGATTATGGACATATACCAAAAGACGGAACAAGTATGGGAGTTCAAGGTGCAAAATTTTATTCGACAAACTTTGTAGGGGAAAATATACATGTATCCTACAGTTTGCCGAGTGAATATAATGATTTAACACCACAAAGTTTATTTCAAGGCTGGTGGAATTCACCGGGACACAGAGCAAATATTTTGAACGAAAACTATACGCAAATGGGTATGGCATATACAAATTCATTGACTGGTGTGAAAAGTGGTGATTTTAGAGCATATTATGCGACACAATGGTTCGGTAATCCTGAACTTGTAGCACCAAGCGATTATTAATAGTGTTTAGTATCAGTGTTTTTTTATTATATAATTAATCTATTATAAAAAGCATTAATACTAAAATTCAATAGAATAATAGCTTTGTGTAAATTAATAAAATATAACACCATTTAATACAATCTTTATATTAAACTTCTATAAAATAACGGTGCAAAAGAGAAAAATAAGACATAATCCATTTCAAAAAATATATTCTCAAAAGTATAATTTTAAGGGATTTGAACATGGTATATATTTGGGGAAATATTAGTATTACTATAAATTATCTGATGATTAGTATAAAAGCTGTTGTAAATTTTTACAACAGCTTTTAAAATGCCTTTAATTTTTTAAAAATTCTTCCAATTTTTCAAGCGATTTTGCTCTATGTGATATGAGATTTTTTACTTCTTGTGATATTTGAGCAAATGTTTTAGAACGTGCAAGATTATCGTCAGGCAAAAACAGAGGGTCATATCCGAAACCGTTTGAGCCTACCATAGTAAAGCCTATTTTACCTGTACATTCTCCTCTAAATACATATTCTTTTCCATCAGGATATACAAGTGCGATCACCGATACAAATTTTGCAGTTCTTTGATCAAGTGTAAGTCCCATTAGTGATTTTAACAGTTTTTCGTTATTTTTTAAATCTCTCGGCTCTTCATTTGTAAATCTTTTTGACATAACACCAGGTTTACCGTTTAATGCGTCAACCATAAGTCCTGAGTCATCCGCAATGCATATTTTTCCTGTTCTTTTGCTAAATTCTCTTGCTTTTATAAGTGCATTTTCTTCAAATGTTTCGCCGTTTTCTTCAACTTCCACATTTTCTAAATTATAATCTAAAAGGGATTTGTGATTTATATTATATCTATCCAGTATTTTTCCTATTTCATCAAGCTTGTGCCCGTTTCCTGTAGCAATCATAATTTCTATGTCTTTTTCAGTTTCTCCTAAGATTAACTCAGTTATTTCTTTTCCTAAAATTTCTTTTTGAGTTGCGATTATTTTTTCGTTTCCTTTTGTTGCAAGGTCTAATAAATTATTTAATCTGTCTCTTGAAAACGGTGATTGTTCACCTGTACCTTGTACTTCTATAAATTCTCCCTTATCATTCATAACTATATTCATATCCACTTGTGCATTGCTGTCTTGCTCATAGCAAAGATCCAAGACATTCTCGTCTTTTACTATACCTACACTTATTGCGCTTACAAATGAGTTGATAGGGAATTCGCTTATTATTTTTCTGTCATAGAGTTTTTTGGCTGCCAGAGCGAGTGCAATGAAAGAACCGTTTATTGATGTGGTTCTTGTTCCTCCGTCAGCTTGTATAACATCACAATCTATCCATATTGTGCGTTCACCAAGTTTTTTAAAATCGACTGCATTTCTTAGACTTCTACCGATTAATCGTTGTATTTCGTGACTCCTGCCATCGACTTTGCCTCTTGTTGAATCTCTTAGTTTTCTTTGTTTTGTTGAACGAGGTAGCATAGAATACTCTGCAGATATCCAACCTGTACCTGTATTTTTTAAAAACGGAGGTACTTTGTCTTCAATAGAGGCTGTACATATTACTTTTGTTTCGCCAAACTCTATGAGTACGCTGCCTTCTGCATATTTTGTATAATTTTTTATGATTTTTATATTTCTAAGCTCATCATTTGCTCTTTGCATTTACGCACCTACTTTTTTATGTATATTTTTAAAATATTTATTGTATGTAAACAGTTGATATATAATTTATTTATAATGTTTCTGCTAATATATGTATGTTTGAACTATTGCTTAATAGAACAACCAACACAAGTATATAAAACAAAATTATATTGAGAAATAAACACTATCTAAAAAATGCAATTTTATACTATCTTCTAATAAAATTATGGATAACTTGTATAATTATATAATATCAATATACATAGTCTACCAGAAAAATTAATTATTATGATTTTTCATTATTCTATAAGATTGTAGTATTAAAAAATAAAAAATACATTCAATTTTAGAATGTTTATTAAATTGCTGTTTAATTAGATAATAGTATAAAATTATTAGTGGAGATAATATCTCCACTAATTGTATTTATTTTTCAAGGTTATTTTTTGCCTTTGAAGATTTTTTTGAGTTTGCAGAGATTTTTTTGATATCTTGTTTTACCAAAGCTATATCAAGCACTTGTTTCATATCTTCTGCAAGCGTGAATGTCATCTCATCTCTTATTTCTTTAGGCAAATCTTGAAGGTCGCTTTCGTTTTCTTTTGGAAGTAATATATTGTATATTCCTGCTCTATGAGCGGCAAGCAATTTTTCTTTTATTCCGCCTACAGGAAGAACTCGTCCTCTAAGTGTGACTTCACCTGTCATTGCTATATCTTCTCTTACTCTTATATTTGTGAGTGCGGATAGTATAGCTGTTGCCATAGTGATACCTGCTGACGGTCCGTCTTTTGGGATTGCGCCTTCCGGTATGTGTATGTGAATATCTTTTGTTTTGTAAAAATCTTTTTCGATAGGATATTCATCACTTATTGAACGCACGTAGCTTAGAGCGGTTTTTGCAGATTCTTTCATAACATCGCCTAATTTTCCGGTAAGGTCTATTTTTCCTGTTCCGTTCATAACATTTATTTCTATGGATAGTGTATCACCGCCGACTTGTGTCCATGCAAGACCTCTTACTATACCTACTTGAGGTTTTTTGTTGGCAAGTTCGTATTTGAATACAGGTTTACCAAGATAAGTTTCAAGTTCGTCCATAGTTATAGTGACTGATTTAAGATTAGGGTTTTCTACTTTTTTTCTTGCAACTTTTCTACATATCCTTGCTATTTTTTGCTCTAAGGCTCTTACTCCTGATTCTCTTGTGAAGGTTGAAATTATTTTTTTCAAGACTTCATCAGAAATTTTTATGAATTTTGGCGTAAAATTATGCTCTTTTAATTGTTTAGGGATGAGATATTTTTTTGCTATTTGGAGTTTTTCCATCTCTGTATATCCGCTTAGTTGTATGATTTCCATTCTGTCTATGAGTGGACGTGGTATGGAATCAAGAGTGTTTGCTGTAGTTATAAAAAATATTTTTGACAAGTCGAATTCATATTCCAAATAGTGGTCTATGAAATTTTTATTTTGTTCAGGGTCTAAGACTTCAAGCATAGCGGATTCGACATTTCCTTTGAAGTCGGCACCCATTTTGTCAATTTCATCGAATAATATTACAGGGTTGTTTGTTTTTACATTTATCAGTGCATTTACTATTCTTCCGGGGATTGCACCTATATATGTGCGCCTGTGTCCCCTTATTTCCGCCTCATCTCTTACTCCTCCAAGTGATATTCTTGCGAACTCTCTGTTGATTGAGTTTGCTATGGATTTTGCAATAGATGTCTTACCTACACCGGGAGGACCTACAAAGCATAATATAGGAGATTTTAAATTGGATGACAATTTTCTGACAGCCAAGTATTCGATTATTCTGTCTTTTACTTTTTCTAAACCGAAGTGGTCTTTATCAAGTATCTTCGCACAATTTTTTAAATCTATTTTTTCTTTTGACGAATTGTTCCACGGCAAGTCAAAAAAAGTTTCAAGGTAGTTTCGTGATACTTCTGCATCTGCACTTCCTCTATGTTCACGCTCTAATTTTGATATTTCTTTGCTTATCTTTTCACGTATTTTTTCAGGTATTTCAAGAGATTCCAGTTTTTTTCTGAATTCTTGTGTATCAGTTAAGTTATTGTCTGAATATTCTCCGAGCTCTTTGTTTATAGCTTTTATCTGTTCTCTTAAATAATAAGTTTTTTCAGATTTGGTCATTTCACGTCTTACACGTTGATGAATTTTTTGCTCCAATTTTACAATTTTATTTTCACTGGCTAAAATATAGTGGAGCTTTTCAAGTCTTTTGTCTATATCTATTTGTTCCAATAACTCCTGACGTTGTTCTGTCGTAAGGAGCATATGTGCGCATACTATATCACAGAATTTTCCCGGTAGAGGAATATCATTTAATATTGATATTATTTCAGGGGCAGTTCTTGAACCTATGCTCACATATTCTTCAAATAAATCGGCAATACCTCTCATCATAGCTTTTTGCTCTAAGGTAGCATCTTTTTCGTCATCTTTGAGTATTTCGATTTCAGCTTCAAAAAAAGGAGCATCGTCATAAAACTTTTTTAAACGTCCTCTGTAACTTCCTTCCAATAAAACTCTCAACACGTTGTTAGGCATTCTGATTACCTGTTTTATGATACAAACAGTACCTATCGTGTTTATATCTGCGACGTTTTCAGGATCGTCTTTTTCCATATCGTGTTGAGTTGTTGCAAAAATTAATTTATTATCATCAAGTGCGTCTTCTATGCTTAGCACGGATTTTTCTCGTCCTATATCAAAATGCACTGACATATAAGGAAATATAGTCATTCCTCTTATAGGCACTATCGGCATTTTTTGTAAGTTTGTTTTTTTTGTTCTTGGCAAATTAATGTCATTCCTTTCAGTACAAAAAATATTGCTTAATATTTCGAAGTACATTTTAAAAGTATTATATCATTTATTAATACTTTGATATTTTAGAAAAATATTCAATAAAAACGGACTTTTTATAAAAAATATTAAAAGAGTTTTTATTTTTAATATACATTCTAATTATATCAAAAAATAGATATTTTGTAAAAATTTTAATTATTTTATACCCCAAAAAATGCAATATTAAAAGAATGTGGTCAATATTATAGAGTATTATAGATAAAATTTATAATCGATTATAGGATATTCGAAAGCGTAAAATACGCTATTTTACTATACAAGATGACATTTTATGTTATAATGTTTTAATCAAAAATAGAAATGGAGATATAGTGATGAAAATAAGCGATATATTAAGTAAAAACAAGATAAATTTATCTTTTGAAGTGTTTCCTCCTAAAAGTGACGTTGCGCTTGGTGCGGTAATGGATACTGTAAGAGACATAGCTGATTTAAAACCGGCATTTTGTTCTGTTACATACGGTGCTAACGGTGGAACGAGCGAAAATACGGTCAAAATAGCAAGTTATATCGAAAATGAATTGAATGTGTGTGCTTTAGCGCATCTTACTTGCGTACTTTCAAGCAAAGAAGATATTGATGAAAAATTGCAAAAATTAAAAGAAAACAACATAGATAACATACTTGCTCTAAGAGGCGATATAATAGATGAAGAGTTATTTAAAAATAAAAAAGACTTGATACATTCATCCGAGCTTATGAGTTATATCAAAGACGACTATGATTTTTGCATAGGAGGAGCTTGTTACCCTGAGGGACATCTGGAGAGCAAAAGCAAGGATGAAGATGTGGAATATCTTAAACTTAAACAGGATTTGGGAGCGGATTTTTTGACAACTCAGATGTTTTTTGACAACAATATTTTTTATAATTTTATGTATAAATTGAGAAATAAAAATGTGAATATACCGATAATACCAGGAATAATGCCTGTAACCAATGTAACTCAGTTAAAAAGGATAAGGCAATTATCAGGAGCGCAGATACCGCCTAAATTTTTATCAATAGCCGATAAATTTAAAGATGATGTGCCTGCTATGAAACAAGCCGGAATAATATATGCCTGCAATCAGATAATAGATCTTATATCAAACGGAATAAATCATATACATGTTTATACTATGAATGACTCCGATATAGCAAAGCGCATATCCGACAACTTGTCATATATACTTGAAAAATAGCAAAATGCAATAAAATATATAAATATTTTATGAATATGAGTGTATAAAAATAAAAGCTCTTGTGTTAAAATAATCCAATACAACGTTTAGTTATAGATTAATATATTGATTAGAAAAGTATTACGAGGGAGATATGGATATACTGCTTGACAAATCCGAAATAAGAAGGTATGCGGGATATAAAGAAAAATTCAAGATAATACCTGAAATAGAAGAAAAAATAGACATATTAATATCTGAAATTAAACAAAAAGCGAGAGTAAAATACACTTATGAAATATTTGACGTGAGCATTTTGGGAGATGAAGTAAAATTTGCCGATATTACTTTTAAGAGCAGATTTTTAGCAAAAAATCTGAAATGCTGTGACAAGATTATACTGCTGGCGATAACTCTTGGTAATGAAGTGGATTCTATGATTAGGAGATACTCTACTATAGACGGTACATCTATGATACTTGTTCAAGCTATAGCGGCAGAATACTTGGAAAAATATATAGACGAGATAGAAAAAGAAATACTGTCTAAAATTGACAAAAAAGTATATTTTAAACCGAGATTTTCTCCGGGATATTCAGACCTTGACATAGTACACCAAAAAGATGTTATAAATATATTAAATGCGACAAAAAAAATAGGTCTAAGCACGACATCGAGCTATATGCTTACACCTGCCAAAAGCGTTACGGCAATAATAGGAATAACGGATACAGATTATAAAAACGTCAAAAACAAATGTAGTTATTGTATGCTTACAAATTGCAGTATGAGAGAAAAATAAAAAGAGGTGTTTAAAATTAAATTTAGAGATCTACTTCGAAAAGAATTGATAATATTAGACGGTGCTATGGGAAGTGTTTTGCAACAAAAAGGCATGCAGGCAGGAGAGTTGCCGGAAATATTAAATATCACAAATCCTGAATTAATTCAAGATATAAATGAAGCCTATTATAAAAGCGGTGCCAATGTGACATACACCAATACATTCGGTGCAAACAGACTGAAATTTGAAGGTAGTAGTTATGATTTTAAGGAAATTATAAAAGCTGCTGTAAAAAATGCACAAATAGCAAGAGAAAATGTAAAAAATGACAGAGAAAAATTTGTAGCTCTTGACATAGGTCCATTAGGCAAACTCTTAAAGCCCATAGGAGATTTAGAGTTTGAAGATGCAGTGGATCTATTTAAAGAGATGATAGAAGCCGGAGTAGAAGCAGGTGCAGACCTTATAGCAATAGAAACCATGTCGGACACATACGAATTAAAAGCTGCTGTAATTGCGGCAAAAGAAGTATGTGATTTGCCTATAATAGCAACTGTAGCATTTTCAGATGACAAGAGATTGTTAAACGGCGCTGATGTAAAAAGTGTGATTGCACTTTTAGAGGGATTGAGAGTAGATGTGCTTGGTCTTAATTGTGGATTAGATCCAAGAAATATAGACGATTTGGTAGAAGAATTTATCTCTTATTCATCCACTCCGATAGCTATTAAACCGAATGCCGGTATTCCTGAAAATGTAAACGGAGTTATAAAATTTAATTTAGAGCCTGACGGCTTTGGAAAAATTGTCGGTGATTTTGTTGAAAAAGGTGTGATGTTGGTAGGGGGATGTTGCGGTACAACACCTGAGCATATAAAGAAATTGTATGAATATACAAAAGATAAAAAAATATGCGAACAGACATTTAAAAATCATACTTTGATAAGTTCATATACAAAATGTGTCGTATGTGATAGACCTATAATAATAGGAGAAAGAATAAATCCTACAGGAAAAAAATTATTGAAACAAGCACTTATGAATAAAGATTTTTCGTATATATTAAAAGAAGCTGTAATACAAGAAGAGAATAAAGCTGAGATACTCGATTTGAATGTCGGTATGAATGATATAGACGAAGAAGAAATGATGATAAAAACTATAAGAGCTGTTCAGGAAATAAGCACATTGCCACTACAAATAGACTCTGCAAAAATAAATGTAATAGAACAAGGTCTTAGAATATATAATGGAAAAGCCATGTTAAATTCAGTAAACGGAAAAAAAGAATCCATGGAAAAAATATTTCCTCTTGTCAAAAAATATGGAGCCGTAGTTGTAGCACTCACATTAGATGAAAACGGTATACCGGAAAATGCAGAAGGCAGATACAAAATTGCAGAAAAAATAGTAAAAACAGCAAAAGAATATGGAATAGATAAAAAAGACATAGTAGTGGATCCACTTTGTATGACGATAAGCTCAGATAAAAATGCTGCAAATGAAACGCTTAAAGCACTTGATTTAACCAAAAAAAATCTTGGAGTAAAGACTACTCTCGGTGTTTCAAATATTTCGTTTGGTTTACCACAAAGAGAATTGATAAATCATACATTTTTTTCTATGGCATTAAAAACAGGATTGGATTTTGGAATAATAAATCCGTTAGCTGAAGATATGATAAGAGCCTATGATGCACACATGGTGCTTGTGGGATTGGATGAAAACTCACTTAATTATATAGCAAAATATTCACAGGCAAAAAAAGAAACTCAAGCACCAATAAAAAATCAAATGACTCTTTGTGAGTCTATAAAAAAAGGTCTTAAAGAAGACAGCTTTATGATAGCAAAATATATGTTAAGTGATAAACAACCGCTTGATATAATAAATGAAGAACTAATTCCGGCGCTTGACGAAGTAGGTTTGGGGTTTGAAAAAGGAACTGTATTTTTACCTCAACTTATGATGAGTGCAGATGCTGCGTCAAGAGCATTCGATGCATTAAAAGAAAAATTAATATCTTTGGAAGATAAAAGCAAAGAAAAAGATAAAATCATACTTGCTACAGTCAAAGGAGATATTCATGATATAGGGAAAAATATAGTTAAAGTTTTGCTGGAAAACTACGGTTATGATGTTTATGATTTAGGAAAAGATGTAGATTATGATACTATATTGGACACTATTGTAAAAGAAAATGTAAAACTGGTAGGTTTGTCGGCACTTATGACCACAACTGTGGACAATATGCAAAAAACAATAGAGCTTATAAAAGAAAAGACGCCGAAAACTCAAATAATGGTAGGAGGAGCGGTGCTTACCAAAGATTATTCTATGAAAATAGGAGCGGACAGATATTGTAAAGATGCAATGGAATCAGTAAGATATGCAAAAGAAGTGTTTGGAAAATAAACGATTAAAAAAGCGACTTTTATACTTTTATCTAATGAAATGCAGATGTTTTTTAATATAATTTTCAAATATATTTTGCTCGGGGCACTTTTTTATAAATACCTGCAAAGCAGATATTTATAAAAGCTTTAGCAATCCCGCTGGCAAAACAATTTGAATACATCTTAAATTCAATAGAGTTTAGTATTAAAAGTCGCTTTTTCTTTCCAATGTCATAACTATTTGACTGTATTTTTCTTCAAAAGACTGATAGTATTGTGGGAATATATTTCCTATAAGATTTTCCATAAGCAATCTCGGTTTTGCTCTATATCCAAATCCTATTTTTTTTGCAACTTTTTCCTGGTGTTCATCTTTTATGGAAAAAGGTAATATTATATGGACTTTTCCACTGAAATTACCGGCTATGTCACGTATGCCTATATATAGTTTTGTCAATGTTTCATCGTCTAAAAATTCAGCAAATCCGTTACACGAAACAATAAGATTTTTTTTACCTTTACAATCCTGCTCATATAATTTTTGTTCGAGATAATCAAATATGGAAATATTGTATCTTTTTGTATTGTTATTTTTTTGGCATAATAAGTCACAAAGAATTTCATTATTATGAAGCCATTTTGAACTTATATCTATATTTATTATCTCGTTGTCTGTAGGAATATATTGTTCTTTGCAAAGCTCTTGCATACGATCTGCTATTCTGTTTATTTCCAAGCCGTCAAATCCACAACCGCTACCTATATCCATAAAAACAAACGGCTCTTTATAATCTGAAATATATTTTTTAAGTGTATATCTTATTGTAGATTCAACCGCCACACGTCGCCAAGTTATAGGAGGAGCGACTATTTTAAGTAATTTTGCGTCAAAAGATGTACCGAAAAAACTGCTTTGCGGAGTGCTTAGTAGAGAATATAAAGTTACTTCTTCAGTTCCCGGGCATCTTGACATAATATTTCCAAGTGTACTCAAATTTACCAAGATATTACCTGCAATAGTTAATTTTGAAGTTCTTTTCGGTAAGTCTTTTGTTTTATAACTTGTCAGTTTTATAGTATTATCATCTTTTTCAAAATATAAAGAGTGATCTTTTATATACATATATTCCCATATGGATTTTTCGTTAGTGACGGTTTCCCAAGATTTATTAAATTCTGTATTTTTCATGGCATAACACCAATGTACAATGTAGACATTATCCTTTCTTTTATTTATACTAAAACTTATTTAATCAGGTAATAGTATTATATCCTCAATAAACTGATGTTGGATTTTTTATAGCTTAGTAAAATATATATAATTATATTATTTGCTTTAGTAATTCTTATTAGTGTTCAATTTGTTACCATGATGTTTTGATTAAAAAATAAACAATTAGTAGCTACTTAAATATATTGAGTACTAATAAGGTAATCCATTTTTACAGCTTTGTCAAGTTTTCTGTTATTTTATAGCAAATATTCCTTGAATAATCATGGTTTGAAAATATTTTTGTGGATTCAAAATTTGGCGTATTTATTGCATTAGGAGCAAATTGAGGCTCTATACATACTCCTGCATACTTATTATAAACATTATTATATTTTCCTTTTATATTATCTATAAAATTACCTGTGTATAATTGAAAACAAGGTGCATCGGAATATATTAAAAGGTTCAGTGAATTTGATTCGTTTGCTATTATTCCGTTTAATATGAAATTTACATCCGATATTTCCTCTATATCCGTTTTATTTGAAACAGATATTTTTAAAGCTTCAAATTCAATATATTCAGATTTTTTGTCCAATACAAAGTTGTGGTCATATCCTCTTGTAAAACTTAATTGTTTTGAATATTTATCTAAATTTTCGCCTATTTGTACAATATCTGTGAAGTCAAACGGTGTTTTTTCTACGCTTAAAATTTCTCCGCTTGGTATATAGCAGTCAGAATTTGTATATAATTTGGAGTTAAGTATAATTTTATGAGAGAGTATATCTTTTTTGCCACTTAAATTGAAATATGGATGCGCTGTCAGGTTTGCTATAGAGTCCATATCTGATTTATATGTGTAATTTATAATTAAACTGTCTTGTGTAAGCAAAAAAGTTGCAAATATGGTAAGATTTCCGGGATATCCGTCATACTCTTCTTTTTGTACGAGTTTGATTACAAGTTTTGCATATGAAGTATGTGTCTGCTCAGAAATTACTTCCCATATTTGTTTGTGCAATCCGTTTGAACCGCCGTGAAGATGATTTTCGCCATTGTTTTGTTCTAATTTATAGATGGTATTGTTAATCGTAAAAAGTCCTTTTTCTATTCTGTTGGCACATCTTCCTATAGTTGCTCCGAAGTAATTGGGATTATCTTCATAATCTGATAGCTTATCATATCCGAGCACTATGTCTTTGCCTTTATATATAAGATTTTTGATTATAGCGCCATATTGTATTATATGGGCGCTGATATTTTGATTAGACAGTATATACTCATATATATCTTGATTAGATGAGGTCTTGCCGAAAAGTTTTTTCTCGATATTCATTTCTTCTCCTGTTTTTACGTTATATTAAAATATTTCTCTTACGCCGTCATCTACATCAGCTATTATAAATTCTCCGTCTAATCCGGTTTCCTCTTTATATTTTGCAGAAACTTCTTTTATGAATTCATCTATTTTATTTTCTTCTACTATGGCTATACAGCAACCGCCAAATCCTGCGCCTGTCATTCTTGCGCCTACACATCCTGTTGCAGAGTTTGCATATTTTGTCATTGCATCAAGATATGGTCCTGTAACTTCATATAACTCTCTTAGAGAGTTGTCGGATTCTATCAATAGTTTACCAAGAGTTTTTATATCGTTTGAAGACAGTGCTTGTTGTGCTTGAATAACTCTTTTGTTTTCTTCTACAACGTGTTGAACGCGCTTTCTTATTGGGAGCTCTATCAATCTGTTAATTAAATAAAAATCTTTTTCTTGTAATTCGCATAAGTTGTTTATATCGACAAATTGCTTTAAAATTGAAAGCCCTTCGTCACACTCGGCTCTTCTCTCGTTATATTTTGAGTCTTTGAGTTCTCTCCTTTTGTTTGTGTTAAGTATCACAATTTTATAACCTTTTAATATAAAAGGATTATATTCATATTCTAAAGTATCTGTATTTATTAAAACAGCATTATCTTTTTTCCCTATGCCTATTATGAATTGATCCATTATTCCTGAATTTATGCCTATAAATTCATTTTCTGCCAGTTGTCCTATTTTTATAAGCTCTAAAATAGGTATGTTATTGTCATTATATAATGTGTTTATAATTTGTCCTATGAGTAATTCTAAGCTCGCTGATGAACTAAGTCCGGAGCCGTTTGGTATATTGCCGTATATTAAAAGGTCAAAACCTCCTATTTTATATCCTTTTTGCTCTATATATTTTACAACGCCCATAACATAGTTTGCCCAAGTATTTTCTGTTTTGTATGAAATAAAATCATCTTTTGTAAGAGAGTATGAAGGCTTTATGTTTAAGCTTGTAATGTTGAATTTTTCATCGTCATTTTTTCTTGCTATACCGTATGTTCCTATGCTGATTGCACATGGCAATACCTTTCCTCCGTTATAGTCTATATGTTCTCCTATTATGTTTATACGGCTTGGAGAAAAAAACTTGTGTATTTTTTGCTCGTTTGAAGGAAATAACTCATTAAATTGTTGTAATAAATTCTGCGTTATACTCATTTATAAGCTCCTTTTATATTTTTCATATGCTTGTTGTAATTCTATTGCTGTTTCTTCCGGTATTCTCGGATTTGTTTTCGCCCATGCGGCTGTTTCTGATGAAGCATTCCATTTTATAGAGTTTTCGCCTCTTAAAGGAGGGAAAAATTTTACATGGAAGTGATAGTAGTCATTCACATCAGTGTAGTTTTTATCGTTAAAAGGTGGTTGATATATCCCCATCATATATGGAAATATTTTATTAAAAAGTGTATCAAAAGTGCCTTGCATATGTTTTATTATGAGTGCGAAATCATATTTTTGTTTATCTGAAAAATCTTCTATTGTGTTTAGATTATCAGCTTTTGGCACTATATAAACACCGTATGGGTAATCTGTATAAAATGGTATGAAAGCTACAAAAGAGTCATTTTGCATTATTATTCTTTTGTTTTCCTTTAACTCTTCATCTCTTATTTTTAAAATAAGAGATTTATTTGTTTGCTGATAATATTTTTTTGAATTTTCCAATTCCACTTTTATTCTAAGAGGTACAAAACCGTAGCCGTATATTTGTCCGTGTGGATGAGGTTGTGTAGTACCTACTTCTTTACCTCTGTTTTCAAATATAAGCACATGTTTTATATGTTCGTCTTTTTTCATGGCGGTAAATCTTTCCTGCCATAAGTTAACAATTTTAAGAACGTGTTCATCGCTTAAATCATAGATAGAATCATTATGATTAGGCGAGTATAATATTACTTCAGCCTTTCCGAAAGATTTAGCGGTTTTGTAAAAATCTGTGGATATATCATCAGGTTCATCAGGTATAGGTTTCATACTCGGCCAGTCATTTTCATACATAAGGACATCGTAGTTATCCGGTACTTTTCCTGAACCTATACAAAATGCACAGTAATCTTTGGGCATATCCGGTCTGCTTTGTCTGTTGCCGGCAACTATTGTCCAATCGTCAAGTAATGGGTTGTAACGAAATTCTGCCATAAATTCTCCTTGCTTATTAAGAAATTTTTGTAATGTATATTTATTTTTGTATTTATAAAAAGCTATAAATATTTAGCTATTTGTATCTTTAATAGTCTTAATTTCAGATGTATAATATGTGAAATAAAAAATATTTGCGTTTTTTAATCATGAATACCAATATATAATAGCATAATAGATAACTTATATGAATGTTCATAAGTATTGTCATAGATTATAAAACTTGCACAATACTATTTTTCTATTAGTCTATTAATTTTTAGTATGAATTTTGATAAAAATATTGTCTAAAATCCGTTTGGATGTTTTTGGTGAAAGTTCCAAGCGTCTTGGATAATTTTTTCTATCTGTGGATATTTTGGAGCCCAACCTAATTGCTTTGATATTTTTTCAGAAGAGGCTACAAGTTTGGCAGGATCGCCGGCTCTTCTACCCTCAAATTTTACTTTTATATCATAACCTGTTACTTTTTTTGCAGCGTCTATTACCTGTGAGACTGAGTATCCAAGTCCGTTACCGAGGTTATATACTGTGCTTTCATCTCCGTTTAATAGTGATTTTACAGCAAGATAATGTGCTGAGGCAAGGTCTTCTACGTGTATATAATCTCTTATACAAGTGCCGTCAATCGTATCATAATCATTCCCGAATACACTTATATATTCTCTTTTTCCAAGAGGAACTTGAAGTATTAGAGGAATCAGATGAGTTTCTGTCATATGTGCTTCTCCAAGAACTCCTTCAGTATCTGCACCGGCTGCGTTGAAATATCTAAGTGCAATATATTTTATACCATATGCTTTGTCAAACCACTTCATCATTTTTTCCATAGAAAGTTTGGTTTGTCCATAGGTGTTTGTAGGATTAGTTTCATCATCTTCTGTTATAGGAATGTTTTTAGGCTCGCCGTATGTAGCGGCTGTAGATGAAAATACTATTTTATTTACCCCGTTTAGACGCATTTCTTCAAGCAGACAAGCTGTACCATATAAATTGTTGTCGTAGTATTTGAAAGGATCTTGCATACTCTCACCGACAAGCGATGAAGCGGCGAAATGTATTACAGCATCTATTTTATTTTCTTTAAATACTTTGTTCATAAATGCCCTGTCACGAATGTCACCTTGATAAAATTTATCGGATAATACTGCCTCTTTATGCCCGGTTATAAGGCTGTCGACAATAATTACGTCCTCAGATTGTTTAAGTAATAGTTTTTGTACATGAGAACCGATATATCCGGCTCCTCCTGTGATTAGAATAGACATATATCCTCCTGTTTTTGTCGAAATATTAAAACCATGAAAAAATATTATAGCATATATTTTAATATGGTTTTAATTTATATTATAATTTTTAAAAATTAAAAACACTTTTATTAAAAATATTGTATGACGTAAACTCTATTATAATATAAAACAGATAAAATATAAACAGTATTTTAGTAATATATCAACAATTATTTATTGAAAAAATCAAAGAATTATAGATTTTTATGAGCACTATAGCTGAATTCACATATATTTTACTTGACACATAAATATATTTTATGTATAATAGGACAATTATTTTTTTTTAAAAGGTAGTATTAATTTTATTTTTAAGAAGGGATGATTTTTATGGAATTTGGAGTTTTATCAATAGTACCTCCTCTTGTTGCCATAATACTTGCTCTTATAACAAAAGAAGTTATATCATCACTTATGCTCGGTATATTTGCGGGTGGACTTATATTTACCGGTGGAGATATACTTAACACTTTTCAGACGATATTTGAGCTTATGGGAAACAAACTTGGTGAGAATGGCTTGATGATTTTGTTTTTGAGTTTACTTGGAGCATTAGTTACTGTTATGAACAGGGCAGGAGGCTCTTTTGCCTATGGTAAATGGGCTGGTGAAAAAATCAAAAGCAAATCTATGGCGAAAGTATCTGCCGGTATACTTGGAATACTTATATTTATAGACGATTATTTCAACTGCCTTACAGTAGGAGCGGTAATGCGTCCTATAACTGACAAAAATAAGGTATCTCGTGCAAAGTTGGCATATATAATAGACTCTACTGCAGCGCCTGTATGTATAATAGCTCCGGTATCAAGCTGGGCGGCATCAGTTGTATCCAATATAGGAAGTGCCAATGTGGACAACCCTATGGGAGTGTTTATATCTACCATACCGTTTAATCTTTATGCACTGCTTACAATATTTTCTGTATTTTTCTTTGCATTGGTAGGTTTTGATATAGGACCTATGGCATCTCTTGAAATGGATGATACATCTGCAAATGATGTTATGATAGATGATGGTGAGCTTAAACATAGTGAAAAAGGAAAAGTAATAGATTTGATATTACCGGTTGCTGTACTTATAGTTGTTACAATATTCTTTATGCTTAGAACGGGCGGATATTTTGACGGTTCAAATCCTACATTAAAAGATGCTTTCGGAAATGCCTCTGTAAATATATCACTTGTACTTGGTTCTACTATTGCTTTGGTTGTCGCATTTTTGATGTATATTCCGAGAAAACTCTTGGCTTTCAGAGAGTTTATGGAGTGTATAACTGAAGGCGTTAAATCAATGGTAGGTGCGATGATAATCCTTACTCTTGCTTGGACAATAGGTGGAATAACAAAAGAAGAATATCTTAACACAGGCGGATTTGTGGCACATCATCTTGCAAGCAACAATATTCCTATATGGATATTCCCTGCCATAATATTTGTAGTTGCGGCATTTTTGGCATTTTCAACAGGAACGGCGTGGGGAACATTCGGTATACTTATACCTATAATAGTTCCTATAATAGTAAATATGGATGCTATGAGTCATATATCAATCATACTTGCATCAATATTTTCAGGTTCAGTATTCGGAGATCACTGCTCGCCTATATCAGACACTACCATATTGTCTTCGGCAGGTGCAAACTGTAATCATATAGACCACGTTTCATCACAGTTGCCTTATGCGTTTGTTACGGCTATTGCGTCATTTATAGGATTTATAATAGGCGGATATTTCAACAATGTTATAGTTGCACTTGGAACAGCGTTGATATCACTGCTTATATTAATATTTATAGCTAAGAAATTAACATATGATAAACTAAAAGTGTAATTTAGTAATACAAAAATTCAATAGAGAAAGAGAAAATAGTATTGTGTAAGTTTTATAAACTATGACAATATTTGTGGACTTTCATATAAATCATATATAATACTATTGAAGATTAGTATTATGCTATTATCTATTTAAAATGCCACGTATTTTTTATATATGATTTGTTTTTTAATCTTAGCAATTGTTCTAATTGTTTTAGATTTTAAATGGCTTTTTAAATCTGGTTTTAGTATTAGATAACAGCGTAAAATTATGATTATAAAAAATAGAACTCTTGATAATTTATCAGGAGTTCTATTTTTTGTTTATTTTTTAAGGATAGATTGAAAACTGTTTAATTCTTTAATTTTATTGTGTATTCAGAATAAGTGTTTTGCTCATATAAATTTCCTCTTATTCTTATTTTCATACCATTTTCTAAGCGTTTATGAGGATTTTCGATTAATCTTCCGTCTTTACCGTATACGGTAACATATGGTGTAGTAAGCATTTTACGAAGCGGGGAATGAATAGTTAGTGCTGCTGAAAAATCTTTTAATACTGCGCCTTGTGGGACATCTTGTATCTCGTTTCCTACCATTTTTCCAAATATACCGCCGTTTTTAATCTCGCCTATGTTTAGTTTTCTGTGTACAGCTATGACTTCTTCTTGGTAATTTGAATTTTTTATTGTTAGTTTTATTTGATTTCCATCCAATTTATCTATATCCTTCAGTTCTACTTCATACTCTTTATTAGGAGCTGATATAATTTTGAATTCTTTTTTAATATCTTTCCAAGGATGATTTCCAAACCAACCTTCTATTTTTATATCGCTATCAGTTAGTGATGTATTATCTAATACTTTTATCTTTAATTTTGTAGTATCTTTTTTATATGCTTCACCATCTTGTGATATATCGAATTTTTTATCTATTACTTTTAATGTTCCGCCGGATTTAACCTCACGAGTTGCAACATATTTTCCGTCACCTTTTACTTTTACGCTCAGAGATTTTCCTTTATCTTCTTCTTTGACAATATAAGTTCTCTGATTTTCGCCTGCTATTTCTTGCTCATTTCCATCATTGTCTACTCTGTACCATCTATATGTTACATTGTCATACTTATAGTCTGCGCTTATATCTTCAAGTGATTTCTTTCCGTCAGGTAAAAATTCTACAAGAATTTTAGCGGTTAATTTATCACCTACCTGCGGTGCAACACCTGTCTTGCTAAAACTTACGGAATCAATATTTTCTTTTATTGTTATATGGTATTCAACACTTTTTTTATATATGTGTGAAAATGCAGCTTTAGGCTCAACTGAAATATAAAAACCGTCATCTAAATGGCTGTTTTTATCAACGTCTTGACCGCTATTTTTTACTGATATGTCGAAGCTGTTTGTTACGTCTTGATTTTCTGAAATAATCTTAATTTTATTTTCAAAGGCACCTACTGTTATCACTCTGTCGGCTATTATTGTGAATTTATCTATGGAATATGATCCTGCCGTTAATGTCCACTCTTTTCTTTTAGGAATGTTTACATTGACATTTGTCAATCTTGTGCTTGAATATGCTGCTAATTTGCCTGTTGAATTGTCAAATTCGTACACTGTAAGGTAGTAAGGCTTTTGTTCAAATTTATCAACTATATCTTTGCAACGCTCTTCAGTTATATCAATATCTTGTCCTGCAGGTTTAAGCATATCGGCTGTTGTTAAATCAATTAAATTTACTCCTGATGATACACTTCCTCCTTTAGGGATATTTTGCATATTATCTGTAATTGAATATTTAAAATTGACTTGTGCTTCCAATGTATTGGAAGTTGTAACAGATATATTGGTATGGAATATTTGGCTTGCCGGTTTGATTGTAGTTTTCAGATACATATCCAACTTGTTTATTTTTTGTGTAGGTGTACTTTCTTTTTGTCCTTGGTAATTACCTGTTCCGTTTACTACTACTCTTATATATTTGTCTGCATCGCTTTCTGTAAGTGTGTATACACTTTGTGTAGCATTTGGTATATCTGTGTAATTTCCGTTTCGTTCAGTTGCTATCTGCCATTGATATGTTACTGTTGCGCTCTGTGGTTTTACTTTTGCTTTAAGTGCTTCTCCCACTGTTTCATTTCCGTCTATCTCTACTTCTGTTACAGTAATTTTTTCTATTTCTATAGGAGTGCTTTTTGCACTTCCTGTGTAGCCGTCTTTTCCTGTTGCCACAACTCTTATGAATTTACCGGCTTGGTCTTTTTTTACGGTGTAACTGTAACCTGTTGCATTAGCTATATCTGTATACTCGCTGTCATTCGCATTTTGTTTATCTGCTATTTGCCACTTATAATCCGCTCTTGCATCAAGCGGAGATATATCTGCCGTAAGCTCAGAATTTACTTTTGCAACTCCTGATATTGTTACGCTGTCTATATTTTTTTGTTGTGAAGGAGGTTGAGTCATTTTTTCTATTTTATATCCTTGGCTTTCTTTTTCTCCTGTATAGTTGTTTATTCCTTTTACTACCACTCTTATATATTTTTCTTGCTTATCTGCTGTTACTTTATATGTTTTATCTGTTTGTCCTGCTATATCTTGATATCCTGCATTTTGATTATCCGATACTTGCCATTTGTATTCTACATCTGCTCCGGCAGGTGTAACTTCTGCTGTTAGGATTTCGTCTACTTTTGTATTTCCTGTTATTGATACACTGTTTATATCTATCTTCATTTTTTCTATTTTTCCGACTTTTTCTTTTACTTGTGCGGTTGAGTTTACATTTAATCCTATAGGTGTATCTGATTTGTTTTCTATCTTATCTACTACAGCAGTTCCCTGTACATTGATTGATACTTTTTTATTAGTTTGTGAAGGTACTTCTATGTTTTCAACTTTTATATCTTTTATATTTAATGCTGATTGTGTTTTTATTGTTTTTATTGTTCCTTGTCCTGATATGGTATTTGATGTTGAGTTTATATCCGGTGTAAATTCGTCTATTGTTGTTTGTGAATCTTCCATCTTTATATTAGAAGTTTGTTTAGTTGTTTTTACTGTTTTATATTCGCCTTTTAGCTTTACTTCTTTATCTGTTGCTATAGTAACTGTAGGTGATTGATTTTGTGAGTTTGTAGGCACTTCTATTTTTGCACTGCTTTGTACGTTTATATTGCCTACAAAGTCCAATGCTTTGAATGTGCTTGATGCAACTCTTAGTATATTTACATTTTCTGCCTGAAATTGTGATTCAACATGTGCATTAGGTGCATCTATTGTGAGTGTGTTAAGAACTGTTCCGCTTGTGCCGATACCGTCATCATTTAGTTTTATACTTGTTGTATTAGGTGCTGTAAGATTGATATTATCAAGCCCGTCTTGTGTATTATTTATAGTTATTTTAAGTTCTTCTTTAGGAGCATAGTTTAAATCTACATCTTTTTCTATTTTTCCGTCTACAGTTATGTCGTTATAACCGTCTTTTAATGCTTGCACCAATTCTTGCGCATTTTTTACCGTTTTTGCTCCACGTGCTTTTTGAATTGAAGGTGTGCTTGACGTACCGCCACCGCCTCCTCCACCGCCGCCTGATGATGTTGTTTTCTTTTGTTCAGTTTTTTTAACTTCTTCTTTCTTTTCATCATCTTTTTTTGTGTCTTGTTTCATTTCGTTTTGTTCTTTTTGAGTAAGAACTTTATCCAATATAGTAACGGCTTCCGCTCTTGTAAGTTTGTTGTTTGCCGCAAATGTATTGTCCGGGTAACCTGACATATATCCTTTTTCTATCATTAATGATACTGAACTTTTCGCCCAAGCTGGTATTGTATTTATGTCACTGAACATCAGTTGTTTGTCTGACTTTTCATTCAGTATGTTTGCTATAAATACTGCCGCCTCCGCTCTTGTAAGTGTGGTGTTAGGCATAAACATATTGTCTGGAGTTCCGTTTGCATATCCGTTTCCTACAGCTATTTGAACATCTTTGTAGAACCAATCCGTTTCTTTTACGTCACTGAATTTCACTTCACCTTGTTTAGTAAGCTTCAAAGAAGTGTTAAGTATGTGTATAAACTCTGCTCTTGTTACTTGTTTGTTCGGCTTGAATGTTCCGTCCTGATATCCTGCGATAAGACCTTTTTCTTGCCAAGAAGTTATAGTTTTTTCAGCCCAGTGTCCCTTGGTATCTGTTGATATTGCGTGTGAAGGTATAGCCGGTATGGTAAGTGACATAGCTAAAGCTATTGAAAGCATCTTTTTAGCTTGTATTCTTTTCATAAATTAAATTATCCTTTCAGATTAAAATATATAATAAAAATTAAACATCAAAAAAATATTAGACTTAATGCCTATAAATAGACTATGTGTTTATAAATTAAAGACATATAATTAAATATTGCGAAAATAATTATTTAGAGAAATCATTGTGGTATATATCTTTATATTTTTGGTGTTTAGAATTAAACTGAGAAGTATTTTACCAAAATTTCACATTATAGGCAATAGTTTTTACAAAAATAATTTATATTTTTATAAAAACTATTGAATAAAGATTAGTCTATATACCTAAAATAATAAGGTTTATGCGGTTTTTATTTTATAAAATATATTGGAGGGATTTTATATAAATTTTAAATTGTATTGTGAATTAATTGTAAAAATAATTTTAACGTATCTTAATTTAATAGGGGTTAGTATCACAAATATAATTATTGAATTTTTTGTATATAAACAGATATAAATAAGTTTCATAATTATTTCAAATTATATTGATTTTTAAATTTTTAATAGTATAATGTAAAAGCTGAATATTATTAAATTTATATTGTAATAAAATTAAAAGATAGTTACATATGTTGCAATATAATGTATATTGTTTTAAAATTTTTAAAGCTTTAACTTTGATATAAATTGTTTTTAATTTTTATAAATTTGATGTGGATTGTGTATATGAAGTGTTTATTCCGGGAAAGGAGATAATTACATATAGATGTAATTTTGTATATAGTATGAAGATAAAAAATAATGTGTTTTTTTTGATGTGTTTTTTATTTTTGAATTTTATTGCTTTAACTTCAAGCTATGCCAAGTTGCCTATAGACTATGATAATTTTACGGTAAACGGTAAGATTGTAAAACTTCCTATAGCTGAGCTTGTTATAGACGGTCAATACATAAATAAATCGACTGTAGGAGTAGATCCTGTTACTATTAATTCAAGAACTCTTGTGCCCGTAAGAGCATTATCCGAGAAATTGGGTTATCACGTTACATGGCTTGAAGCGGTGCAAAAAGTAACTATAGAAAATTCAAACAAGAAGATAGAATTATTCATAGGAAATGTGAATGCCAAAATAGATAATAAAAATGTGACAGTTACAGATTCTGTTGCACCTATGATAATAAATAACAGCACTTATGTGCCGATAAGGTTTGTAGTAGAAAATATGGGACTCTCTATAGATTATGACGCAAAACAAAATAAAATTTCTTTAAATTCAAATGGTTTGGAGGAACTTTTATTCGACGAGAAAACTCAATTATCTCAAGAAAAAAATATAGTGAATAATTCCAACGAAGATTTGTCTGTCCCAAAAGATGTCGATAGATTTATAACTCCTGAAAAACCGACAGCTCCGACTAAACCGACAGTTCCGGAAGTTCCAAGTGTATCTGATGACAGCAATAAAGCTGATGCAAGATATGAAGTGGGTTTGGATTTTTCTGCTTTGAATGGCGAAGTTTTAAAAGTTGTACAAAATGATGGCGAATTGGATGTAAACTATTTTTATCTTACTGAACCGAAAAGACTTATTATAGATGTAAAAAATGCTAAATTAAATGCCTATGAAAGCGGAGAAAGAAAATTAGACGGCAAAATATTTTTATCATCCACTGCTTCATATGATTCAAATAGCAATTATACAAGATTTTCAGTGGTTTTAAATGAAGATGTAAATAATAATGAAATTAAAATATTAAAAGACAAGAGTGCATTGAAGGTTGAAAAAGTGACTGTGATTAAACAAGGCGAAGAATTTAAGTATGAATTTGACCGAAAAACAGGAAGTATAAGTGTAACAACATCAAAAGAAGAAACTATTCAAAATTTGTCATCTGACAGCAATATGCTTGAATTTAATATAGCAAAATACAAAATAAAACTGAACACAGGTGATTTTAACATATCCAACAGATTGGTAAAGAATATGACAGTTTCAGAAGAAGGCAATAACTATGTCATTAAAGTTGCATTAGGCGATAGAGTTACAGCGGATATAAATAAAATTTCAGCTACTTCAACTATAATAAAACTTAAAAAACAAGACAGGCAAACTCCACGAATAGTTTTAGATCCCGGTCATGGAGGCAAAGATGCAGGTGCTATAAACAAAGAGTTTAATATAAATGAGAAGACACTTAATATTCAAGTTGCACGCAGATTGAAACAAAAACTTGTAGACGCCGGTTATGAAGTTTTTATGACAAGAGAGGACGATACATTTGTACCGCTAAATGACATAGCGAGCTTTTCAAACAGTAAAGATCCGGATATATTTATATCAATGCATCACAATTCAGCAGATAGTAATTCGTCAGCAAGCGGTATAGAGAGTTTTTATCACATATCATCAGACAGCAAACAGTTGGCGCAAATAATTCAAAAACATCTAATATTATCATCTAAAGCGGTTAATAGAAATATTAAATCCATGCCGTTTGTTGTTATAAAAAAGACAACATCACCGGCTATATTGGTAGAATTAGGCTTTATGTCAAATAAAGCAGAAGTACAGAAAAATATGTCACAGGAATATCAAGAGTTACTGGCAGACGCAATTTTATCCGGCGTAAATGAATATTTTGGCAGATAAAAATGGATGTATTGTGGATACCATATCTAAATGGAACATAGATGTTTTTTGATATAATGTCAGAAGATATTTATCCGCAAAACAATTTAAGCCTATCTTAATTAAATAAAGCTTAATATAGGTTTATAAAAAGTATTTCATAAAAAATCTTTCTGAAACTATTTCGGAAAGATTTTTTTATTTTTCAAAATTTTTAGAATATATCAAAATGCAGTAAACGCAAAGAATAGAAAATATTTTATCGAAAATATAATAAACAACACAAAAATATATTAAAAAAATAAATTAGACGTTCTATTGACGAAATTTAATTTAATGATATAATTATCTCCGAACATTGCAAACATAGACACATCTGATATTCTTTTTATTTTTAACAAAAAAAGTATAATATTGTTTTTTTTAAAAGCATATGACAAAAATATAGTTTATTATTTAACAATATGTGATTTGAATGTATAATATTATATATTGCTAATTGTAACACACTTGTAATAATCAAAACGTATTAATTATGTAATTAGCAACAATAAAAATAGTTAAAATATATTAAAAAAAATATTTGCTGATATAATATATATAAAATGTGTTATAAAAATATTTTTTATGATAATATTATTGTATAAGCCTTATAAAAATATAAAATAAGGAAATTGTTTTTTATTTTTAAAATAGACTTTTATTAGACGTAATTAAAATATAATTCTAACTACATAATCTTACACAATTGTTTTATACATTTTTTACGAGTGAATATAGGTGATTTTTATGAAACTCAATTTTGTGAAAGTAAATCCTGTAGAAAATATGACGGTATTTATATCGAATGAAGTGGATAGAAATAGTCATATTGAAATTTCAAAAAAACTTATGGATTACAGCAATATTTATGCTGAGCAAGTAGGATTTATCGAAAAACCTGCATATACATATGATGATTCCTGTAAGGTTAGATTGCAGATGATGGGTGGGGAGTTTTGTGGAAATGCCACAAGATCTTTAGGAGCGTATTTAGTGCATAATAATCATGAGAGCGTAAAAAAAGCGGATGATAAATATTATGTAAATATAGAAACTTCCGGACTTAATCAGGTGCTTACTTGCGAGGTGGAGAAGGTAAACGATAATACTTATATGTCGAAAGTTGAAATGCCACTTATTATAAGGAAACCCAGAGAAATTATCCTTAAAGATAAGTATAAGCTCATAAGGACAGACTTCAGCGGAATTACTCACTTTATAGTAAACTCGGCTGATGTGGAAGATAAGGACTTGCTTTTTGATATCGTGAAAACTTATATTGAAGCTGAGGAATATGAAGCATTCGGTATAATGTTTTATGACTTTGAAAAAGAGTATCTGGAACCTCTCGTGTATGTTAAAGCTACTGACAGTTTGTTTTGGGAAAGGAGTTGTGCTTCAGGCACATCGGCATTTGGAGCTGCACTCACATATATAAAGCAGGAAAACCTTGTTATAGATGTAAAACAGCCCGGAGGAATACTTAAAATAGAAACTTGCTTTAGCGAAGGGGATTTAAAAAAGATAGTATTAAACGGTGAAGTTGAGATAGTAGCTCAAGGTACTGTCTATGTATAATTTTGAAAGTACTGCTGATTTCAGCGTATTTATATATTATAGTTAAGGTTTTTTAAATATGATTTGATAGACTTTTTTAGGTTGAAAGGTATTTTTTATATGAATTTTTATATCAAAGGCGTTTAAAAAATCAAGCTAAAAAATCTGCACAATATATTGTGCAAAATATTAATTTTAGGAGGTTTTGATATGTTATTATTTAACCCTGTTGTTATATCGGTTATTGTAATGTGCGTACTTTGCTTGATCAAACTTAATGTACTTCTTGCAATATTAGTATCAGCAGTAGTTGCAGGTGTTGCAGCGGGAATGCCTATTTATGCACCCGGAGCTGACAACAACATAATTGATGTACTTATTTCTGGTATGGGGGGAAACTCAGCGACTGCACTTAGCTACATATTACTTGGAGCATTCGCAGTGGGACTTGCAAAATCAGGTCTCGGAACAATATTATCAGTAAAATTATCAAAGGTATTATCAGGTAAAAAATTCTTTATGATTTTTGCTATAGCGGTTATATCTTGTTTTTCACAAAACTTGGTACCTATACATATAGCGTTCATACCTATATTGATACCACCACTACTTGGCTTAATGAATAAGCTTAAAATAGACAGAAGAGCTATGGCTTGTGCACTTACATTTGGACTTAAAGCGCCATATATAACACTACCTGTAGGATTTGGTCTAATATTCCATGAGATATTGGTAAAAAATATTTCTGAAAACGGAGTAGAAATATCAATATCTGATACACGTTCAGTTATGTGGATAGGTGGATTATCAATGTTGCTTGGTTTGATATTCTGCGTTTTTGTACTATACGGAAAAGACAGAGAGTATAAAGACCTTCCTATAATGGGAGCAGAAGATGCACCTAAGGATGTTGTAATGACTAAAGAAGCTTGGGGAGCATTAGCAGGTTGTATCGTTACAGCAGTAGTTTCAATATTTACAGAATCACTTCCTTATTCAGCTATTGCAGGTCTATTCGTAATGGTTGCTACAGGTTGCGTAAAATGGAAAGATATAGATGAAGTTATGAACGGCGGTATAGGAATGATGGGATTCATAGCTTTCGTTATGTTGGTTGCATCAGGATATGCTACTATACTTAGACAAACAGGAGCGGTTGAAGAGCTTGTTACATCGGCAGCAGCTTATATGCAAGGTTCAAAAACGGTAGCAGCATTTATAATGCTTATGATAGGTCTACTTATAACAATGGGTATAGGTACATCGTTTGGTACTATTCCAATAGTTGCAGCAATATATGTACCGCTTTGCAACCATATGGGATTCTCACCGGCATCTATAATATTACTTATAGGTATTGCAGCAGCACTTGGTGATGCAGGTTCACCGGCATCAGACTCAACACTTGGACCTACATCAGGTCTTAATGCTGACGGACAACACGAACATATATGGGATACATGCGTTCCTACATTTATAGCTTACGACATACCTTTAGTAATAGGTGGAGTTATTGGAGCTACAATATTTGGATAATATATAAAAACTAAATATATAGCCTATTTATACAAATAGGCTATATATTAAAAAATACATCAGAAAAAAATTGGTAATACAGGATTTGCTCATAAAACTTTGAATTTATGCAGTTAAATTATATGGAAGTCTTAATTTTGAATAAACTGTAGTAGATTTGTACACATAAATTTATAAATTTTATAGAACAAATGGATAAATTCTAATCAGAGATATTTTATACAAGTTTTAAATAAAAAATTAAATATAAGGATTCAATTTATATAAATATATTAGGGTTTTGATATTGCCTAATATCATTTAGTGTGTAAAAAATATTAATTTGAAAGCAATACATGCTTAAATTTAAGTATGGTTTATATAAAAATTTCTTAAATATAAAAAGGAGAACAATAAGATGAAAGAGTTTAAAGAAATTGTACTTACAGGTAATGACCTTACACTTGAAGAATTGGTCGCAGTTACAAGACATAATGTAAAAGCTGTTTTAAGTGAAGAAACAATAAAAAACATAGAAGACTCAAGAAAAATAATAGATGATATAGTAGAAAATGAAAGAGTAATATACGGAGTAACAACAGGATTCGGAGAATTTTCAAAAGTAAGCATATCAAAGGAAGACTGTAAAACTCTACAAGAAAATCTTATACGTTCACATGCTTGTGGATATGGAGATCCGCTCACTACAGATATAGTAAGAGCTATAATGCTTACAAGAGTAAACGCATTGTCAAAAGGATACTCAGGAATAAGACTTATGACTGTTCAAACACTTCTTGCTATGCTTAATAAAGGCGTTCACCCAATTATACCTGAAAAAGGATCACTTGGAGCATCAGGAGACCTTGCACCTTTAGCACATATGGTACTTCCTATGCTTGGACTTGGAGAAGCTGAATATCAAGGAACTGTTATGACAGGTAAAGAAGCTATGGAAAAAGCTGGAATACCTACAATTCAGTTGGATGCAAAAGAAGGATTGGCTCTTATAAACGGAACACAAGTTTTAACATCAGTAGGAGCATTAGCGACTTATGACGCAATAGAATTATTAAAAGTTGGAGATATAGCAGCAGCACTTTCATTAGAAGCACTTAGAGGAATAACAGATGCATTTGATGAAAGACTTCATGTAATAAGAAATCATCATGGACAAGTAGTAACAGCAAGAAATATGTTAAAATTAGTAGAAGGTAGCACATACACTACAAGACAAGCTGAACTTAGAGTACAAGACGCATACTCACTAAGATGCGTACCTCAAATACATGGAGCAAGTAAAGATACAATAGCTTATGTAAAATCAAAAGTAGAAATAGAGCTTAACTCAGTAACTGACAATCCTATAGTAACAAGAGAAGGCGACGTAATATCAGGCGGAAACTTCCACGGAGAACCTATGGCACAACCATTTGACTTCTTAGGAATAGGCGCTGCGGAAATAGCAAACGTATCAGAAAGAAGATTAGAAAGATTAATAAATCCACAATTAAATGATCTTCCTGCATTCTTAACAAAACACGGTGGACTTAACTCAGGATATATGATTACTCAATATGCAGCAGCAGCATTAGTATCAGAAAATAAAATACTTGCTCATCCTGCATCAGTAGATTCAATACCGTCATCAGCTAATCAAGAAGACCTTGTAAGTATGGGAACAATAGCAGCAAGAACAGCAAGAGATATAGTAAGCAATGCAAAAAGAGTATTGGCTACAGAATTAATGGCAGCTTGCCAAGCTATAGATTTCAGAGCTGACAAAGGCTTCAAATTAGGAAAAGGAACACAAAAAGCTTATGATGTAATAAGAGAAGCTTCTAAATTCATCGAGGTGGATACAGATATTCAAATGTATCAAGAGTTAAACAAAGTAACAGAAGTAATTACAAACGGTAAATTATTGGAAGCGGTAGAATCGGCAGTAGAATTAGAATACTAAAATCGGTATATAGGATAACTCATAAATAAAAAATGCGACTATTTTCAATATAGGAGATAGTCGCATTTTTGTAGTTTAACATTATATAATATTAATTAGTGTTTAGTATTAAAGAATATTGGCTATAAAATATATTGCTTTTTAAAATCTTTTTAACTAAAAAATAGTTAATTTATACTGGACTATATTTACTAAAATTGATAAAATATAAAATGGATTTGTTTAATATAATTTTTGGGTTTATATTAAAAATAGTATTTAAGTTTTCAATAATATTTTTATACTTATTTTTGTTAAAATTTTAAGATTAATATACGATATAATAATTGTATGCATATTTTTGTAATTCTTAAAAAATTGTTCAGCATTAGTATGAAGAAAAAAATATAGGTATAGTTCTTTTTACATCTAAAAGAATTTTACTATTGAGTTTTGTACACAACTTGGTTTTACATAAAAGTATATTTAAATTTATTTTTAGAATAGGAGATTAAAATGAAATTAAGAAGTAAAATGTTGGCATTTATAGGATTGCCTGTATTATTTGTATTATTGATACTTTCGGTTATATCATACAAATATTCAGACAGCTTGTTAGTGAGTGAATCGGAAAATTCGATGAAAATGACAGCAGAAAAATATGGCTCAGATATAGAAACACTAATACAAAGCAAAATAGCATATGTAGATGTAATATCATTGGAAATCTCAAAAATGGTACCTGAAGAAAAAGAACTTATAGAAGATTTAACTTACTATTCACAAAAAGTTCCTGGTACATTAGGATTTCTTTCAGGCTTTGAAAATGGGAAATATTATGACGGAACAGGTTGGGTGCCTGATGCATCATACGACCATACAACAAGAGAGTGGTATAAAGGAGCAATAGGTAAAAATGTCGCTTTTATATCAAAACCGTACACAAATGCTTCAGAAGGTGCAATGGTTGTAACAATAAGTGAGGGGATAAACCCTTTAGACTCTTCAAAACCTAAGGGAGTAGTAGCGACAGATATATCAACAAAAGAATTAGTCGAAATGGTAAACAGCATAAAGATAAAAGACACAGGAGCAGCATTCTTGTTAGACGGAGACGGAAACTTTATGGTGCACTCAAAATACACACTTACAGACAATATAGCAACAGTAGAAAACGGAGCATTACAACCATTTATGGATAAATTTTTAGACACCGAATCAGACTTTTTTGAGGCAAAAGTAGGAGGAGTGCAAAGATTTTATTTCACATACCCGATAAAAAACACAAGTTGGGTATTAGCCCTATCAGTACCAAAAGCAGAAGTATTAGAAGGCTCATCAACATTAGGTAAATTTATGCTATTAATAAGCATAATATCACTGATAATAGTAATAGCAGTAATATACTTAGTAGCAAACTCAATAACAATACCAATAATAAAACTAAGCGAATGCGTAAAAGGAATGGCAGAGTACGATTTAACCCTAACAGAAAAATCAGCCTCAGTAATATACTCAAAAAATAAAGACGAAATAGGAATAATATCAAGAGCCTTAATACAAGTAAAAACAACAATGAAAGAAATAATGACAAACGTAAACGATTTGGCAAGTCAAGTATCAGCCTCATCAGAAGAATTAACAGCAACAAGTGAACAATCAGCCCAAGGAGCAGAACAAATATCAAGAGCAATAAACGACATATCCCAAGGAGCAATGACCCAAGCAGAAGACATGCAAAGAGGAGCAGAATCCATGGAAGTAATGGAAAAAGCCCTAAAACAAACAGAAGAAATAATAGAAAAACTAAACCAAACAACAAAACAAGTATACGAAGCAAAAGAAAACGGAATGACAGCCCTAAGAGGATTAATAAAAGCAACAGAAGAATCACAAACAGCAGCAGGAGGAGTAGCGCAAGTAATCCAAAACACAAACGAAAGCGCAATAAAAATAGAATCAGCAAGCGACATGATAAAATCAATATCAGACCAAACAAATCTGTTAGCCCTAAACGCAGCAATAGAAGCAGCAAGAGCAGGAGAAGCAGGGAGAGGATTTGCAGTAGTAGCAGAAGAAATAAGGAAATTAGCAGAACAATCAAACACATTCACAGAAGAAATAAAAGAAATAGTATCAGAGCTTACAGAAAAGACAGGACAAGCAGTAGAGACAATGGAGAAAGTAGGAAAGATAGTAGAGCAGCAATCAGTAAAAGTAGAAGACACAAGAGAACAATTCAACATAATATCAAAAGAATTAGACAACAATAAAGAAGCAGTAGAAAAATTAAATGAGTCAGGAAAAGAATTAGAAAAGACAAAAGAAAGTCTGATGGGAATAATAGAAAGTCTATCAGCCCTATCAGAAGAAAATGCAGCATCAGTACAAGAAACATCAGAGACAGTAGAAGAACAGACAGCATCATCTGAAGAGATAGCAGCATCAAGTGCACACTTAGCAGATATGGCACAAGAGATGAGTGAGATGGTAGCTAAATTTAATCTTTAAAAAAATTTTACAATTAAAAACCGACCTTCAAACGTTAGATTTTTTTGGTCTAACTTTTGGGGGTCGGTACATTTTTTATTGTGGTCTTTCAGTCCATTTAAGTTCCAAAACAGTTAACAGTATATTTTTGCTTGAATATATTTCGTGATAAGTACGCAGATTATCCATATAAGTTTTACATATTATATCTCCATCTTCTCCTGTTTCTTTTTTATAGGTTATGGATAAGTGAGAAACTTTATATTTTTTTAAAAAATCTTCGTGTTGGTGCAGACTTTCTATAGCCCAATCCACATATTTTACGTTGTTGGCATGATGATTGGAGTCTATGTCATAAAATCTTATCGGAAATATTGTTTGAATAAAATCGTCTTGTCTTTTTTCCAATCTTAGCGGTTTTTCGGGCATATCATATATATATTTTTGATTTTCATTGAGTTCTTCTATATTTATCTTTGCCGCCTCCAATATTTCTTGTGGAAGTTTTACTATTTTTCGTTGCTCTATATTTATTACAACCCATTTCGCAGTGGCTCTGCCTATAAGTTTATCGTCTTTATCATATATTCCGAAATATCTTATAAAATACATACCTTTTCTGTCTACAGCAAAAGTTTCTATTCTTATAGTTTGTGCGTATAATTTTGTTTTTTCTATATCAACTTTCCATTCGTACAGTATCCAAGCAAGACCTTGCCTTATCAAATAAAATGGATCAAAGCCAAGTTCATTGGTGTGTTTTGTTGATACGGTTCCCATTATTTCAAGTAATTGTGGAATCTTGATGTCGTAATATCTGTCGACATCTCTGAAATCTACAATGTAGTTTTCGCTATATGTTTTTAACATTTTATTATACCTTTCCATATATACTTCTAAAAATAAAAAATTATTTCTTAATGAATTTAAACAATAATTCAGTATGCAAACAATATAAATTATAATGTTTTAAACTATTTCGATTTTTATAGTGTTTACTTCTACTTGAGTAAAATTTAAAGCATATTATCAGGATTAACATCAATAGACACACTCACATTATCTGAGCTTAAAACTATCTTTCTTTTGGTGGTTAAAGTATAGTTTATCATTTTTTTAGCTGTTGACAAGGTTTCATTGTCACTCCTTAATACGATTTGATAGCGATATTTTTGTTCTATCCTTGTGATTAAGCAAGGGGAAACATCGTATATTTTGAGTTTTGCCGAGAGTTTAGTGTTGTTATAGAATGTGAGTGCCTCTTTTACTTTTATAGCTGATGAAAATGCGGTCTTTTCGTCAATAGATGATACTGTTATACGTATCAGATTTCCGAAAGGTTCGTATCTGAATATCTGCCTTTTTTCCAATTCGTCTTGATAAAATGCGTCATAGTTGTGATTTTTTAAGAAAAATAATAGTGAATTGGAATGTGAAAATGTCTGTATGATAACTGTTCCGTCATCATTTCCTCTGCCGGCTCTGCCTCCGACTTGTTCTATGATGTTGTAAGAGCGTTCAAGTGCTTTGTAATCAGGAGAATTTATTCCTTGATCTGCATTTATCACACCTACTAATGAAACTTTTGGAAAATCGTGTCCTTTTCCAATCATTTGTGTACCTATGAGTACAGATTGTGAGGTATTTCTGAAATCTGTCAATATTTTTTCGCTCATACCTTTTTCTTTTGATGTGTCTTTGTCCATTCTGAATATATTTGCTGAGGGAAACAGATGTTTTACCTGATTTTCTATTTTTTGTGTACCTGTGCCAAGCATCATAAAATGCCCTTCATTACACTTAGGACAAGATGAAAAAGCAGATACTTCATATCCGCAATAATGGCATTTATATGAATGTGTTGTTTTATGATATGTTAGCGATATATCGCAGTTTTCACATTTGGGCACATAACCGCAATTATCACAAGTCAACTGATTGGAATAACCTCGTTTGTTTAAAAACAGTATAATACTGTTGCCTTTTGCAAGCTCTCTTTTCATCTCTAATTGTAAGGTTTTACTTAAATCCAAATTATTACCGTTTTTCATCTCTTCAAGCATATTTACGATAACTACTTGTGGAAGAGGCTTATTGTTTGCTCTGTTTAACAATTTGAACAGATGATATTTTTTTAACTCGGATGCCTCATAGTATTGTGTGATTGACGGTGTTGCAGTGGCTAATATAAGCAGTGCGTCATTTTGTTTTGCAATTTTATTTGCTACTTCAATGGTGTCGTATTTTGGAGATTGCTCTGATTTATATGCTTCATCGTGGCATTCGTCGATTATTATTACGCCTATATCTTCCAAAGGACTGAAAAGTGCTGAACGTGCGCCTATTACTATTTTTGATATTTTGTTTTTTATTTTCAGCCATTGTTCAAATTTTTCTCTTTTTGTCAGATTGCTGTGTATTACAGCTATGTCTTCGTCAAATTCGTTTGAAAATCGTGCAATTGTCTGCATTGTGAGGGATATTTCCGGTACTAATATTATTGCGGTCTTTTGTTTAGAAAGTAAGTATTTTATAATTTCTATATACACCTGTGTCTTACCGCTGCCTGTTATTCCGTGTAACAGTACTGATTTGTTTTCATCAGTGTCATAGATATTTTTTATGCTGTTAAATATTGTTGCCTGTTCAGCGTTTAATTTTATATCCGGTTTTTTATTTTTTGTAAATCTGTTTTTTGAAAAAACTGTAAGTTTTGAAGTTGTGATTATATTAAGTTGTTCTAACTCGTTTATATAACTGTTAGTTTTTATATCAAGCATTTCTTCTAATACAGGTTTTGTTATATTTTCGTATTTTGCTATTGCATTTAGAAAACTTAGTTTATTTTTGGCATTTTTTCTTGTGTTTTTTATAAGCTCCTGCAATTTTTCCTTATCATTAAGAGTTATTTTGATGGTGTAATGCTCGGAAAGTTTTGTGTATTTTGATGGAGAGGTAAATAGTTTGAATGCCTCATAATAACTGCACATATAGTTATCTCTGATGAATATAGCTGTGTCTATTTGTTTTTGTGTCAGTGAATAGGTGTGTTCTAACGCAGATATTATTTCTTTTGTTTTGTTTGTGATTTCTGATTTATTTTTGTATATTATTATTCCTTCTATAACTTTGTTGCCTATGCCAAACGGAACTATTACAATATCGCCTATATTATAGTCGTTATCGGATTTATATGTGAAAAGCATATCTATATATTTTGATTGTTGCATCAATGATAAATCGTAGGTATTCATATTTTTTTCTTTCTAATACCGAAAACTGATTAAAATATTTAATTTATATTTTGATTTTTAAAGAGTTATCGGTATAAACTGTATATTTGTTGGTTTGTAAATAATTATGTATATAAAAATTATAAATTTTAAAAATTTTTTTGTTATTATGGAGTTTTAATCGAATAATATCGTAAAAAAAACATATATACATTTTATCAAAAAAAAAGCTTTTTAGTCAATGTAATTAGGTGGTTGATTATAAATTTTAATTTAGCTTTTTGATAACATATAGGGCAAATGAAAGTCGAGGGAGAGTAATGTTAAGTGAAGTGAGTCTTGATATGAAGTCTAATACTGATAGCCAATTAAACAGTATAGATAATCCATATCTTATGAGTAATACTTTTGCAATATCTTTAGTTAATGAATTTATGGTGTAGCATAATCTATTTACTAAATTTTTCGATATTTCTATTGGTTTTTAGTATAAAACATAAGTGTATGATTTTAGGATAAAATTTTATAAATTAAAAAAATCAAGATTAATATATATTTATTATTAGAAAAATTTGATATAATAATCTTAATATAATTTAGGGAGAATGAAATGTATATAGAAGATAGACAGAAGTATAACGAATTTATATATGTGTGCGACAATGATATGAATTTAAAAACAGCACTTCTTGATATGATGAAGTTCTCTGTAAGAGGAAGTATAGGCATAAAAAACGGAGAGGGAAGATTGACGGTAAACGGCAAGGAGCGTCCTAAAAATGGACAGCTAAAAAAAGGAGATATAATAAAAATAATATTTGAAGATGAAAGCAGTGACTATAAAACGCAGTACAAAGACATAAAAATACTATATGAAGACGAAGACTTGCTAATAGTGGATAAGCCTGCATTTATGGTTGTGCATCCTACAAAATCGCATTTAGAAGATACTCTGCTTAACTATATTCAAGGTATATTTGAATCTAAAAATATTAAAAGTAAAGTCAGATTTGTAAGCAGACTTGACAGAGATACATCGGGGATAATAACCGTTGCCAAAAATTCGTTCAGTCATTATGCTTTATCTCAAGGCTTTGTATCAGATAAAATAAAAAAATATTATACCGCTGTTGTTAAAAATCCGATGAAAGATGAAAAGGGTACTATAAAATTAAAGATTGCAAAAACTGATGATGATATGAGGAGGATAATATCTCAAAACGGTCAGGAGGCTGTAACTCATTATCAAGTTTTGAAAAATGAAAAAAATTTTGCAATAGTGAGATTGTTGCTTGAAACAGGCAGAACACACCAGATAAGAGTTCATCTCAGTGCTATTGGCAATAATATAATAGGAGATGAATTATACGGAGAAAAAAGCGAGCTTATATCAAGGCAGGCTTTGCATTGTTCGAGATTGGAGCTTGTTTCGCCGAGAAGTATGAAAGAAATAGTTGTAGAGAGCAAACTGCCGGATGATATAAATGTTCTTATTGAGGAGTTAAAGTGATTAAAAATAGATTTCAGATATATTTTTACACTAAACACCATTTAAAAATATAATTCAATGTTAGAATATAAAAAAATGCGTTTGAATATGTTTGATTAAAGAAATTGATAATATCTCTAATCTAATGTATTCAATTTAGCATTTTTATTATATAATTGTTTAATTAGCTAATGTATTATAAAGCAAAATTGTAAATAAAACCTGATATTATTTAATCTCAAGAAATGAAAAAATATTGTAGAATTATAAATTTTCATATTTTATTTTAAAATAGGAGGATAAAAATGGAATATTTAGATTTGTATACAAGAGACAGAGTAAGAACAGGCAATACAATACTTAGAGGTACAAAAGTACCTGAAGGTTTTTATAGATTGGTAGTGCATGTATGTATTTTTAACTCAAAGGGACAGATGATAATCCAACAGAGACAAACCTGTAAAGATGATTGGGGAGGTATGTGGGATTTATCCGCAGGAGGAAGTGCAAAAGCAGGAGACAGCTCTCAAAATGCCGCAAAAAGAGAAGTGCTTGAGGAAATAGGATATGATATTGAAGAAGACATACGTCCGGCACTTACTATCAATTTTAAAAGCGGTTTTAATGATGTATATATAATAAAAAGCGATTTAGATATATCAAACCTGAAGTTACAAGAAGAAGAAGTTAAAGCTGTGAAATGGGCTACATTATCGGAAATAAAAGCTATGATTGAAGACGGAACATTCATTCCATATCATATTTCGTTTATAGAAATGCTGTTTTTCTTGCTTGAAGAAGATGGTGTAAAAATAAAAAAAGAGAAGTAAAAAAAATTACTTCTCCACTATATTACCACTTTCAAAATGTATTATAGTATCCGCAAGTTTTTGTGCTTCGTATTTGTTGTGGGTTATAAGTATCATAGGGATATTTTCTTTCTCTTTGAAGCTAAGAAAATCCTCATATAATCTTTCTTTTAAATCTTCGTCAAGTGCCGAAAAAGGCTCGTCCAATAACAATATATCCGGTTTTACAGCCAAAGCTCTTGCAAGTGCAACTCTTTGTTTTTCTCCGCCTGATATATCTGAAGGGTATCTGTCCAAAAGATGTATGATATTTAAATTATTTGCTAAATTCAAGGCATATTCTTTGGCTATATTATCTTTTTTATTTATACCGAAGAATATATTGTTTTTTACAGTCATATTGGGAAATAGTGCATAGCTTTGAAAAACATAGCCGACTTTTCTTTTGCGGATAGGGAGATTTATCTTATCTTCGCTTGAATACAAGTAGCGACCGTTCAATTTTATATAACCTTTATCAGGAGTTTTAAGTCCGCTTATACAATCAAGTGTTGTAGTTTTTCCTGAACCTGACAGACCTTGTATAGCAAGCAAGCCTTTTGATAGAGAAAAGCTTACATCTAAATCAAAAAAGTTGAGTTTTTTTTGTATATTTACATCCAATAATATATCTTGCATAATTTAATCCTTAATAATTTGATTTGTAAATAAAAACGGCTCTTTAAACTATGTTTTAAAACATTGATTTAGAGCCATTTTTATAGAAAAAATATTTTTTATTTAGTAATTCAATCTAAAATATTTGCATAAATTATAAAAATCTTAAGTCGATATAGTTATTTAATAAAATTGATAACTATAAAAAAATATATATAAATTTATCTTCCCTTATTTAATTCTTTGTTTCTTCAACCATCTGTTTAATGAGAATATAACTATAAAGCTGAATACTATAACAACAGTAGTTAGTGTGTTTGCAACATAAGAGTTTTTGGAGTCTATTGCATAATATATGGCTGTCGGTATAGTCTGGGTTTTATTGGGGATATTACCGGCTATCATAAGGGTAGCGCCGAATTCTCCTAATGCTCTTGCAAATGCTAAAACTATACCGCTTAATATCCCCGGAATTGATAAAGGTATTAAAACTTTAAAAAATACTTTGAGTTCTGATGCTCCGAGTGTCCTTGCCGAGTTTAAATACACCTCATCTACGCTGATAAAAGCTGATTTACAACTCTGATACATAAGTGGTATGGAAACAACCACAGATGCTATACAGCAAGCAATCCAAGTAAATATTACGCTAAAACCGAAATGTTCCTGTAAAAATATCCCGATAAATCCTCTTTTTCCAAACAATATTAACAGTATATATCCTGTAACTGATGGCGGAAGTACCATAGGTAATATTAAGATTGCCTCAAATACGTCGTTGAGAGGAAATTTATACCTTACAACGACGTATGATAATGCTACCCCTAATATGAGTGTTATTATGGTAGAGATTGTGGCAACCTTTAAAGATAATAATATGGGAGATATTATACCTTCCATTATTTAGTTGGAACCTTAAAACCGAATTTTTCAAATATTTTTGTGCTTTCTTCTGTTTTAAGGAAATCTTCATAAGATTTTGCAGTTTCTGCATTTGGAGATTCTTTTAATACTGCTATAGGATAAACTATAGGTTTGTGAGAATCTGCAGGAACTACTTGAGCTATTTGTGAATTTTCTGCAACAGTAGCATCTGAGTTATATACAAAGCCGGCAACAACTTCACCTTGTTCTACATAAGATAATACGGCTCTAACGTCTTTAGCGTATACTATTTTATCTTGTATCTTATCCCATAAACCGAGTGATGTAAGAGAATCTTTTGCGTATTGTCCGGCAGGTACAGTCTCAACTTCGCCTATTGCTATTTTTCCGTTAACATTTTCCAGATCTTCAATTTTTTCAACTTTTTCTTGCGAATCTTTTGGTACTATCATAACCAAGTCGTTTTCCAATAGAGTAGATACGGCACTTTCTTCAACGTTGCCTTTTTCTACAAGATCTTTCATCTTAGCATTAGATGCTGATATAAACAAATCTGCCGGTGCTCCTTCAAGTATTTGTTGAACTAACTTTCCGCTACCTGCTAAGTTTAATATTACTTTATTGCCTGTTTCTTTTTCATAATTTGTATTTATCTCTTCTAAAGCATCTTTTAATGATGCAGCAGCAGAAATATTCAATTCCACTGATTCTTTGTTTTCTTTTGTCTCTTGTGCAGTAGTTTGTTCTTTCGGCTCATCCTTTTTGGTTTCTGTTGATGAACATCCTACAAGCGTAAATGTAAACATTAATGCTGTTAATAAAACTAAAATTTTCTTCATAAATGAATCTCCTAAATATCAAATAAAATAATTTTAATGATAAAATAAAATTATAAAATTGATTAAATTTTATCATTATGATAAATAATTATATACTTTTTCATTATAAAAATCAAGTATTTTTATAGTATTTATAAATAAAAGATTTAAGTTATGAAATTACTTATAATATTTAATGTAGCAAAGCATTCATTTAATTAAATATAAACATTCTTTATCTTTGTGCGAATAGTATTTAAATTGTATTTATAGTAATCTCTAATAAAAGTGAAGGATAATTTATACGAGAACTACATAAGTATTGTTATATTTTATTAAACTTATATGATATTGCTTTTATGTTATTCTATCGGGTTTTGATATTAGTATAAAAATTTATTTTTTAAAATCATATTATAAATCACATAAAAAAACTGTGACAAAAAATATGCCACAGTAAATTTTTATTTTATTTTGAGTAATACTCAACTATTAGAGATTCAGTTATTTCTATTGGAACATCTTCTCTATTTGGACGAGATACAACTTTTCCTGTATAAGTATCTATATCTTTTTCAAGATATGGATATGTTACGTTTGAAGCTGCAAAATTATCTTTGAAAAGTTGAGTGTTTCTTGATTTTTCTCTAAGAGTGATAACATCTCCTACTTGTACTTCGTATGAAGGTATATCAACTTTTTTGCCGTTTACCAACATATGTCCATGGTTTACCATTTGTCTTGCTTGTCTTATAGAACTTCCGAAACCTAATCTGTAAACTAAGTTATCAAGTCTCATTTCAAGTCTCAATATTATTTTTTCTCCAGGGTTTTCGTTAGATTTTAGAGCTTGTTCAACGTATTTTGCAAATTGTTTTTCTAATACATCGTAGTAAGCTTTTAATTTTTGTTTTTCTTTTAGTTGTTTACCGTATTCTGATATCTTTTTTGTAGGTTTAGCACCTCTTTTAAGTGCTTTAGGGTGTCCGCACACATTTACACCGAAGCTTCTTGAAAGCTTAAATCTTGGTCCTCTTGGTCTTGCCAATTTATTTCCTCCTCATAAAAAATTAATGGAACATAATAAAATCATTACGCACCAGTCAGCCGTATCTCATATTATAGTATAAATGATTTGTTATGTAAATAGTTTTTATTAAGAATTTTTTGTGATTTGTATGTTTAATCTTAATATGCTTATTATATTAATGTAGTTTTTTATAAAATTTAATAATAGTGCTGAATGCTAATTAAAAGCGAATTATAATGGTATATTTAAAAATTTATGCTTTTTTAAAACTACGAAGTATATAAAGTTTATATATTTTATAATTTATAATTAGTATAAATAATTATCTCTAATTGTTTTTTTGTATTAATTTTATATAAAAATGAAATATAAATTGCAAAATTATATATTTAATTTAATAAATACAATAACAAAGATAAAAAAATGTATAATGCAGAAAATAAGCTAAAAATAAAATAAAAATAATGCTTGAAAAAATAAAGAATATCTGCTAAAATTAATTTCAAGAAAATGAAAAAATGTTATCCCTGTTCCATAAAATGGAATATATTTCACAATATGGAATACATAAACAGATTGCAGGACAATTTTTTGCTTAAAATGAATTAAAAATTTCATTTTTGAAAAAGCGAACATTTGACAACCTGTATATAATCAATTAAAAACTTATGCTAAACTCTATTTAAATCAAGATATTATTAAAACGTCATTATATTTAAAACGTATTTAATTAGATAAAGTATAAGTTATTAAACAGTTGTATAAAGAATGGTTGTCGCAATAACAGTCTATTTAAAATTTAGGAGGTGTGTTATGGGAGGAATATGGCAAGGTGGCGACAGCATGGGACTTGTTGACTCATTATTATATTCGCTTACCGGTATGGCGACAGTATTTTTTGCTCTTATATTATTGGCTTTGGCTATAATAGTATTGACAAAGATACTTGCGGCTATGGGTTTAGGCGCAAACGCAGTTGTAAAAAAAGAAACTAAAGCTGCTCCAACTCAAACTGCTGCACCATCTGCTTCAGTATCAGCTCCACAAGTTGTGGAAGAAAATACGGAAGAGTATGCGGTAATTTTGGCTGCCATCAGTGAACATTCAAGAGTGCCTATTGAAAGACTCAAGATTAATTCTATAACAAAAAAATAGTATTTGTAGTTTTATGTAAGATGGTTTAATTGATTTTAATAATATCTGTAGATATTAAATTCTAAATTGCTTTACATAAATATGGGTTTTTAGATAATATCTATTATGCAATAATTTATGATTTAATCCTAAATTAAAATCAAAAATAAGAAAAAAATATCTAAATGAAAAAGGAGATTTAATAATGAGATATGTAGTTAGAATAAATGGTAAAGAATATGATGTTGAAGTTGAAAAATTAGGCGGACCTTATCAATCACTTACAAGAGGTACAGCTTATATGCAAGCTCCGATAGCATATGCACCTGCTCCAGCACCAGCACCAGTAGCACCTGCCCCTGTTCAAGCGCCAGCACCGGCACCAACACCAGTAGCGCCAGCTCCAGCTCCGGCTCCTGTTGCAAGCGCAGCTTCTGCATCAGATGTAACAAGCCCAATGCCAGGAAAAGTATTTAAAGTTTTAGCAAAACCTGGTGACACAGTATCTGAAGGTCAAGCTGTTATGATTCTTGAGGCTATGAAAATGGAAAATGAAATAGTTGCACCTGTGGCAGGCGTAATAGATGCTATATTGGTAAAAGAAGGAGATATGGTCGAAACAGACGATGTTTTAGCTAAATTAAAATAAGGGGGATAAACAATGTTTTTCAAAGTAATTCAAGAAATGATGGCAGAATCAGGTTTTGCCGCTCTTGACTGGAGAAATTGTTTGATGATGTTAATCGCCTTTATTTTGGTATATTTGGCAGTTGTTAAACAATTTGAACCGTTGTTGCTTTTACCGATTGCATTCGGTATGTTTTTAGCAAACTTACCTCTTGCAGGACTTATGGCAGAGGCACAAGAAGGGCAACCTTGGTATACTGCAGGGGTTTTAAGAATAATATACAGCGGTATTAAGAGTAACCTGTTCCCATGCTTGATATTCATGGGAGTCGGAGCTATGACTGATTTCGGACCGCTTATTGCAAATCCTATAAGTTTGTTGCTTGGAGCTGCGGCTCAACTTGGTATATATATGGCATTCACATTTGCAAACCTTACAGGATTATTTACACCTCAAGAAGCAGCTTCTATAGGTATCATAGGTGGAGCTGACGGTCCTACATCAATATTTATAGCTAACAACCTTGCACCACATCTTACTGCGCCGATAGCAGTTGCGGCTTATTCATATATGGCACTTATACCTTTGATACAACCGCCTATAATGAGAGCGCTTACAACAAAAGAAGAAAGACAGATAAAAATGGGTCAACTTAGAAAAGTAAGCAAGATAGAAAAAGTAATATTCCCAATACTTGTTGTGCTTTTCTGCTCATTATTATTACCTTCAGTTGCGCCTCTACTTGGTATGTTGATGCTTGGTAATTTATTTAGAGAATCAGGAGTAGTGGATAGACTTTCAAACACTGCTCAAAATGAATTAGTAAATATAGTAACTATAATGCTCGGAACTACTGTTGGAGCTACTGCGAATGGTGAAATATTCTTAAGAACACAGACAATAGCTATAATAGTAATGGGATTATGTGCGTTTGCGTTCTCAACAGCCGGTGGAGTTTTGCTTGGTAAACTGTTGTGCAAACTTACAGGTGGAAAGATAAATCCGCTTATAGGTTCAGCCGGAGTTTCAGCAGTTCCTATGGCAGCGAGAGTTTCACAAGTTGAGGGAGCAAAAGCAAACCCTACAAACTATCTATTGATGCACGCTATGGGACCTAACGTTGCGGGAGTTATAGGTTCAGCAGTTGCAGCGGGATATTTTATGTTGCTGTTCAAATAATTTAAGCTTTAATTTACGTGAATTTGTTATAAAAGCATACATTCACATTTTCATACTTAAAAGATATTAATTTATTAGTATACTTTTGCATACTTTATACAATAAATTCATTATTTTTAAATATAAAAATGATTATTCGTTTTAAGTATATATTATTTAATAGTTATTTACTGTAATAGTGTGCAAAAACATACAAAAATTATTTTTATAAAACATAACTAATTTATTTGTATTTTAAAATATTAAAAAAATTGATAAAAAAAATTGATAAGAGAATTGGAGGTTTTTACTTTGAGTAAAGTAATGAGTTTATCAGAAGCTATATCTAAGTTTGTGGAAAATGGCGATTCCATATCATTAGGAGGTTTTACAACTAATAGAAAACCTTATGCGGCTGTTCATGAGATACTTCGTCAAGGACAAAAAGATTTTGTAGTTTATGCAGGTCCGGCAGGAGGAGATTGGGATATGCTTATAGGAGAAGGCAGAGTTAAAGCATATATCAACTGCTATACAGCTAACTCAGGATATACAAACGTATCAAGAAGATTTAGAAAAAAAATAGAAGACGGTTCTTTAATATTTGAAGACTATTCACAAGATGCCATAATGTTGATGTTACATGCTGCATCACTTGGACTTCCTTATCTTCCTGTAAGACTTATGTTGGGTTCAGATGTTGCTGATAAATGGGGAATAACAAAGGAAGTAAGAGAAACTATCGAAAAACTTCCTAACGACAAGCTTGTTGAAGTTGAAAATCCGTTCAAACCGGGAGAAAAAGTATTGGCGTTGCCTGTGCCTGAGCTTGACACAGCTATAATACACGTTCAAAAAGCATCGCCTGACGGAACTTGCTCAATAGAAGGAGACGAGTTCCATGACATAGATATAGCCATTGCAGCTAAAAAATGTATAGTTACTTGCGAAGAACTTGTAACTGATGAAGAAATAAGATTAGATCCTTCAAAAAATTCCATACCAGGATTTTGCGTTAATGCAGTTGTTCATGCACCACATGGAGCACACCCATCACAAGTATATAATTATTATGATTATGATAAAGAATATTATATAAATTATGATAAAGTGAGCAAGACTGATGAAGACTTCAAAGCCTTCTTAGACGAGTGGGTATATGGAACAAAAACTCATGAAGAGTACCTTGAAAAGCTCGGCGTTAATCGTTTACTTAAATATAAGAACGTTCCTGGATACGGATACGCAACAAAAGTTAAGTAGGAGGGAAATATAAGATGTCAAATTATTCAAATTATACAAATAAGGAAATGCAAGCAATAACAATTGCTAAAATAATAGAAGACGGACAAATAGTTATAGTTGGAACAGGATTACCACTAATAGGAGCATCTCTTGCAAAAAGAGTATTTGCACCTAACTGCAAACTTATAGTGGAAAGTGGACTTATGGACTGCTCACCTATAGAAGTTCCAAGAAGTGTAGGGGATAACAGATTTATGGCACATTGTGCTGTACAATGGCCTAATATAAGATTCATAGGATTTGAAACAAATGAATGGCTACACGATGAAAAAAGAATGATAGCGTTCATAGGCGGAGCTGAAATAGATCCATATGGAAACGTAAACTCTACAAGCATGGGAGATTATAATCATCCTAAGACAAGATTTACGGGAAGTGGTGGAGCAAACGGAATATCTACTTTTGTAAATACTGTTATAATGATGCAACATGAGAAACGTCGTTTCACAGATAAAATAGATTATATAACAAGTCCTGGATGGATAGATGGACCTGAAGGAAGAACAAAAAAAGGACTTCCTTCAAATAGAGGACCTATTGCAGTAGTTACAGACAGAGGAGTTATGAAATTTGACGAAAAGACTAAGAGAATGTATCTACATGGATATTATCCTACTTCATCACCTGAAGATGTAAAAGAAAATACAGGATTTGATATAGACGTATCAAGAGCAGTACCTCTTGAAGCACCGGATCCTGAAGTAATAAGAATGATAAGAGAAGAAATAGATCCGGGACAAGCATTCATAAAAGTTCCGAAAGAAGCTTAATAAAAATAATATTAAAGATTTTCGTAAATAGAAATGCTAAATAAATTACACATAGATATCATGAAAAAAATAGATCGGCTAAAAAATATTTTATTGCGCCTGTCAATACCTAAAGAAAATCAAACTATAGGATATATAATAGCTGAACATTTTGACAATGATAAAAAAGAGGAGGAATTTATTGATAAATATATAGAGTATGTCGTTCCGGGAAAAAAGAATATAAATGAAGTCATAATATATTTTAACGAATTGTTTGACTTAGAAAAAATTGCTTTTGATGATATACCTAAAAAATATTATAATTTGATGCTTCTGAATGCAAAGCTTAAATTGACAGTAAAAAATAATAATTCTGATAAAACTGACCTTGATTTCGTGGTATTTAAACTTAAAGATACAAAGAAAAATAAATCTTTGCTTGATACAAGAAAAACGGATATAAAAAATGAAGATGTAATTTTAGTATTTGAAAATCAAAGCGATTATGTATATTCCAACTTGAATTGGCTGAATGTATATATGTATTTATGTTTAGGTATAAGTGAGCATGATTATTATAACAGAACTGTAAATTTATCGGAATATATTTATAATTTAAAAGAGTTTTACGGTTTATAAGAACATATAAAAAATAATAGAAAGGTGATTACAGTATGGGAAATTATTCAATGAACTCATATTTTCAAAATATGCCTCAAGTAGGGAAAAAAGTGACTTCATCCAATGCTGAAAATAGAGAATTATTCAAAGAAGTAGAAGCTCATATTCATACACTTATAGAAGAAGCCGTTGCTTTCGGAAGAAGTGATGAATCTTTAAATAAATCAGGACAACTTACTGCAAAACAAAGAATAGAAGAGCTAATAGACGAAGGAACTTGGTGCCCTCTAAACACTATATTCAACCCTGAAGAAAATCCTGACGGTTCAACTGGTATATTAAAAGGACTTGGAAAAATTGAAGGTAAATGGGCTGTAATAGTGGCATCTGATAACAAAAAATTAGCAGGTGCATGGATACCGGGACAAGCTGAAAACTTACTTAGAGCATCAGATACTGCAAAAAGACTTGGTATACCTCTTGTATATATACTAAATTGCAGTGGTGTTAAGTTGGACGTACAAGAAAAAGTGTACCCTAACAGACGTGGTGGCGGTACACCGTTTTATAGAAATGCAGAGCTTGCACAAATGGGTATTCCGGTAATTGTAGGTATATATGGAACAAACCCTGCAGGTGGTGGATATCACTCAATAAGCCCTACAATACTTATAGCGCACAAAGATGCAAATATGGCAGTAGGTGGAGCAGGTATACTTGGAGGTATGAATCCAAAAGGATTTATAGATGAAGAAAGTGCAGAACAAATAATAGATGCTAACTTAAAAGCTGGAAAAGTTGATCCTCCGGGTTCAGTAGGAGTTCATTTTGAACAAACAGGATTTTTCAGAGAAGTATATCAAGAAGAAGAAGGTGTACTTGAAGCTATAAGAAAATATATGAGCTATATACCTGCATATAATCTTGAGTTTTTCAGAGTAGATGAACCGAAGCTTCCTGCGTTGTTGCAAGACGAACTTTACGATGTAGTGCCTATGAACCAAAAAAGAAGTTATGACGTATATGATGTAATAGGAAGATTATTTGACAACTCAGAATTCTTGGAATATAAAAAAGGCTACGGACCTGAGATGGTAACAGGACTTGCAAAAGTAAACGGACTTCTTGTAGGGGTAGTTGCCAATTCACAAGGTCTGCTTATGAAATATCCTGAATACAAAGAAAACTCTATAGGTATAGGTGGTAAATTGTATCGTCAGGGATTAATCAAGATGAATGAATTCGTTACACTTTGCGGTAGAGATAAATTACCGATAGTTTGGATACAAGATACTACAGGTATAGATGTAGGAGATGATGCGGAAAAAGCTGAACTTCTTGGACTTGGACAATCTCTTATATACTCAATACAAAATTCAGACGTACCTCAAATGCAAATAACACTTAGAAAAGGTACAGCAGCAGCTCACTATGTACTTGGAGGACCTCAAGGAAATGATACAAATGCGTTCTCAATAGGTACAGCAGCTACTGAAATCTATGTTATGAGTGGAGAAACAGCTGCAGTTGCGATGTATTCAAGAAGACTTGTAAAAGACAAAAAAGATGGCAAAGATTTGCAACCTACAATAGATAAAATGAATGATCTTATCAACGACTATACAGCAAAATCAAGACCTGATGCTTGTGCAAAATATGGTTTTGTAGATGAAATAGTGGATATGGTGCTTTTAAGAAATTATGTAGAAGCATTTACAGAAAGTTCATATCAAAATCCGAAATCAATATGTGCATTCCATCAAATGCTTACACCAAGAGCTCTTAGAGATTATGATAATGTATTTAAAAAATAATTTTTAATTATAAAAAGCTATATGCAGACATAATGTTTATGTTTGTATATAGCTTTTTTTTATGTTGATTAAAAAATAAAATTCAGTATATAAAATATAATAGCTGTTTAGTTTATACTTATACCTAATAAAATAATGGATATTTTTAATTCATAATAATAAAAAGTAATAATTGTTATTTGTATTAATTAAGTGCTTTTTTATTTTATACTAATTTCTGATAGAGCAATAGATAATTTATATGAGAAGGTAATAAATTCTTGTTATATATTATTAGATTTATAAAATTCTGTTTTCAAAGTGTTCTATCAGGTATTGGTATTATAGGGTTATTGAAATAGGTTTTAGTATAAGCTATATTCAAATTGTTTTGCGTGGCAAATTGTTAAGACTTATATAAATTATAGCCTTTATAGATGTTTATAAAAAAATCTCTGAGCAAAATATATTTGGACATAGTATTAAAAAATATCTATGTTTATTAGATGATAATATTAATTTTTTGAGGAGAGTGATTCTTTGGAAAGAACAGTATTGGAATTAGGAATGTTTGAGACTTTATTCATTGCAGTGTTGGCTATATATTTGGGAGAATTTTTGAGAGCCAAAATTTATCTTTTAAAAAAATATTGTCTTCCGGCATCAGTTGTAGGAGGAACAATAGTTGCAATTATTTCTTTGATATTTTATTATGCCGACATCTTTGAATTTAATTTTGATTATAAGACGGTAAATACTTTGTTTTATTGTCTTTTCTTTGCAGCAAGCGGGGCTGCAGCAAGTATGTCGCTTCTAAAACAAGGTGGTAAATTGGTAATTATATTCGCTGTACTTGCAGCGTTGTTGTCGGCTTTGCAAAATGCAGTAGCGCTTGGAGTTGGTGGAGTGTTTGGAATAAATCCGCTTATATCAATGATGACAGGTAGTATTCCTATGACAGGAGGTCATGGAAATGCGGCGTCTTTTGCTCCTATAGCAGTAGAGGCAGGAGCCACAGAAGCATTAGAGGTGGCTATATCGGCTGCAACATTCGGGCTTATAGCAGGTTCTATACTTGGAGGACCGTTCGGTAATTTTATGATAAAAAGATTTCATTTTGAAAATCCTGCTTTAGACGGAAAAGATGATGAAAAAAGTAGCAGCGAAGCAAAAGTTATGGTTGACAAAAACAATGTTATACAAGCAGTTTTGCTTATGTGCGTTGCTTGTGGTATAGGTCAAATAATGTTTTTGCTTTTGAAACACATAGGTTGGGATTTGCCTATACATGTCTGCTGTATGTTTGGTGGCATAGTTATAAGAATTGTGTACGATTATAGAAAAAATGACTATGAAAACTTGTACGAAGCCATAGATGCTGTCGGAGAATTTTCTCTTGCTCTGTTCGTGTCGATGTCTATAATTTCTATGAAATTGTGGCAACTTTCAGGTTTGGGTATGTCTCTTATAGCGTTGTTAGTTGCACAAATAGTGCTTATAGTATTGTTTTGCTATTTTATTACTTTCCGCTTGCTCGGCAAAAATTATGATGCCGCAGTAATGGCGGTAGGTCATATGGGATTTGGCTTAGGTGCTGTGCCGGTATCTATGACGACTATGCAGACAGTTTGCAAAAAATATAGGTATTCAAAATTAGCATTTTTTGTAGTGCCTGTAATAGGAGGCTTTATAAGCAATATAACCAATGCAATGATAATTACTAAATTCTTGGATTTTGCCAAAAGCCTTGTGTAATTATAATATATTAATATTGAAACTATAAAATTCTGTAAATAATTTTTTACAAAAATTTTAAAAAAAATTAAAACTGATACTAAAAAAGTTCACTTAGTCTTGCAATTAAGTGGGCTTTTTTATTTTTTGAAATATTTCTTGCAAAAATTGATTTAAAAAATATACAAATAGGCTATAGTATGATATAATATATTATGTAAAAGAAAATATTTTTTATGATGTTATGTTTTAGTTATGATTTGCTGTAGATTTGAGTTAAAAATGCAATAAATAATTCAAAAGGATAGCGTTTTATATATAAAATATAATTTATCATTTGAAAACTTTAAATTATATTAAAAAGGGTGATTTAATGGAAGATAAAGTATATACTTTGGGTGTAGATATAGGTTCAACGGCTTCTAAGTGTATAATCCTTGAAGACGGAAAAAATATAGTTGCAAAGGCTATAATAGACGTCGGTGCAGGAACATCAGGACCGTCAAGAGCAATCAAAGAGGTTTTGGAAAATGCAAATTTAAAAAGAGAAGATATAAAATATATAGCAGCTACAGGATACGGTAGAAATTCTCTTGAAGAGGCTGATTTCCAAATGTCAGAGTTATCTTGCCATGCAAAAGGGGCTTACTTTTTATTCCCTAATGTTAGAACTATAATAGATATAGGAGGTCAAGACTCAAAGGCTCTTAAAATTGATGATAACGGTATGCTTGAAAATTTTGTTATGAATGATAAGTGTGCTGCCGGTACAGGAAGATTTTTGGACGTTATTGCCAAGGTATTGGAAGTAACATTGGATGATTTGGAAAAATTGGATGAAAAATCTACAAAAGATGTAACTATAAGCTCTACATGTACTGTATTTGCAGAGTCTGAAGTAATCTCTCAGCTTGCAAAAGGCACAAAAATTGAAGATATAGTCAAAGGCATACACACTTCAATTGCAAGTCGTGTAGGCTCGCTTGCAAAAAGAGTAGGTCTTAGAGATGATGTTATAATGACAGGTGGTGTTGCGCTTAATAAAGGTATGGTAAGAGCGCTTGAAAACAATATAGGTTTTAAAATACACACAAGCGAATACTGTCAGTTAAACGGAGCACTTGGAGCGGCGCTTTTTGCTTATCAAAAATATATGCATAAGACAAAATAAGTTTATAAAAAGCGTATGCAGACTTTTTAATACATTAAAATATAAATTCATTTAGTAATGAATATGAGTTTATAAAATAAACAACATTATTTTGTGCTCATAGTTGTGATATACATTATAAATTTTATAAAAATTGAGAAGTATCAATTTTAAATATGAAAAATTTAATTTATAGGAGGACATTATTATGGCTGGTAAAATGGAAAAATTACCGAACAAAACACCAAGACCTATAGAAGGTCACAAACCTGCTGCGGCTATATTAAGAGGCGTAGTGGACAAAGTTTATAACAATGCTTGGGAAGCAAAAAGAAGAGGAGAATTGGTAGGTTGGAGTTCATCAAAATTCCCTATAGAATTGGCTAAGGCATTTGACTTAAATGTAGTTTATCCTGAAAATCATGCGGCTACAACAGCAGCAAAAAAAGACGGATTGAGACTTTGCCAAGCGGCTGAAGATATGGGATATGATAACGATATATGCGGATACGCAAGAATAAGTCTTGCGCTTGCAGCCGGTGAGCCTACAGATTCAAGAAGAATGCCTCAGCCTGATTTCTTGCTTTGCTGTAACAATATCTGTAATATGATGACAAAATGGTATGAAAATATAGCAAGAATGCACAATATACCTCTAATAATGATAGATATACCATTTTCAAATACGGTAGATGTACCGGAAGAAAAAGTGGATTACTTAATAGGACAGTTTAACCATGCAATAAAACAATTAGAAGAACTTACAGGCAAAAAATTTGACGAGAAAAAATTTGAAGATGCATGTTCACTTGCCAACAGAACTGCGTCTGCATGGCTTAAAGCTTGTAACTACATGGGAGTAAAACCGTCTCCTCTAAGCGGATTTGACCTTTTCAACCACATGGCTGACATTGTTACTGCAAGATGTGACGAAGATGCAGCATTTGGATTTGAATTACTTGCTCAAGAATTCGAGCAATCTATAAAAGACGGAACTTCAACTTGGGAATATCCGGAAGAACATAGAATATTATTTGAAGGTATACCTTGCTGGCCTGGTTTAAGACATTTGTATGAGCCTTTAAAAGACAACGGAGTTAATGTAACAGCCGTAGTTTATGCACCTGCATTCGGATTTAAATATAATAATGTTAGAGAAATGGCTGCAGCTTATTGTAAAGCTCCTTGCTCAGTTTGTATAGAAACAGGTGTTGAGTGGAGAGAAACAATGGCAAAAGAAAACGGTATAAGTGGAGCGCTTGTAAACTACAATCGTAGCTGCAAACCTTGGAGTGGTGCTATGCCTGAGATAGAAAGAAGATGGAAAGAAGACCTTGGCATACCTGTAGTTCACTTTGACGGAGACCAGGCAGATGAGAGAAACTTCTCAACAGAACAGTACAACACAAGAGTACAAGGTTTAGTTGAAATAATGCAAGAAAGAAAAGAAGAAAGACTTGCAAAAGGCGAAGAAGTTTACACTAATTTTGAAAATACAAAAGAAACAGATTGGTCAAAAGAAACATTAAAATAAGGAGAAAATGGCGATGAGTGAAATAAAAGAATTGTTAGAACAATTTAGCTATTATGCTAATAATCCAAGAAAACAACTTGATAAATACCTTGCACAAGGTAAAAAAGCTGCAGGAGTATTTCCATATTATGCACCTGAGGAAATAATATATGCTGCAGGAGTAGTTCCGTTTGGTGTATGGGGCGGACAAGGTCCGATAGAAAGAGCAAAAGAATATTTCCCTACTTTTTATTATTCATTAGCTCTTAGATGTTTGGAAATGGCTCTTGACGGTACATTGGACGGTTTATCAGCTTCAATGATTACTACATTGGATGACACATTAAGACCATTTTCACAAAACTACAAAGTGAGTGCCGGCAGAAAAATACCTATGATATTTTTAAATCATGGACAACATAGAAAAGAAGAATTCGGAAAAATATATAACGCAAAAATATTTAAAAAAGCAAAAGAAGAATTGGAAAAAATATGCGATGTAAAAGTTACAGACGAAAGCTTGAAAAAAGCATTTGAAGTTTATAACGAAAACAGAGCTGAAAAAAGAAAATTTATAAAATTGGCAGGAACTCATCCGCAATCTATAAAAGCATCAGACAGATGTTATGTTCTGAAAAGTTCATACTTCATGCTTAAAGACGAGCATACTGCTTTATTGAAAGAATTGAATGCAAAATTAGAGCAATTACCTGAAGAAAGCTGGGACGGAGTAAAAGTAGTTACAAGCGGAATTATAACAGACAATCCTGGATTGCTTGAAGTATTCGACAACTATAAAGTTTGCATAGTTGCAGATGACGTAGCACATGAATCAAGAGGACTTAAAGTAGACATAGACCTAAGCATAGAAGATCCTATGATGGCACTTGCAGATCAATTTGCACGTATGGACGAAGATCCTATATTATACGATCCTGATATAACAAAACGTCCTAAATATGTGCTTGATTTGGCAAAAGAAAACGGAGCGGACGGCTGTCTGTTATTTATGATGAACTTTAATGACACAGAAGAAATGGAATACCCTTCATTAAAGAAAGCATTTGATGAAGCGAAAGTTCCGCTTATAAAAATGGGATATGACCAACAAATGGTAGACTTCGGACAAGTTAAGACACAACTTGAAACATTTAATGAAATAGTACAAATGAATAGATTTTAATTAGGAGGCAGGCCAATGTGGGAAAATGATGATTTTATTTTTAAAGGAAACGAATTAAAGGGAATGACAGCAAAAGGAAAAGATAAGGTAAAAACTCAAGGACTTACAGATATGGTTATACCTGACACTACACCTGAAGGACTACCTATTACAAGAATAGGAGATAACGCATTTTACAGAAGAAAACTTACTTCAGTAGTTATACCAAACACAGTAGAAAGTATAGGTTATGACGCATTCGGAGTATGTGCATTAAAAGAAGTAAAACTTCCTGATGCACTTAAAGATATAGAAGGATTTGCATTTTATAACAACAAATTGGAAAAAGTAGAATTTGGAAACAATGTTAAAACTATAGAGCCAAGTGCATTTGCACTTAATAATCTTGAAAATGTTGACCTTCCTGATTCTGTTGAAGAAATAGGTGCATCAGCATTTTATAAAAATTCACTTACAGATGTGAAAGTACCTAAATCAATCAAGAAGTTAGATATGTATGCTTTTTGCAAAAACAACATAAAAAGCGTAGACGTACCAAACACAATAGAATTCTTACATCAAAACGCATTTGAACAAAATACTGCAGTAAATAAATAACATCAACTTGACAGATGATGTAAAAAAATATAAAATAATAAAAATTAAAAAATATATTTATTAATAAAAAAGTTAATGAGTATATAAAAAAGACAATTTAAGTAACAGCCTAATTAGGCTTTGCTTAGATTGTCTTTTTTTGCATTAAAATTAAAAAAGGAGATAAAAATGAAAATAAAAAACTATTTTATCAAGACATTAAACGGTATGGCACTTGGACTTTTCTCATCGCTTATAATAGGACTTATTCTAAAACAATTGGGAGAAATATTAAATCATCAGATGCTCATATTATTCGGTAAAACTGCACAGCTAATGATGGCACCTGCAATCGGAGTTGGAGTTGCATATTCACTATCCTGCCCGCCACTTGTAATATTTGCATCGCTTGTAACAGGTATATTCGGAGGAGGCAGTATAAAATTTGTAGATAACAGTGCAGTCCTAAGTATAGGAGAACCGGTCGGAGCATTTGTATCATCGCTTGTAGCTTGCGAGGTAGGGAAAAGAATAAACGGCAAGACGAAGGTGGATATAGTTGTAGTACCGGCTATCACTATAATATCAGGAGCAATAACAGGAATGTTTATATCACCGGCAGTAAGTACGCTTATGAGTACGCTCGGTATGATAATAAATACAGCCACAACGCTTCAACCTATATTGATGGGTATAGTTTTATCGGTAATAATGGGAATTATACTTACACTTCCAATAAGTTCGGCAGCAATATCTATATCACTCGGTCTTAGCGGACTTGCTGCCGGAGCCTCGCTTGTAGGTTGTTGTTGCAATATGATAGGCTTTGCAGTTATATCATATAGAGAAAATAAAATTGGCGGATTGATTTCACAAGGTATAGGAACATCTATGATACAAATACCCAATATAATAAAAAATCCTAAGATTTGGATACCTGTAATAATATCAAGTGCAATTTTAGGACCAATATCAACAACAGTGCTTAAAATGGAGTGTGACAGCATTGGAGCAGGTATGGGAACAAGCGGTTTGGTAGGTCAAGTATCGACTCTTACAGTTATGGGTAAACAAGCTATGATACCTATAATTATAATGCATTTTATATTGCCTGCATTAATAAGCCTTATAATATCTGAATATATGAGAAAAAAAGGCTATATCAAATACGGCGATATGAAATTATAACTTAATTGTTCTCCAAAAGTCTCTATATGATAGAAATTAATTCAAATATTAAAATTTGTAAAGACAATTATAATTAAATAGAGTATAATTATAAAGATAATTTATAGATTTTTAAATAATGCTGTTATCTGATTAAGTATAGATATTTTTTTAAATATGATTAAATATAAATTTTTTATAAAAGTTTATTATAAAAATTAGAAAGTATTTAACAGAATAAAAAGTATAAATTGAAATATTTTTATTTATGAATTGGAGAAAAATATGGATAAAATAGCAATATTGGCAGATACAGGCTGTGGACTTACAGACAATTATTGGGAAAAAGACACATATATGCTACCCTTATATGTGCATTTTTCAGATAAATCATATAAAGATATGGTGGAAATCAGCTCTAATGAGGTTTATGAAAAAATGGACAAAGAAGGATTAGCCAAAACAAGCATACCTTCAGTCGGAGAAATAAAACAGATGATAGAAAAAATAAAGTCTGACGGCTATACAGATATACTTGTAATAAGTCTGTCATCAGGGCTAAGCGGTGTTCATAATGCAATTTGTATGGCAGCAAAAGAAGAACAAGACATCAACATTAAAATAGTAGATACAAAAAATGTATGGCTTGGCACAGGATTTTTTGTACTATATGCACAAGATTTACTCAAAGAAAACCCTCAAATATCTATAGATGAGTTATATGAAAAAGTAAATAATATAGATAATTCGAAATTATATTTTTATTTAGATACATTTAAATATCTCATAGCAGGGGGAAGAGTAGGTAAAGTTGTAGGTACTGTTGGAACATTACTCAAGATAATGCCTATAATAGCTTGCAATGATGAAGGCATATATCATACTGTATCTAAAACGAGAAGCGAAGATAAGGCTATAGCTGATATAACAGATAGAATAAAAGAATTTGTAGCAAAAAATGTAGGCAAGAAACACTATATTGCAATAGTGTATAAAAAGGATGAACGATTGCTGAAAAAAATAGAAGAAATATTAAAAGATGAAATAATGTCGGCGGTAAAATATATAAAATATGATGTAGTGACACCGGCTTTGGGAGTACACAGCGGACCTGGAGCTCTTGGAGTAGGAGCATTTTGCTTTTAGAACAAATTCAGTATTAGATAACAGGTGATATTTTGAAAAATAAAAAGCCGCTATTAATAATAGCAATATCATTTATAATAATAATCATATCATTAATTATATTCATTTTTTCGCTAGTAAATAAAGACACCATTTATGAAAATGTGTATATAAATAAAATAAATGTTCAAGGAATGACAAAAAGCGAGGCATATGACACCATAAGTAAAAATTGTGAATTTGGAACATTAAGTTTAATCTATAATAACAAAAAATGGCAAACTGATTTGAAGGATGCGGGCTTTAACTACAAAGTTCAAGATGCAGTGGATAAAGCTATTGCAATAGGTAGAAATCAAGATACATTTCAAAATATATTGAAAATAATAAATCTTTCTTACTTTGGAGATAAAGAATATATAGACTTGGATTATACTCATAATTATAAAAAAATAGAAGAATTTTGCAATAAAGTCGGTAAAGAATTAAACAGTGACCCTATAGAAGCAAGCATAAGCATAGAAAATGACAAAATAACAATAACAGCAGGAAGAGACGGCAAAAAATTAATCGCATCCAAAATAATTAATGAGCTTAAAGAAAAAATAGAAAACGATAAAGAAAAAGACATAGATATAAAAATTCCGTTTGATACAAAATCACCAAAATTAAAATATAAAGAATTGTCACAAATAAACGGAGTTATATCAAGTTTTCAAACGGATTATAGAACAAGCGGAAGATCAAGAGCATGGAATGTCGAGCTGTCAGCAAGCAAAATAGACAACCAACTCTTAATGCCGGGAGAAGAAGTCAGTTTTTTGCAAAAAATAGGGAAAATAACTTATAGCGCAGGTTTCAGACCTGCACCTGTAATTGTAAATAACGAATATAAAAACGGAATAGGTGGCGGAGTTTGTCAAGTAAGCACGACATTATATAATGCGCTTTTAGAAGGAAATGTAGAAATAAAAGAACGCTCAAATCATACTTTTCCTGCAAAATATGTACCTATAGGCAGAGATGCAACGGTTGGTGATACATCACCTGATTTAAAATATAAAAATAATTATCCGTTTCCGATATTTATAAAAACTTATGCCCAAAACGGAATTTTAACCGCAAAAGTATATGGAGATACCACAAAAGCAAAAAAAGTACAAATATATTCAGAGCGTACATCATATATTTATCCATATACAATATACAAAAAGGACAGTTCACTTCCAAAAGGCACTCAAATAGTAGAAAGCTATGGACAATTAGGGCAAACCAGCGTAACATATAAAATGGAAGACGGCAAAAAAATCATAATTTCAAAAGACAGATATTCAGCAAAGCCGAAAATAATAAGAGTAGGAACAAAATAAATTAAAGCACGCAGAAATCTGCGTGCTTTTGCATTTTATAATGAGCAAATTATTTTGCTATTTCATCAACGGTTTTTGCTATGAAATCTATTGTATAATTTAATGCACTATCTGTTGATATATCAACATTAGCTACTTTACACAACTCTATAGGAGATTTTGTGCCACCTGATTTCAAAAACTTAATCCAATTTTTATCAGCGTCTTTAACATTATTGAGTATGTTTTGGCTTACGACTGTAGCCACAACAAGTCCGGCAGAATAAGTGTAAGAGTATAATCCGTTATAATAATGTGGTTGTCTCATCCAAGTATATTCAGCAGTAGATAAATCTATCTCATCTCCCCAGAAATTAGTATAAGTTTCTTTCATTAAATCAGATAAGATATAAGCATTTACAGTTTCGCCTTTGTCAACTAAATCATATACCTTTCTTTGATAATCAGCCTCCAACAAATGAGTTACAAAATTATGATAATAAGTATTTTCAATCATACAAGACATAGCCCATTTTTTAAATTTCTCGTCCTTACTGTTTGAAATCAGATAATTTGTAAGTAGCATCTCATTGCAAGTAGAGGGAGCTTCCACTAAATACAAAGACGGCTCTTGTGTCAATATGCTGTTGTGTTTTTGAGCAAGAGAAAAATGGACTGCATGACCGATTTCATGAACAAGAGTAAACACTTCACTCAAAAGCCCTGTCCAAGATAACAATATATAAGGTTGTTTCTTGTAAGGACTTGCACAAAAACCTCCCGTAGATTTACCGATATTTTGTGCAAAATCAACCCACCTGTCCTTTTTGTAATTCATAGCTATTTCCAAATATTCATCACCCAAAACCTTGAGAGCATTATACACATAGTCCTTAGCATCATCAATATTCAATTTTGGTGCATAATCAGAAAACAAAGGTAATTTCAAATCAGCAAAAGTCATTCTGTCAAGATTGTTGTTTTTCTTGATAAGAGATGCATATTTTCTCATAACAGGAGCTAATTTTGTCATTATTGTATCTATTTGTCTGTTATACATATCTCTTGTAACTTTTTGTGGGAATAACAAATAGTCGATTACACTGTCAAAACCACGCATTTTTGACATTATTTTTTCTTTTTGTATCTGAGTGTTGTAGTCTGTAGCAATAGTATGCTTGTACATATCCAATTTTTCAGCAAAATGTTTGTACGCACTACGTCTTACATCAGTATCCCTCTCATATTGGTATTCGTTTTCAAATTTTACGAAACTCATCTCGTAACTTTTGCCGTTTACCTCAAAATTATCAAATCTGATATCCATCTGTTTAGTGTTTTCATAACAATCAGATGGAGATTCAAGCACAACATCAAGCATAGATAATGCGTGTTCAATATTTTTATCCAGTTTATGAGGTTTTTCAGCTATAATATCCTCAAAAAATACAGCATAATTATTATCTAAAGACTTGCATTTTTCAAGCATAGTCACGTCAAGTAAAGCAAGCTCGCTTGTGAAAAAAGATATATTTGCAAATACCTCAGACACCATCATACCGTACTTGCTCGCCCTCAAGTTTTTGAAGTTATCGTTCATATCGACAGATACGTCTAAGCTTGCATAATGCTCAGTGTGGTCAATCAGTATCTTTATTTGCTCGTACACTTTCAGTGCATCAAGTATAGTATTTTCATCATTAAGCTTACCATCGTAATCAGCTTTGAACTTGCAAGATAAATCCTGTAGTTTTTTTACATCATTGTCATAATCCTGCTCGCTCTCATATAGCCCTTTTATATTCCACTTCAAATCCTCGCTTATTTCGCTTCTTTGCATAAGTTTATTTTGCATAAACACACTCCTTTTATTAAAAAATATTAATCATCTTTATATATACCGATAATTAGGAACAACAATATTTTTTATTGTATAGTTTTAACAGATTAAAATAATTTTTTCGGTATAAATAGATGATAAAATACATATTTATACTAATATTTGGTTGATTAATAGATAAAATTTATGATTAAGTTTTTTATTTTAAGTATACTTGATTTTACTTAGTTAATAAATTCTTAAAATTGATAATATCCATTATTTTACTAACTGTTAGTATTACATTAATAACCAAAAAAATAAATATAAAAGATTATAAGCTAAAAAATTATATTTATTTTGTTATATTCATTATTAAATGAGTTACTATTATCAATAATACACATAAATTATATCATATAATCGCAAACTGTAATATGGTTTTGCAAATTTTTATATCACAATACGATATTAGGTAAAAATGCTATCATATTTTTACACAATATATATAACTATATTTATAGATATTGTTTGTATTTATTCTATTTCCTTTTTATCTAATATTCGTATAAAATAACATATAAATACTATACTTAATAAGTGTTGTTTTATAGAAATATTAGATTAATTATAGTGAAATAGCGATGAATAAAAAAATCTTTAAATACAGCAATAAAATTTATAAAAAAAACCTTGAAAAAAATATATAAAAAGTATATAATGTCTTCAGTAGATATATAGGACTTATATCATATTAAACACAACTTATACTACAACAATATAAGAAAAGTTTATGAATAGACATCTTTAACGATTTTAGAGTATGTGTAATTCATATTTTATAGGGCATTTTATACAATATACGCATATGAGACAAACGGTAACTTATACTTAATTAAACATAATTTAGTTACTATGAGTAAAAAATATTATAGGATGTTTATAATATTTTTTAACCAAACATTACAATACATACGCCTGGAAATTATGTTAAAAAAGAGGTAAAACAATATACAACATCATTTAAAAAAACATATGCATCAAAATTTGGAATGTCAAACTACATATATAACCTAAAGATGTGAAACAGCAAGATATAAATACTAAATATCACAACATACTAATCATAATACGATAATACTTTTAAGAGTATTATTGCAACAAACAGAAAGGAGGAAATGAAAATGAAAGTGAGAAATAGAATTTTAAATATATTTCTTGCTGTGATGTTAGTGTTTACCACACTATTATCTACAAATAAAGAAGTTTTTGCCGCTACTGAACCATCAGCTATAGATGTGCAAAACGAGGGTAACGGAATAGCAGAAGTTAAAGATAATGAAGGCAATATGCTTTATAAACTTACCAAAACTATAGAAGAAAAGGATTATGTCAGCAAAAAAGCAACTGTAACCATAGGAGCTGAAGGAGGCTCTGTAAAATCTACAGAATCTACAAAAAAGAAGATAGATATAGTATTTTTAGTAGATACATCAGGCTCTATGAAGTTTGGGCTTGACGGAACGCAAAATAATGTTCCTTATAAAAATCAAAGAATTTCTAAGCTAAAAGAGGCTTTAAAAAATTCTTTTTATTTGGTACAACTCTTGGTAAAAGAAAAAAATCTTCAAGGAGATATAAGAGTAGGTCTTGTATCATTTGCAGGAGAAAGTCGCCCTGTAACAGGTTTGAAAAAAGTTGTAACTGATACTAATCCGCCTTATGATAGCGTTAATGCAACTGGTTGGGGAAGTAGTGTTGAGTCTCTTGTTGCAGAAGGAGGAACATATACAGACAAAGCATTAAGCGAAGTGAGTGCTATGTTTGATAATAATGATAACAAAAGAATAGTTGTACTTATGACTGACGGCAAACCTACATTTTCAACAGAAATAAAAAACTATAGTAATTATGAGTTCAATGATACTGTCACAAGAGGTGATGGACGAAATTTTGAATTAATACCTATAATGGAGCCTGCACATCATATAAATAAAGCAGAATGGATAGAAGGTTATTTCAGAAATTGTCAAGTACCGGAATATTGGAAACGTAAAAATTTTTGGGGAAAACTTAAGGATAAAGTAGATTCACACTATGTAGGGGAAAGTTGGGAATATATAAAAGGATACTTTAGAAATTGTGATTTACCGGAATATAGAAGACCAGAAAAAAATAAAGAGGAAGGATATTTTACAGGTGACTATATTAATGTTAAGGATAATGGAGTAGCAGGTATACTTAGAGCTCAAATGCTAAAGGATAACAATACAAGTATATATACTATGGGTATTGGGGCAAATGAGGAAGAACTTAAAACATACTTGCAAGCTTTAGCAAGTGAGCCTGATATGTTTTATCCTGATTCATCAGCCAATATGTCAAACTTTACTCAAAACTTGAAAAACATCTTATACAAAGAAATATCAAATCCTACAATATCTGATGAAACTTTAACAGATATTATGGGTGAAAAAGTTAATTTGATAAGCGGTTTAGATGACATAAAAAGTTCTATAAATGTATCAGTTAAAAATAATGATTCAGAAATTGCAGCTAAAAGAAAAGCTGAGATAAAAAAAGCTATAGAAGATAATCTTAAAATTAATAATGATACTATAACTATAGAAAAAATAACATTAGCTGAAGGTGAGTCATTCACAATAAAATACGATATAGAACCTGATGTAGATAAACTTGCAGAAACAGATTATGGTATATGGTTAGATGCAAATCAAAGTGCTACATTAGGACAGAAAAAGTTCCCTAAACCAAAAATAAAAGTATTTATGCCTCAGCTTACAATAAAAAAAGTTGACGACAAAACAGGTGAGGCATTACCAGGAGCAGAGTTCAGCCTATACAAAAACAAAAGATTATTTGTTCCATATAAGATGACTCAAAACGGATATGTAAATATTAATGGGAAAATCACAACAGATTCAAATGGAACAGTAAAAGTAAATATACCTTACGGACAATATGAATTAAAAGAAACAAAAGCTCCTAAAGATTATTTAATAAACAAAGAAGAAATATCATTAAATGTAAATGATATGGAAATAATCCAGGAAGTTAGAAATACAGCAATTGAAAAAGTACAATACAGTGCACACAAGACATGGCAATATGTAAACGAAAATGAATTGAATAGTTACGAAGTAGAAGTAGGATTGTATGAAGAAGGAAAAACAAATGAACCTGC
>NZ_JH815225.1:1877689-1929021 GCF_000238095.2 Peptoanaerobacter stomatis
CTTATGAACAAGTAGGAAATGCAGAATTAAATGGAAACAATGTATTTGAACTTGTGAATAAACCGCAAGAGCAAAACATTGGCAAGCTAACAATAAAAGTAACTAAAGAGTGGGTAGGAGTAGAAGATCCGGCTAATCTTACAGCAACAATAAATCTTCTTGAAAATGGAGATCCTACAGCCAATAAAGTTGTAACTGGTAATAATAGTGTAACATTTGAAGTTGATAAATTTGACAGTGATGGAAACCCATTAACATTCGAACAGATAAATCAAAAATACACTATTAACGAAACTAATATTCCTGAAGGATATAAATTAGGTTCAATTTCACAACCTTCAATGGATGAAAATGGAGTTATTAACTACACTGTTACAAACATCAAAGATGAAGAAGTGTATAGAACTTTGGTTGCTGAAAAACAATGGCTTAATAGAGATGGAAGCCCAATGTCAGATGAAGATGCTGCAAAATATCAAGTTAAAATAACAGTTTCAAAACTTGTTAACGGAAATATAACACCATTATCAGACGAAGAAGTCAAAGGCGACTTAACAATAACAGGTAATGGAAAAATTGAGTTTAAAGTTCCTGCAAGAGATGATCAGGGCAACTTTATAAAATATTATCTATCTGAAAAAGTTACTGATACAGATGATGGACAAGTTTCATATATCCAGAGAACAGAGGATATTAAAGATCCTGAGAATAAAAATCAAATACAAGGATTATATGGAGTAAAATTCATAAATCAGTTGCAGGATTTAACTATCAAGAAATTAGACGGAAGTAATAATAATCAACCATTACAAGGTATAGAGTTTACTATAGTTAAAGATAATGATATGATATCAGGAACTACAAATAGTGACGGTGTATTGGTTGGCGAAGGAATAGTAGATGGTAAAATATCATTGTCAAAAGGTGATTATGTAGTAAGCGAAACTAATGCTGAAAGTATGGGTTATAATAAAGCTACAACACCTGTTACGTTAAGAGTAACAACAGACAGTATATTAATCGTTAACAAAGATGAAAACGGAAATGAAATCGGAACGACTTTATTACCTAACGGAGTATTGAAAATAACAAATTATGTAATAGGTAGTGAAAATGATCCTAAAGTCGAACCTGAAGACAAACAAGATGATCCGACTCCTGTTCCGGATCCGGATCCGAATCAACCGGGAGGAAGTCCGGATTCACCAGGAGGACAACAAGATCCGAATCCACAGGGGGGAGATTCACCGGGTGGAAATAATCAAGATGATAGTTCAGGTGGAGGAAACTCAGGCGGAGGAGATTCAGGAGATAGAGACAGAGACAACGAACCACGTAGACCACGTACAACTTCAGATACAGTAACAGTAAATGATGATGCTACGCCTCTATCAGTACCTGATACTGGTAATAATGGTGATGCAGATACAGTAACTGTGGATGAAGAAACTACACCTCTATCAGCAGCGAATACAAATGGTGATGAGTTAGAAATAGCTGAAGATGAAGTGCCTCTAAGCTTACCTAAGACAGGTAGTCAAGATAATATGCTATATGTAATATTAGGAATGGCTATGGCTATATTTGGAATAAAAAAATTCAGAAAATAAGACAACTCATTAAAAAATAGCAGTAAAAAAATGTAATAAAAAAACAGCAGTAAAAATAAAAGAGGCTGTGAAAAATTTTGTGTATGAAAACCCTCCAACTTAAGGTAAAATAAACTTAAGTTGGAGGGTTTTAAAATACTAATCTACATTTAATTAATAAATACATCTATATAAGTTGTTTATTTTAAATATACTTAATTTTACTTAGATAATAAGTTTTTAAAAACAGAAATGTTTATTATTCTATTGATTTTTAGTATAAGAAGAAGACAAAGTGCATTTGAAGTACATGTAATAAAGAAATATGAAAAAGACATATCAAATATAGAGCAACAAATAATACCAATCAATGTATGCAAAGGTAACTACAACAAGAGATATATGGATTTAGCTTATCAGAAACAATGATAAGCAATATAATAAACAAGTTGATATTGTAATTTTTAATTATTTATATATTTTTCATATCATATAAAAAATTTATTCTTTATTATATAAATCTAATTTTACAAATTTTTCATTATCCATAATAAAAGGTTTTGCAGTTGTTTCGTCATGATAATGTTTGTATTTTAAAAATAGGTAATTATAACATTCTTCTTTGCTTTTAAACTTTATAGCTTGAAAAGGCTCTTCAAAAGACAATTTTTCAATAAATAGATATTCATCTTTATTTTTTACCAAAACACCAACATGACCTACAAAAAGACCGTCTCCATCTAAATTGTCATGCAAAACTACTGAAATCATCCTTGCATTTTCATCAAACTTAATATTAGAAAAATGCTCCTCCATTTTTTTAGCATGAACATTGATATCTTTTGTATTTTCTGTCTTTATTTTTGAAAATAACATCCTAAACTCTTCAGTTTCCTTTTCATCAAAAAGATTTCCTGTTTTAATAGCAGAGTTGTCTAAAAATAACAAGGAGTCATCTATATTGCCTTTTTTTATTTCAATATTATTCTTTAAAAGGATAAATGAATTCAATCTGCAATTTGTTCCTATAAATTCTCCTTTTTTTGCTGACCACAGTTTAGCTATTTTCTCCACATCATATTCAGGTTGTTCTTTTTCTTCAAATCTTGCACTTAATCCGTTTTTTTCTATTACTTCATTATAGTCTTCAACCCCTTTTAGAAACTTGTCTACATTTTTTTCGTCTAAATATGTTTTTAAAATAGCTTTTACCTCTTTTATGCTATCTTCATCACTCATATTGGAAAGTGTTATTTTTTTTGCATTTTGAGATTCCACCTTTTCTTCTTTTACATCAGCAGTATTGTTTAAAGGCTTATTTTCTTGGCATGAAATAAGAAATATATTAAGTACTACCATTAAAACTGATAATATTTTTTTCATCATTACCTCCAAATATATTAAAAAATTTATTAGTCTTATATTCTTTTTTATATATTTTTCTAATCTATTTTAGTAAAATAAAATTAGTGAGCCATAAAATACAGTTCAAACATATAAAACTACACTGAATATAACCTCGCTTATTATAGCAAAAGTTGATAGTAAATTCAATTTTTTATAACCATCTGTATTCATATTTTAATAATATTTATAAAAATATATATTCTATAGTTAATATTGCCCCCAATATATACCATGTTCAAATCCCTTAAATCTATATTTTTTGGAAGATATTATATCTTATTTTTCTCTTTTGCACCGTTATTTTATAGAGGTTTAGTATGAGTATAAAAAATAGAGATATAAAGAAAACTTATTATTGACAGATTTTTCTTTGTATCCCTATTTTAAAAAATGATTTTTAACTTATCGCTTAACTATAAAATCAATAAATTTAAATCAGTTTTTTGTACCCATGCACTTACACTTTTTTCACTGACTCTAAATTCTCCAAATCCTTTTTCATCAATTTTTACAATACCTTCATTATTGCCCAAATAATCATAAAACTCAAAATTTTTCAAATGCTCTCCTACAAACATTCTTATAACATTTTCGTGTGAGTTGGATATTACTACTGCCAATTTATTTGGATGATTTTCATCACCATGTCTTACGAATCCTATAGCGTTTGGCAACTCAAAATAATCATCTTGATTACCATATGCAAAATTCAGCCTTAATTCCAAAAGTTTCTCTAATTTATCACCCATACCACAATAAAGGCTACCATCACCTATTTGAAATAAATCTCCATAGAATATGCATGGATATCCGTCTTTTCTAAATAATATCAGAGAGTATGCAATTTGTCTAAACCAATCTTCAATCCAAGATTCAAGAGATTGTCCTTTTTGAGAATCGTGATTGTCAACAAAAGTTACTGCCATAATAGGATTTGATTGCACTATGGACTCATCAAATATTTTTCTTAAATCATAATTTTCTTTTTCCAGAGATGCTCTATAAAAACTATAGTGAAGTGAAACATCAAATAAATCTATATTTCCTGAAGTCTCTGCCATATAACCTTGCAATGAGCCTTTATCAGCAACCCAATATTCTCCAACAAGATAAAAATCCTTTTTTATCTCACCTTGAATATATTTTATAAACTCATCCATAAAATCTGCATCTATATGTTTGACTGCATCCAATCTAAAGCCATCGGCATTTAACTCATTGATAAACCATTTTGCCCATTTAAAAAGCTCTGCTCTCACATCTGCATTGTTATGGTCAATATCGGAATACATTAAATAATCAAAATTGCCATGCTCATTTGAAACACTGGAGCTCCAGCCTTTATTAAATCCGCTGATTTTAAAAATTGCCTTTTTCTTTTGGATATTGTCATAATCAACACCTGAAAAATGATTGAAATTCCATTCAAAATCTGAATATTTTTTGTTTCTGTTTGGGAAAGTAAATTTTGTCCAACCTCCAATATCTCTTTCCTCGCCTATTTCATCTTCTCTATTTTCAGCAGAAACTTCTATAGCTTTAAAAATTTCCACCTCATCTGCTCCTGCCTTGTGATTTAAAATAACATCCAAATAAATTGAAATTCCTAATTCGTGAGCTTTGTTTATCAAGTTTAGAAGCTCCTCTTTGGTTCCATATTTTGTTCTTATAGAGCCTTTTTGGTTAAATTCTCCCAAATCATACAAATCATATATACCATATCCTACATCATTTGTTCCTGTGGCTTTGCAAACAGGAGGCAGCCATATTGCAGTAAAACCAAGTTTTTTTAGTTTTTCCAAATTTGATTTCAAATTTTCATAATACTTTCCATCATCTATAACATACCATTCAAAGCCTTGCAATAACAGTCCATTCATAATATCCTCCTTCTCTTTGTTTAATTTCATTATAAAAAATGACAAAAATAAAATCCAAATTTCAAGTATTCATATAATCATTTTGGCTAGTTTTAAAACCATTCTGTTTATCATAGATGTTCTTAAATATAAATTATATTCTCTGTATAAAAATAAATACTTCCTTGTTTTTTTTCATTAAAATTCACTTTTAATTGCTCATTAAAAATTATATATGTAATATTTAAAGTAAATTATATCATAAAATACTATTTTTTAATAAATATATACTCTTTTATAAAATTAATTGTATAAAATATTTGAATGGCAATTTAATGGGCTATTAGTATAAAGTATTTTTATAAAGATATTAGTCTTTTGTTTTGAGATTAGTATAATAAAAAATACAATGGAAAAATAAAAAGGGATATTGCAATGATATCAATCCTTTTGCAATATCCCCAATACTGTTTATATAGATATTTTATTTAATCAATCAGAATTCATCAAAAAAACTAATTTGTTTCAAAATTATTTACACTATCTATATCTTTTACTAATACAGATTATTTTTCTATATAATTGCATATGCTCTCACCTGAAGGGACTATCGGATATACGAATTCGTCTTTATCCATGATATAGTCTATCAGATTTACGGCGTTTTTATCTACCATATTAAGCACATTTTCAAGCTGATTTATATTTTCAGCTTTGTAATAGTTTACGTTGTAGGCTTTTGAGAGATATTCAAGATTTAATCCGTCATCTATGTCTGTATGTGAGTATCTCTGATTGGAAAACAGGCATTGCCATTGTCTTACCATACCTAATGTTTTATTATTCAGCAATATTGTTGTGAAGTTGATGTTGTTTGCGGTTGCCGTAAGTAACTCTAACTGGTTCATTCTAAATGAACCGTCGCCTGTTATAAGCAATACGTCTTTGTCAGGCATTGATAGTTTTGCACCTATGCTTGCTCCTACTCCAAAACCCATAGTACCGAGTCCGCCTGATGTAATAAATGTATTTGGTTTTTTAAACATATAGTATTTGGCAGTCCACATCTGGTGTTGTCCTACGTCTGTTACTACTATGGTGTCATCTTTGTACATTTTATTGAGCAGTTCAAATATTTTTTGTGGGTGATCAGATTGATATATTGGATTTGTTCGTTTTAGTGTAGGCATTTTGTAATCGCCTAATTTTTCGTCCAATTCTTCCATTATATCTGATATATCGCCTATTATACTTGTGAATGAGTCTAAATTTTTGTTTATTTCTGTTTCGTCTGTATCTATATGAATAATTTTTGCGTTTTTTGTAAATCCGTTACGATTTCCGATTGCTCTGTCTGAAAATCTTACACCTAAAGCCAGTACCACATCTGCGTTGTAACATAGCTCGTTTGCATCAGGTTCTCCGTGCATTCCTACTATTCCGTATGATAAGCTGTCGGTTCTGTCTATGCTGCCAAGTCCCATAGTGGAGTTTAATACAGGTATATTATGATTTTTGTATAATTTTCTTAAAGTTTCACTTGCATTAGCTCTTATTATTCCTCCACCTGCGTATATAACTACATTGGATGATTGTTTTATGGTTTGGACTGCAAGGTTTAAATTATCCTGATAGTTTTTTGCTCTTGTATCTTTTTGTATAGGTGTTATATTGTAAGTTGTGTCTTGTACTTCTTGCAAAAATGCGCTTTTTGTTATATCTATAAGCACAGGACCTTTTCTCTTGTCATTTGCTATGAAAAATGCCTCTGATATTACTGAGGCTATATCATTTGCATCTGTCACCAAGTAGTTGTGTTTTGTTATCGGCATTGTAAGACCTGTTATGTCTAATTCTTGGAAGGAATCTTTGCCGAGGAAATTGTTGCCTACCTGACCTGTTATTATAATCATAGGGATTGAGTCAAGATATGCAGTGGCTATACCTGTTATGAGGTTGGTAGCTCCCGGTCCTGATGTACCTATACAGACGCCTGTTTTTCCGCTTGCTCTTGAATATCCGTCTGCAGCGTGCGCCGCTCCTTGTTCGTGGCAAGGTCTTATAAGTTTTATTTTGTCAAAGTCGTATAGCGCATCAAATATTGGTATTACTGCGCCTCCCGGATAACCGAATATTGTATCGACACCTTGTTTTTTTAGACATTCAAGTAAAAATAGAGAACCTTGTATATTAATCACTTCCTTAAAATCTCTGTTAATCTAATACTAAATCTTATTAAAATCAAGATATGCTCAAATTGTTTTGTTATCATACTTACCAATGCTTTTTATAAATATTTGTTTTGAATATATTTATAAAAAAGTATTCTGAGCAAAATATATTTGAGCATTATATTAAAAAATAGCTATGTTACTTAATGGTATAATGTTAATTTAAAAATATAAAGCTGTAAAAAAATTACATATATACTGCACCGTCTGCACCTGATGATATATTTTGTGAGTATCTTTTCAAATAACCTGTAACTTCAGATTTTTTAGGTACAAAGTTTGCTCGTCTTTTTGAAAGTTCTTCATCATCTACCAATAGTGTAAGACTTCCGTTTGTTATATCTACGTGTATTTTATCTCCGTTTTGAACAAGTCCGATTACTCCGCCTTGTGCCGCCTCAGGTGTGACGTGTCCTATAGCAGCTCCCCTTGAGCCTCCGGAGAATCTACCGTCTGTTATAAGACAGACTTTGTCATCTAAGCCCATACCGCAAAGTGCTGATGTTGGAGTGAGCATTTCTCTCATTCCGGGACCTCCGATTGGTCCTTCGTATCTTATTACTACGACATCCCCAGGTTGTATGTTGCCTGCAAATATATCTTCTGATGCGTCTTCTTCGCTATCATATACTTTTGCAGTTAGTGTTACATTCATCATTTTTTCATCTACTGCAGATTTTTTTACTACTGCTCCACGCTCTGCCAAGTTGCCGAATAATACTTTTATTCCACCTGTTGGCGAATAAGGAGCTTCTATATCTTTTATTATTTTTGATGAAGTTTTGTGTACTTTTTCTATCAGTTCACCTATAGGTTTTTCATATACTGTAAGTGCATTTTTGTTTATCAAATCTTTTTTTGCTAATTCTTTTAATACAGCATAGATTCCACCTGCAAGATCGAGTTCTTCTATATGATAAGGACCTGCAGGTGACAATTTGCACAGATTAGGTGTTTTTGAACTTATTTCATCAATAGTGTTAAGGTCTATGTTTATACCGGCTTCTTTTGCGATTGCTGTAAGATGTAATACCGTATTTGTACTGCAACCAAGTGCCATATCAAGTGTAAGTGCATTTTTTATAGAATCTTCTGTTATTACATCTCGTGGACGTATGTTTTTTTCTACAAGGCTCATTATTCTTTTGCCTGAATTTTTTGCAAGAGATTTTCTTTTTGAATATACTGCAGGTACTGTGCCGTTGCCTTGTAAAGAGATCCCGAGAGCTTCCGTTATACAATTCATAGAATTTGCTGTGAACATTCCTGAGCAACTGCCACATGTAGGACAGGCATTTTCTTCTACTGCAAGCATTTCCTCTTCGCTACATTTATTAAGGCTATATTTCCCTACAACTTCAAAACCTGTGACGAGGTCTATATCAGTATCATTTTGCTTACCTGAAAGCATAGGTCCGCCACTTACTATTATTGTAGGTATGTTAATTCTGCAAGCTGCCATTATTGCAGCAGGTACAGTTTTATCACAGTTGGGAATTAAAACAAGTCCGTCAAATTGATGTGCCAATGCCATAACTTCTATGCTCTCAAGTATTAGCTCTCTGCTTGGCAGTGAATATCTCATACCGGAGTGATTCATACTTATGCCGTCACATACAGCTATTGCAGGAAACTCAAAAGGTATACCACCTTCCATGAGAACACCTTTTTTTACTTCGTCAGCTATTGTTCTAAGATGTATATGACCCGGCACTATCTCATTGAAAAAATTACATACACCTATAAAAGGTTTTTTGAAGTCATTTTCATCAAGTCCTAAAGCTCTTAACAGTGAGCGGTGTGGTGTACGTGCATATCCTGATTTTATATTATTACTTAACATTTATATCTCCTAAGTTATTGCTTATACTAAACACTAATCAAAAGTATATTATAAAATATATTTAAAAAGTCATTCTTTTCAAAATAATAAATATATAAAATTTAAAAATGTTAATATTTGTGATAGAGTTTAGTATTATTTATATTATTAATATTTTTATATTATGCGGCTATATAAGTCACATCTGCTAATTTGCTAACATTGTTCAGTACAGTCATGCTGAATTCTTCAGCTATTTCAAATTCAAGCATATTTCCTGAAAGTCTTATTTGTTTTATATCAAAGCCTTTTCTTCTTAATAGACTCATAACTCTTACCATTGAATCCATACCGTTTCTCAAAGTGAAATTTAAAGTTCTCATCACTATACCTCCTTGAATTTGACTCTCATCTTATTATCAAAAATTTTTGTTAATACTGTTATGGTTTGACTGTTTTTATTTGAGTTTTTGTTTATAATATTGATTCAAAAATTTGTATAAAAAAACCTGTATAGATAATATATCTATACAGGGACGAAAATACAATTCCGCGGTACCACCCTAATTGCAAATAAAATTAAAAATCTGCCTCCTCATTTTGAGTCAATCAACTCTCATTCATATAACGGTGAACACCGTATCTTACTACTTGCTTTCGCTTTAGCAAAGATAAGCTTAGAAGTGATTTATTATATATTCTTTCATCATCGTATCTCAGCACCTACGACTCTCTGTAAATGAAAATATGAATATTTTTGTCTTCCTCAACGCCTTTTAATACCATATATTAAGTATATAACTGTTTGTTGTTTTAGTATTATATTGTAATAATCCATTTTTGTCAACAATATTTTAAAAAAAATTATGGCTTGTATTACATAGGAATTTAAAGTTTGATGAATTAAAAGAATATTAGTAATTGCAAGCCTTTTAAGTTTTAAAAGATAAAATTAATTTATGAAATGGATTTTGATTAATATTTGTTACAAGATAAAATATCTTGCTTAGATAGGCTTAAAATATGTTGAAATTTCAAATATTTTAAGTGTTTGTATACTGGTTTGTATAATTTGTAAACGGCAGTTGGTAAAATCTGTTTTCAAAATGTAAAATTTAAGTGAATATATTTTTATATTTTTAAGGTAAATTTAATTTTTTTATGCTAAAATTCGTAAATAGATTGATATGGTTTATTGATTGTATGTTAAATAATAATTTGGTTTTATTTTAAAGTGTGTGTTGAAATTGAATTATGTAGTTTTGGCAATAATTAGCACTATAAAAAAATGTAATATTTGTATCATAATTCAAGCTTTGCATATGATCAATTACTGTATATATAATTTTTATATAAATTGGAGGAATTTATTAATGAAAAGAAAGAAAATATTATTATCAGCGGCGGTTGCCATGTCTTTATTATTAAGCTTTACAGCTTGTTCAAAACAAGAGGATAAGTCTGCTATGGCAAACAATGACACTAAGACTGAACAGCAAATGGAAAATAAGGACTCTGATATGAACAAGGATTCCGAAATGGGCGAGGTAAAGTTTACGGCTAAGGATTTAGACGGTAATGAACAAAGTGAACAAATATTCAAAAACAGTAAATTAACTGTCTTAAATATATGGGGAACATTCTGCAAACCTTGTGTAGAAGAGATGCCTGAACTTGGAAAATTATCTGATGAATATAAGGATAAAGGTGTACAAGTAGTAGGAATAGTAGCTGATACTGTAGATGCAGATTTTAATCCTATGGATGATATGATTACAACAGCGAAAGATATGCTTAAAACAATAAATGTGAATTATGTAAACTTGTTACCTTCTAAGGAATTAGCTGAAATTTATCTAAAAGATATACAAGCTTTCCCAAAAACTTTAATTCTTGACAGTGAAGGAAAAATTTTGAGAGAAATATCAGGTAGCAGAAATTTAGAAGGTTTCCAAAAAGAAGTTGACGAAGAATTAGCAAAATTGCAATAATTGATAAGAGAGTATTGCCTATGAATAAGAAAAAAGCTGTTCCGTATATTTTAATTATCTTGGCGATAATTTTAATGGTAGTCGGAATAAACAGAGGAGATTTGAAAGGTGTGCTTAACAAGTCCGTTCATATATGTATGGAATGTATAGGCATAGGTTAGATTATGAGCTTGGACAATAGAAACAAATTTCAGATAGGATTTTCGTTGATTACAAATTCATATTTTTACGGTTTTTTGAAGGGTAAAATATATACAGGGAACTTGAAAAATATGTGTGTTCCCGGACTTAACTGTTATTCTTGTCCGGGAGCATTAGGCTCTTGCCCGCTTGGATCAATACAAAATGCGTTTGCAGGAGCACATAATAAGCTGTCGCTTTATCTTATAGGAGTATTTCTTTTATTTGGGGCGGCTTTTGGCAGACTTGTATGCGGTTTTATGTGTCCGTTCGGATTATTCCAGGATTTGATATATAAGATAAAAGTTTTTAAGATGAAGAAAGTAAAAAATATGCCGTTTCACAATATTCTTAAATATTTGAGATATGTGATATTGTTGGTGTTTGTAATACTTCTTCCATTATTATTGACTAATAAACTCGGTATGTCATCACCGTATTTTTGCAAACTTATATGTCCTTCAGGAACTTTTATGGCAGGTATACCGCTTGCCTTAACCAATAAAGGTATTGCATCGGCAATAGGTAAATTGTTTACTTGGAAATTATTTTTATTAATAATTTTCTTTGGATTATCATTAAAATTTTACAGACCGTTTTGCAAATATATATGTCCTTTAGGAGCAATTTATGGATTTTTTAATCCTATAGCAATATATAAATTTGAAGTGAGACAAGATAAGTGCATAAATTGTAAGAGGTGTCAAAAAGTATGTCCTATGGATATAAAGACGTATAAAACTCCAAACAGTATGGATTGTATAAGATGCAACAGATGCTTAAAAGTATGTCCTACTGAAGCACTTATAAGGCAGCCGCTTATTGAAAAACAAAAATGTATGGCAAAAAATTAATTTTATGTTATAATTAGAGTGTATCTATATTTTTTTATAGATGCACTCTATTTTTGTATAGGTGATGTTATGCTTATAAAAATTTCGAATTTGAGTGTTAAATATGGTACATATGAGGTACTTCATAGCATATCTTTGGATGTCTTTGAGGGACAGAGTATATGTATATTAGGTGAAAATTCTGCAGGGAAATCTACTCTTTTAAAATGTATTTGTAAACTTAAGAAATATATGGGAACGATAACCTACAAGGATAATATAGATATATTTTATCTTCCTCAGGATAATATATTGATAGATGAGCTTAGTGTTAAAGATAATCTTAAATTATTTCTCAAAGATTTTAAGTCATTAAAAAACAGTGCTGTTTTAGAGGAGTTTGCGATAGATACCATTTTTGATAAAAAAGTTAAAAATTTATCAGGAGGAACTAAACGCAAGATTTCTTTATGTATTGCATTGATGGAAAAAAGCGATCTTATAGTATTGGATGAGCCGTTTTCGTCATTGGATGAGAAGAGCAGAAATTTGTTTTTGGATAAACTTAAAGAAAAAACAAACTTGGGAAATACACTCATATACACTACACATTTGAAAGATACATTAGACATAGCAACACGAAAATTTTACTTAAAAGATGGTATTTTGGAGGATGGAATATGAAAAAAACATTAGGCATGGCAAATACGAAAGTACTTGCTATAATAGGAGCTATACTTGTAATAGCCGGTATAGCGTTCTTTGCAACTTCTAAAGGTGGAGCTACTACACCTATGGGAAAATTGGAAAAGGCTATTGCTGATTTGCCGGTTGAATTTGAAAAGACATCAGAGGATTTTTCTCCGGGATTTGACATAGCTAAGATGAATAAAAAAATTGAAGAAGACGGCATATATTCAATGGACTTAAATCTTAATACTGATTATCTGAAGGCTATAGGAATAGATAAAGCCGGTGTACAGATAAGCCAAAAAAACTTGCCGAAAGACAAAAAAACACAGCTTAATTTGAGTGTTTCTGTAGGCAATATGTTGGCGGCAAACCTTGATTTTACATCAATAGACAAAGAATTGTACTTAAATATTCCGAGTGTGTATGAAAAAGCATTTAAGTTTGATTTATCAACTATCGGAGCAGATTTGCAAAACGATATAATCAAAGAGGAAACAGGGGAGGATATGTCAGCTTTAAAGGATTTAAAAGTTGATTTATATGCGGTTCCTTCCACAGTGAAAGCAATGAAAGACGAGTATTTTACTTATGTAAAATCAGAATTTGAAGCACTTAAAAACAATGCTGTTGTAGAAACAGGAGATCTTGATACAAAACTTGCAGACAGTGTAAAGGGATATAACTCTTCAAGAAGTGATTTGGAGCAACTTAATATACAGGTAAAATCTCAAGATGTTAAAGCACTTCTAAAAAAATCAATTGATTATTACGAAGATTTACAATCAAGACAGATTACAGGCATGGATTTATCGGAAGTTCAAGCACAATTTGATGACTTAAAAAAAGAAATAGATGATGAAGAATTGCCTGAAGTATTTACAATAAAAGCTTTGTTAAGCAAAGACAATAAACTTGTATTACTTGCATTTGATGTAGAAGAAGATTCAAACTTGAACTTATTCTTTGTAGGCGAAAAGAACACTACAGATCATATAGTGGTAACGGCAGTAAATGAAGAAGACAAAATAGATGTCGTTGAATTTAAAATGTCAACAGGCGAAAAAGAAAATGAAATAAAAGTTAATACTTTTGATGATATGGTAAAAATTTCAGCGATTTATGGTAAAGACGAAAAAAGTCTTAATATGGATATAGATACTTCTGAAGATATGTCTTTAAAATTACAGGGTAAATATGAAGATGTAAAACCGGGAGTAGGATATAATTTTGTTATAGACAGTTTAAAAGCAGATTATGCAGGTCAAGCTATAGATTTCAAAGGTAATATTTTATTCAGCTTGGAAACACCTACAATAGAAGTGCCGAAAGACAGTGTGGAGATATTAAAAGTTGATAAAGATGAACTTGATAAGATAATGGAAAAAGTAGAGGAGAATGTTAAAAATAACTATGGATTCCTACTTTCAATGATGGGTATTCTTTAATTCGTAAAAATTTTTAAAATATCTGAAAAGTTAAAATTTAATACTTTTCAGATATGCCCAGTATTGATACCTGATTAAAATGCAAAAAATATATCCAATTCGGCAGTTTTGTTATATAACTGATTCAAATAGGATTTAGTATAAATTTTACTTTCAGAATTTTTGGAGAATAATATGAAGTTTTTTATATTTACATTAAAATCCAAAATAAAATTAATGCCCGTATTATGTGCTATAATGCTCATTTTTATGGGCAGTTTTTATATAATTACACTTAATTCAAAGAATAAGGTTATAAATTTGGAGATATACTTTGATGAGCAAGACTCAAAAAACAATATGATTATAGGTCTTATAAACGGAACTGCAAGTACAAAAAGCAATTTGTCATTGAGTATATCATATGATTTGCAATCTTCACAAAGCAAATTGGAAGATGGCGATATAGATGTTCTTATAAAAGTGCCGGCTAATTTTTATAACAGTATATTGAATAGTGAAAATAAAAGTGCAACCATATATTTTTCGCCATACTTGAATGAAACTGAAAAAGGTATATTTACATCGCTTACAAAAAGCTCCGCGGATATATTGTCATATGCTCAGGCAAATATATATGTATCGGATTCTATAATGGACAGCAATATGTCAAGTAGAAACTATGAGCTGAACAGGTATTTTTTAAATGAGGTATTGAACAGAGAAGATGAGTTTGAAACGGTAAAATCTGAAAAAGATAATAATCTTATAATTATATATATAACACTTTTAATATCATCAATTATATTTGCAAATTCAAAGAGCAAAAATTATATAGATGTTTATGCACATTTAATTGTAAAAGGATATAATCTGCTTGTGATAAATATTTTAGAGATACTTTCAAATACGATAATTTTTGCTTTTATAACAGGATTAATTTTATTTTTTCAAAAAATTCCATTAAATGCGATATTGTTTTTGAAATTAATGCTTATAAATATGTTTATAGCAAGTCTTACCGAGTTTATAGCGATTGTATTCAAAGAAGGGGCAAGTTTTTGTATATTGATTTTGTGTATAGTTTCGACTTTGTCATCAGGATTGTTGCTACCGAGATTTTCAATATTTTTGAATGCATATGTCACACCTGTAAATTTAATCATGGCAAATACACTCATATCCTACAGTATATTTGCACTTTATACAATCATACTTATTTTGCTTGTATATTTTAAAATATATAGAAATTTCAGATATTAGGGGGTTTATATTTATGTTTATTATATTCATAAAAAGATATGTTAAAACACCTATATTTGCACTTGCCTTATTATCTGCAATGACTATATATTTTTTGTATATGCAGCTTGATTTGAATTTTTCTGAAAACTTGAAAACGGGTGTATATTTAGCAAACAACTCAGTTGTTGAAAATAATTTTGCGGATAAACTTATCAACAAGAGTTCATATTTTAAATATAAAAAATATGAAGATTTGGGAAATATGAAAAATGATATTAAAAATGGTAAAATTACATATGGTTTTTCAGTTGATTTAACAAAAAAGGACAAGCCTTTCACCATATATGGAAGTGACGGAAAATTCAGTGAGATTGCCAAGGAAGACTTTTACAGCACATATTTTGAGATAATATCATATGATTATACAAGAGAAATGCTGAGTTTAAGTGATGATAAGTATGTGAAAATGTATGAAAAAGAATTGCCTCGTACCTTTAAATTTGAATACGATATGTCTGAAACAGGAAAAATATTTCCTATAAAAGAGGTTATGAGTTTTTTGCTTTATGTTTTATCTCTGCTTGTATGTTATGATTATCTTAATCTTGAAAGTAAGAGTGAGTTTTTTTCCACATTTAAAGGTCGAAAACTGAAAAATATGTTTTTGCTTGAAAGCATACTGGTAAATGCGATCATATATGCAATACTTTTAATTATGACGGGAATTTTTACTCCCGTATACTTTTTTGTATATAATATAACTCTTTATTTGAGTTCTTGTATAATAATAGAGTTGTTCAGCAAAAAAAATTATCTGTATTTTATGCCTATTATTATAATGTTAGCTATGTTGTCAATATTTATATCTAAATTTGAAAGTGCAAAATTTTCTTTTATATTTTTAAACAATGTATATATTGCAACATATGCGAATAATATCATACCGATAATCACTTATATGTTTGTACTTTCAACAGTATATTTATTGATTGGAAAATTAAAAAAGTATAGGATATAATTTTACTCCTATACTTTTTTATATAAAAATTTTAAGTTATTTTTTTACAGTCGCTTTTTTTGTTCTTGCTTTTTCAAACAATACCCACAGAGGACTCGCTATGAATATTGATGAATATGTTCCTGATAATATACCTACAAGTAGAGGGAATGTGAATTCTTTTATTGAATCTACTCCAAGTATATATAGTGAAAGTATTGACAGTAAAGTAGTTACTGATGTGTTGATTGAACGTGTTACAGTTTGACCTATCGATATATCGGCTATCTGCGAATCTGACATTCTTCTAAGTGATTTTTTATTTTCTCTTATTCTATCGAAGACAACTATTGTATCGTTGATTGAATACCCCACAACTGTGAGTACAGCTGCAACAAACGGAGAGTTGACAGGTACTTTGAATATTGCGTATACGGCTAAAACTATCAGTACGTCATGCACAAGTGCTATTATTGCTGATATACCGAATGTGAATTTGAATCTGAACGATATATATATAAGCATAAATATACTTGCAAGTATTACTGATATTAGAGCTTTATTTTGTATTTCTTTTCCTATGGATGCTCCTATATATCCTGATTGTACAAGGTCATCGTCTTGAAGATTATATGTTTCTTTATATTTTGTAAATACTTCTTTTCTTTGAGCATCATTCAAGTTTTCTGTAGTTTTTATTTGTATTATGGACTTGTCTTCGCCTAAATAATCCACACTTGATGTAGTGTCAAACCCATGTGATATTTCCAAGAGTTTATCGTGATCTTCAAATTTGTGCATATTGATTTCTATAGTTGTACCGCCTGTGAAATCTATACCCATATTAAAGCCTTTGAAGATTCCTAATCCCAATCCTGCTACTATTATTATAACGGATAAAGATGCAAATATTTTGAATTTTTCTACAAAATTAAATGTGCTTTTATTTTCCTTGATTTTGTCTGATACTCCGAACATCTTCATATTTTTAATGTCCGTAAAGCCAAGGAAGTTTTGGAATAAAAATTTTGTAACTACAATTGCAGTAAATAATGATACCAATATACCTAATATAAGGGTAACGGCAAATCCTTTGATTGGACCTGTGCCGAAACTGTATAGCACAACACCTGCTATTATAGTTGTTATCTGTGAGTCCATTATTGTTGACAATGCTTTTGAAAAGCCGTTTTTAAGTGCTGTTTTTACTGTTTTTCCGTCTTTTATTTCTTCTTTTATTCTTTCGAATATTATGACATTGGCATCAACTGCCATACCTACGGAAAGTATAAGTGCAGCTATACCTGGAAGAGTAAGTGTAGCACCAAGTGAAGAGTATATTAATATAAATATCAACATATACGCTAAAAGTGCTATATCTGCAATAAGACCCGGTATTTTATAATAGATGACCATGAAAAGCATTACAAGAGCTATACCGATTCCTGCGCCTTGTATACTTTTTTGAAGTGCGTCATCTCCAAGTTGTGCAGATTTTGTTGAACTTTCTACTTCTATGAAATCCACAGGTAGAGCTCCGGCTCTTATAAGTGATGCTAATTCAGTGGCTGATTTTGCATTAAAATTTCCTGATATTTCGGCACTTCCACCCAATATTTCAGATTGTACATTGGGCGCTGATATTATTTGCTCATCCAGCATAATATATATAGGAGCTTTTGTAGGAGCAGCCTGTTTTGTAGCTTCTGCAAATAAATTTGTACCTTCATCGTTGAACTGTAATGTTACTACATACTGATTTTTTCCGTTTGTAGCAACTTCACTTTTTACAACGTGTGAACCGTTTAAAACTTCGTTACCTTGTGAATCCACAAATCTGAGCTGTGCTGTTTTTCCGATTGTAGATATTGCATCATTTACGTCTTTGACGCCAGGCAATTCTATACGTATTCTGTTTTCGCCCTCTCTTACTATAAGAGGTTCTGTAAGTCCCATACCGTCTATTCTTTTTCTGAATACTTCTATGGTTTGGTTAATTATCTTAGACAGATCATCGCCTGTTTTATCGGTATTCGCCTCATATACTACATAGACTCCGCCCTTTAAGTCCAAGCCTTGATTGATTTTAGTATATACCGGGGCAAAAATGTAATTATCTCCGTTTTTTATACCTGTTATTGACAATACAGTCAATAGTATAAGTAGGATAACCACAGAGAAAAAATTTCTTTTGCTCTTAAATCTCATAATAATTCCTCCAAGAAAACCCTAATTGTCAGGGATTGCATAAAAATTTTATTTTTCTTCGTCTATTTCTATATCTTCATCATCTTCTTCAATTTCGTCATCGTCATCAGTATCATTGATAACAACTTCTCTCACGCTCCAATTTTTGAATGTGAGATGTGTGTTGTCAGGAGCACATTCCAATACCATAGTATCGTCTTTTATTTCTATTATAAGACCTATAAGACCGCTATAAAGTATTACTGTATCTCCTACCTTTAATGAACTTCTCATATCCATTACTTCTTTTTGTCTCTTTTTTTGCGGTTTCATAACAAAAAAATATAAGAAAAATCCCATCAAGATAAGTGGGAAAAACATTCCTAATGAGCCTGCCGCATTTGCACCTGTATTTGCCAAGTCTATTCCTCCTAAAAATATTTATTTAACAACAAAATGTCAATTTAATATTATACCAACTTAGCAAAATTTATACAATAGCTTTTAAAATAAATAATAATATTTTTTAAGTGAAATAAAAAACATTAACCATAAACTAAAAGATATAATAAAAAGTTTTAATTCTAATATCAAGTTGTAAAATATATTTGTAATGAAATTGTATTTTTGATATAATTAACATGATTATATTTTTTATAAAAAATTTTAATACTGAATAAAAATTGTTATCTCAAAATGAAGTTAATTGGAATAACAATATCTAATACATAAATGAAACGGAGAATATTATGAAAACTCATATAATTTCTATATCTAATAACAAAGGAGGTTCAGGGAAAACTACGCTTACAGGTAATCTCGGCTATGCGCTTGCAAGTCATGGAAAAAAAATTTTGCTCATAGATGCGGATATGCAAATGAATTTGACACGTTCATACGATATGCAAATTGACAAGGATAAAAATATATACAAAGCTGTTTCATTGGAAGAAGACCTGTCTGATTTTATAAGCAAGACTAACTACGAAAATATTGATATGGTAATATCTGATTATATGCTTTCTGCTGTAGATATGCAGCTTGTTGGTAAAAATGATAAAGAAAATGTGATTAAAAAAATAATTACACCTCTAAAACAAAGCGAAGTATATGATTATATAATAATAGACACTTGTCCATTTTTGGGGCTTTTAAATTACAATATTTTGGTATCGTCAGATTATGTATTGATACCTGTTGAATTATCGGCGTTCGGAGTGGAAGGTTTAGAACCTTTATCCAATTTTATAGAGGAAGTAAGAATTTTTAACAAAGATTTAGAAATCCTCGGCATAGTGGAAACAAAAGTTGATAAGCGTGAGTCTACTACTAATGAAACGAGAGAACTTTTAAGAGATTTGTTTGGAGATAAAATATTGTCTTCGGATATACCTGTAGATATAAATATAAAGAAAAGTCAATTTTTGGGACAACCTGTGTGCAATTTTTCATCAGAGTCAAGAGCGTCAATTGCCTACAAAAATTTAGCAAAGGAAGTGGATAGTCTTGTCAACAAAAAAAAGTATAATAAATAAAGACAGATTTAAAAATCTTTCGGGGATATCCGCTTTTGATAAAGATAAAAGACAGGAAAATACGGAAGAAAATGCAAAATCGAGATTTGACATAGATGTTTTTTCAAACGATATATCTCAAATAGATATAAATAAGCTCACATCAGCACCCAGCGAATGGAATTTTTACAGCAAACTTCCGAAAGAAAAGTTTTTAGAATTGATAGAATCCATAGAAAAAAACTCCCTGCTTCATCCTGTAGTGCTTTGGGAAAAAAATGACGGTTATATGATACTCTCAGGCCACAATAGAGTAAGAGCATACAAGGCATTATATGAGATGACGAAAGATGAAAAGTATAGCAAAATTCCGGCGATAGTTAAAAGAAAAGATGATATTGACGAGAATACAGCAAGGGAAATAATAGTAGATACAAACTGGATACAAAGACAGCTTACAACATATGAAAAAACACAATCTATACTTCAAAAATATGTTCGTATAAAATCTGAGAAGAAAAAAGGAGAAAAAACAAGAGATTTAATCGCGAGCCAATTAGGTATATCAGGGAGAATGGTGCAAAACTATCTATCGCTTAATATGCTGAATAGCGGATTTTTTGAGCTTATAGATGAATCTGTAATAAATATAAAAATGGCTGTATTGCTTGCCAAATTACCGGATCAAACTCAAAAATTGATATTGAAAAATAAAGATGATATAAATTTTGACATAAATTTGTTGAAAAAAGCAAGTGAATTTAAAGATGATGAAGAAATTTTAGAATTACTTAGAAAAGATGAAAAAAAAGAAGATGAGCTTATAACTTTAAAGGTCAAAATACGAAAAGATAAGAAAGACGAATTTATGAAAATGTACAATGATTGGCTGAAAACTTTATAGGTGATGATTAAGAATATTCCTTGGATATAACTGACTTATTTAAGGGATATTTTTTTGCATAAAAAAAGACGTGAGATATTCACATCATTAACAAAAAATCTGGTGCGGATAGAGGGAGTCGAACCCCCACGGTTGCCCGCTAGATCCTAAGTCTAGTGCGTCTGCCAATTCCGCCATATCCGCACAAAAAAATGGTGGACCCAACAGGGCTCGAACCTGTGACCCCCTGCTTGTAAGGCAGATGCTCTCCCAGCTGAGCTATGGATCCATACCAAAGTATAATAATCAATTATTGGATATATAGATTAAAATGGTGACTCCTAGGGGATTCGAACCCCTGTAGCCGCCGTGAAAGGGCGGTGTCTTAACCGCTTGACCAAGGAGCCACATCAATCAATATAAAATGGTGACCCATCCGGGATTCGAACCCGGGACACCTTGATTAAAAGTCAAGTGCTCTGCCGACTGAGCTAATGAGTCTTATTTTTTTGATAATTAACAATCAACTCGTTAATTATATCTATTATTTTTATATCTGTCAAGTATTTTTTTTATTTTTTCTGTCGGCAATAAATAAATTTCTATAACTCTTGTATTTAGTGATGTCTATTGCCGACAGAAATTTTATTTAATACAGTTTTAGTTGTATGTTTTATAAAAATTATTATGGTTAATAATAGAAATAAATAATATATATTTATAAAATATAAGTATCCATATTTTCAAGAGTCAAAACTACCTGAGCTTTTTCGAAGTGTATTTCATATACTACAAGAAAAACACCGACATCCTCTATAAGCTCTCTATATCCTTCCATTTTTTCTATAAGTTGCTCTTTCAAATCATATACAGTTTTTGAACTTTTTACACAGATACCCTTTGCTTTTATGTGTTCAGTTCCATGCTTAGGTATGGTAGTGAATGCAATCTTTGTATTTTTTTCCAATTCAAAGACTTTGGTATTGTCTGAAAATGTTGCAAAATACAACACTTTTGCCTCAGGATCAAAATAAAAATTTACAGCTCTGACATTAGGAGTATTATTTAAGCTTGTGGCAAGTGCTATTTCCGAATGTTCTCTCATCATTCTAAAAAATTCTTTTTTTGTATCCATTTAATATTATCTCCTTAAAAAGAAACTTTAAAAAATATTGAATAATTCTGTGTATAATTATAACAGTAAATTTATTTTAACTCAACTTAAAATTTAATTATAAACGTGTTAAATATAAATAAAAAGTTTATATTTAATTTGGATTTATTTTATTAAAAATCCTATAACTGTTAATTTTACTATATTAAATTTTGTTGACATAATGGAATTTTTTTTGATTATATAGTATAATTGATATAGTATATTAAAAAAATTTAGGAGGGAATTATGTTTAAAATCAGAAAAAGTATCAGCATTATGTTATCGCTCATACTTGTATTAGGCTTAAGTGTTTATAAACCTACATTTGCAGATGATACAAAAATGATAACAATAATACATACTAACGATGTTCACGGAAGAGCTGAAGGAGATCAAAAAGAACTCATAGGCTATGCAAAATTAAAAACTTTTTATGACGCACAAAAAGCAAAAAATCCTGATACTTTACTTGTAGATGCGGGAGATACTTTGCATGGAACAACATTTGCCAACATATCCGAAGGGAAAAATATGCTTAATCTTATGAATGAAATAGGATTTGCAGTGGGCATTCCCGGAAATCACGATTTCAACTACGGATATGAAAGACTTATTGCTCTTGAAAAAGATGCAAAATTTGATTATTTATGTGCAAATGTAGTTAGAAAAGATGGAACAAAAGATTTTAAAGCCAATGTTATAAAAGATATTGACGGTGTTAAAATAGGATTTTTCGGAATTGCCACACCGGAAACTCTTTATAAATCAAGCCCTAAAAACACTGCAAATGTAGATTTTCTTGATTATATACAAACATCCAAAAAACAAGTTGAAGAATTAAAGAAACAAGGTGCACAAATAATAGTGGCGGTTACACACCTCGGTATAGATGAATCATCAAGTGAGCGTTCCGATATACTTGCAAAAGAAGTCGACGGAATAGATCTTATAATAGACGGACATAGTCATACAAGACTCCCTGAAGGCTTAAAAATAAAAAATACACTTATAGTTCAGACAGGGGAGTATTTAAAAAATATAGGTGTTGTAAATCTCGAAATAAAAGACGGTAAAATTCAAAGTGCAAAGGCAAACTTGGTTTCATTTGAACAGGCAAAAGATATAAAACCTGATGAAAAAATTGCAAAAGAAATACAAGTTGCGGTTGCAGCGGATAAACCTACACTTGATAAAGTGATAGGATATAGTGAAACAGAACTTGTAGGAGTTAGAGAAAAAGTCAGAGCAAGTGAAACAAATCTTGGGGATCTTGTTACAGACGCTATGAAAAAATCAATATCATCAGATGTTGCAATTACTAATGGCGGAGGAATAAGAGCATCAATTAAAAAAGGCGATATAAAAATGGGAGATATACTTACATCATTCCCGTTCACAAATTTCGTAGTAGGCTTGGAAGTAAAAGGTGATGTAATAGCATCTGCGTTGGAGCATGGAGTTGATAAAGCGCCTGAACCTGCCGGTAAATTCCCGCAAGTATCAGGACTTACATTCACATATGATATATCACAACCTGCAGGAAAAAGAGTTAGCGATATAAAAGTAAATGGGGAAAATCTTGATACTAAAAAATCATATAAACTGGCAACTAATGATTTTATGGCAATAGGTGGCGATGATTATACAATGCTTAAGAATGCAAAAAAAGTTGCTGAAAATGCTCTATTGTCAGATGTATTGGTAGACTATATAAAAGAAAGTGGCGGCAAAATAAATTATAAAGAAAATGGAAACAGAATAATACTTAATAGCGAGATTACAAAAGTAGACGCAATAAGCGAAGTTAAAACAGATGATATGAAAGTTATACCTACAAGCCACAAGATAATAGCAGAAGGCAAATCAATACTGATAGAAGGCTATATAATAAACGGAGATAAATATTTCCAAGTAAGAGATATTGCAGCAGCTTTCAGTAATACAGCACAGTCATTCGACGTACAATACGATAAAAAATCAAAATCGGTAGTATTGAAGAAAAATACTAAATATAGCGGAAATAATGCAAAACTTTCAAAAATTTCTCAAAAGGCACCTAAGATTGTAAACAGCAACCAAAAGATAATGGTCAACGGCAAAGAAGACCAAAAATTGAAAGTATATCTTATAAACAGTGCCAATTATGTAAGTTTGGCGCAACTTTCAACACTTATGAATTTAAACATAAAATAATATGGAAAGCAAAATTTTTAGTGGAGGGCAACCTCCACTTTTTATATTAATACCGATATTCAATAGAATAATAGACATTTTATAAGTAATACTGATTTCTAATACAACAATAGATAATTCCTTAAATTAATAAGTTTATAAATAACTTTTTCTTTTATTATATTTGTGTAATATCATTTTCTATCATTATTTTTGGTTAGTGGTAACAATGACATTATATAATAAGATACTGTGAGTATCAAAAGCTATTTTTAGAATTTTAGACTACAAGATATTGTGCATAATGATTTATTTTTGAAATATATACAAAAAAAACCAAAATGCGACTTTTGACATTTACGGCATAACTATTTAAAATAAATAAAATTACAATAAGTCATAAATTTAAAGATTTAATTTGCCGATTTCAGATTTTTGACTTCCTCTAAATTTTCAATTTCTTCCAATATGACTTTCAGCTTTGATGAGTCTATTATTCCTTTTTTTATACGTCCGTATTCGTTTACTGACAATATGGCGTTTTCTGTTTTGTCCCATATTTCAAGAGTACGTTCAATATTTTTTTCGCTTATTCTCAATATTATTTCAGGCAAATCATCTCTTTGTGAAATTTTGTTTCCGTCAAAAACAACGTTATTAAGAAGTTTTTCAAATTTTGCAATTACTTTCTCATTATAAATCGCTCTCGCATATAAAATTGATGTTATATTCTCAGGATATCCGACTGTCATAATTTTTTCAGGATGTGTAGAATTTGAAATTAAAACAGTTAGAATTACAAGTGCTGATATTAACAAAATAAAAAGCTTCCGTTTTTTCATAAAAACCACTCCTAAAAGTATAAAAATAAAAAATTAACATAATAATATAATTTTGATAGAATATATGTATAACTTGCAAGTTTATTATATCAAAATTTCATTATTATGAAAAGGAGGATATTATATGAAAACTAAAAAAATTATGCTAATTCTATTGATAACCGCTTTATTTGTTTCAAGTATTAATGTGTATGCATTGGATACCATAGAAAGAAATAATGTTTATGTAAAAACTATTTTAAAATCTCAAGAAGAAATAGACAAAGAATTTGAACAGCAAATGGAAGACTATATTAACAATTTAGAAAGTAAAATATCATCTAATTATTTAAATAATGAAATGAAACCTCAAGATCATTCAAGATATGTTACTGAGTTCGTAGGGAGTACAAGACGATGGTTTGGACCTTATAGAGCTGGCGGTCAAAATTATGGTCCTGTTTCGTTTCCTACATATGGCGGTATGATATACTGGGAAGAAGGTAGTGGTCCAGATGTTGGAGTTGGAGTTACCATAGCTGGCAAACATATAGGGTTCACTATAAATGTTGGTTCAAGAAAAATGGATGGAGTTAAAGGATATTCAGTTAATGTTCCTAGTTATGGAAGTTGGTATTTATATGTCAATATGCAAGTAGAAGTTAGGCGATATGACGTTTATAAAATATCTAATGGAAGAAAAACCTACTATACAACAGTTTCACAAAAAGCTTATACTGGATTACAACTTCCTATTAAACAATATTAATACAAACAAAAAAATGTGGAATATATATATTCCACATTTTTTTGTTTGTATTCTAAAATTAAAACATATAAAAACTTTCTCATAAGTTTGCTAAACATTCTTATATTTTGAGAAAATGAATTATATAGTAAATAAAGAAGATTAAGGAGAATAATTTCTAATTTTTCTTATTTATTATAAGATTTTAATATATTATTTTTTGTATCATTTAAAAGTTAATTCACTATTAATTTAAATAACAATATAAAAATATTGATAAAAAATAGTTTGTAGCATTTATTTATAATATTTTATTATATCATCTTTGTGAGATTTAGAGTAAATATAATCATTAATTGGTAAAGAAAGAGAATATATTATAGAAAAGCGATAAATTGTGTTTTTTTAAATTTTATGATATAATTTAAAAAATATTTTTTTGAAATTTTTGCAGGAGATATTATGAATTTTAATAATAAAGATTTGGCCAGAATTTCTTTGCTAATAACTTTGGCGGTCGTCATAGCCTTACTCGGGTATTATGTTCCTACATTAAGCATACTTTCATTTTTAACAGGAAGTATATTTATGATTATAGGATTGATATCCAAAAATAAAGTATATACATTCATATCTTTTATAGCTTATACATTTTTGCTTTTTATTTTATTGGATCCTGTAAGTGCATTTATATATTTGGTTGTGTTTTGCATACCTTGTCTTATTATGGGATACATTATGAAAAATAAAGATAATGAAGATATAGCGTATTTTGTTGGCGCTGTTGTTATGGCTGTTGCTGTATTGGGACTGCTTGCTGTTTTTATGCGTATAGGTGGTTTTGATTTTTTTGAAAATTTAAGGCAAAGTTTTGAGCTGTCAACTAAACAGCTACAATCTATAAATCCGAATTATACCTTGCCTAAACAACTCACTGCTCAAAGTATAGTTAATATATCAAAGCAACTGTTTCCATCAATTGTGATGATAACTTGTCTTTTTATAACGCTTATAAGCAAATATATCGGGTTGTTTTTGCTTAAGAGAATTTTTCCGAAGGAAAATATGAATTTTAAACCTTTCAGTCATTTTGAATTACCTGATAGACTCGGTGTATTTTTTTTGATATTTTGGATTGTTATAAATGCATGTTCTTTATTTAATATTTTGGATAAAAATTATAGCGACAGGCTTATTACAAATGTGCTTTATCTTATTATATACATGCTTGTAATACAAGGTTTTGCAGTTTTGATATTTTTTATAAATAAATTAAACAAGAACAGTAGAATTATAGCTGTAATAGCTGCTATAATTTTGTTTTGGAGTGCATTTTTTGTACTTTCGTTTATCGCAATATTGGATATGGCTTTTGATTTTAGAAAGATAAGCTTTAGGAGAGACAAATGAACGATAAGATAAGATTTAATTTCCCTGAAGTTCAGCTTTACCTGGCATTTATATTTGTACTGAGTATTGTAATATCATATTTTGACAGACAGATTGGTCTTTTTGTGTTTTTGATATTTGTATATTTGGTTTACTATAATGCAAGGGCAATTAAGTATAAAAATAATGATTTATTGGTGGACTTCAAAAACTTGAGTATAGATATGGATGAAATATCAAAACAAACTATGCTCGATTTTCCTGTGCCTTTTTGTGTTATAAATGAATATGGAAATATAAAATGGAATAATGAAAAAATGACCACTATGCTATCGGATGAGGAGCTTATAGAAAAAAATTTGGGAAGTTTGCTTAACAATCTTGATATAAATAAGCTTATACCCAAGAATAATGAAGAGATGATATCTATTGATGATTATGTGGTAGGTGATAAACACTATAAGATACAGACGGTGGACATTGCTAAAAACAATCAAAAGGCGAAAAAATATGCGGTGTATTTTTTTGATATAAGTAGTGAATTATCTCTTATAGATAAGTATAATGAAATTAAACCTGTAATTTTATCAATACAGGTGGATAATTTTAATGATGTTGTAGAGTCTGCAGCTGATGATTTCAGACCTTTGCTTGAAGCCGATATAGAAAGACATATAAGGTTTTGGGTAGAGAAAAAGGATGGTGTACTTACTAAATTATCTAAGGATAAATTTTTCTGTGTATTCAATGAGCCTATGTTAAAACAGGCAGAAGACGAAAAATTCAGTATATTGGATGATTTGAGAGAGATAGAACTGTCAAACACTATACCTGTAACTCTATCTATCGGTGCATCTACTTATGAGCAAAATCTGGCATATACAAACAAAAATGCAATGTCGGCTCTTGATATGGCTCTTGGTCGTGGTGGTGATCAAGCTGTCTGCAAGATATATGATAAAACCGTATTTTATGGCGGTAAATCAAAAGCTGTTGAAAAGAAAACAAGAGTTCGTGCAAGGATTGTCGGACATGCCATGAGAGATTTGATAAAAAAATCTTCCAATGTCCTTGTAATGGGACATTCATATCCTGATTTGGACGCTATAGGGGCGTGCATGGGTATAGTTGCTATCTGTAATATGTTGGAATCACCTGTAAAAATAGTATTATCATCTTCAAATAAGTCGATAGACGATTTATATTATAAGATAAAAAATACTGAAGGATATAAAGATATATTCATAACTCATGATGAAACGAGTAAATATATTAATGAGCAAACTTTGCTTATAGTAGTTGACACTAATAAAGCGTCTTTAACAGAAATGCCACAGTTAACAGAAATTGTTGATAAAATTGTTCTCGTAGACCATCACAGACGTGGAATAGAATTTTTGGATAAGGCAGTGCTTACATTCCATGAAACCTATGCATCGTCTGCAAGTGAAATGATAACAGAACTCGTGCAATACGTAAAAGACGGTGCAAAATTGGATGTGCTTACGGCAGAGGCATTGCTCTCAGGAATAACCTTAGATACCAAAAATTTTGCATTTAATACAGGAGTTCGTACTTTTGAAGCTGCAGCATTTTTGAGAAAAAATGGAGCAGATCCGTTAGAAATAAAAAAATTCTTCAAGGGAGATTTTGAAAACTTTATAATAAAAGCGGATTGTATAAAAAATGCAAGAATAATAGAGGATATAATCGCTATATCATCATATGATAAAAAAATTAAAGGTCCATCTTTAATAGCCGCTCAAATAGCTGATGAACTGTTGGGAATAAAAGGAATACAGGCAAGTTTTGTCGTAATAGAAGGTATTAATGGAACAGTGCAAGTGTCTGCACGTTCTATTGAAAATATAAATGTACAAGTTATAATGGAAAAATTAGGAGGCGGAGGACATATAGATACCGCTGCAACGCAAATACGAAACAAATCTGTAGATGAAGTAATAAAGTTAGTAGAAGAAACCGTAAAAATATATCTTAAGGAGGAGTACAATAAATGAAAGTAATATTATTGAAAGATTTAAAAGGAACAGGAAAAAAAGGAGAAATAAAAGAAGTATCAGATGGATATGCAAGAAATTATATGATACCTAAGGGATTTGCACAAGAGGCTACAACTCAAAATCTAAATTTACTCAACCAACAAAACAGTGCAAAAGAACATAAAATGGAAATAGACAGACAAGCAGCACTTGGTATAAAATCAAAATTAGATAATGACAAACTCATTATAAAAGCTAAGGCAGGAGAAGGACAAAAATTATTCGGTTCAATAACATCAAAAGATATAGAAGACGAATTGAAAAAACAAAAAAATATATCTGTGGATAAAAAGAAGATAGATTTAAAAGAGCCTATAAAAATGGTAGGCAGTTTTACAGTTAAACTTAAACTATTTACAAATGTAGTGTGTGATTTAAAAGTAGAAATAGAACAAATTTAGGTGATGATTATGGAAAATAATAATCAACAAGATAATGATATAACCGTATCTGCAAAAGCCGAGCAATCTGTGCTCGGCTCTATACTTATAGATAACGATACAATAATAGAAATATCCAATATACTATCTATGGATGATTTTAATTATGATGCACATAAAGCCATATATAAAGCTATGCTTGAATTGTATACCTCAAGCAAGCCGATAGATTTTTTAACGCTTACAAATGCCATAAAAAATTCTGTAAATATAGAAGAAGTAGGTGGATATGAATACATATCCAAACTCCCATCAATGCCTGATTATTCAAGCAATGCTGTACATTATGCTAAAATAGTAAAAGAAAAATCTACTTTGAGAAAATTGGTAAAAGCATCTCAAGACATAATAAATACGGCAAAATCAGGGAAATCGGTAGAAAATGTGCTTGATGAAGCAGAGCATACAATATTTAATATTTCTCAAGAAAAGACAAAATCAACACTTCATCATATAAAAGATGTGCTTACAGATACATATAGCGTAATAGAGCAAAATTATAAAAATAAAGGCTCTATGACAGGAATTACAACAGGATTTATAGATCTCAACCACATCACAAATGGATGGCAAAAAACTGATTTAATACTTGTTGCTGCAAGACCTGCTACAGGAAAAACCGCATTTGCACTAAATCTTGCACACAATGCATCAAAAGACGGAAAAAAAGTTGCAGTGTTTTCCTTGGAGATGAGCGAAACGCAATTAGCTCAGAGAATTTTGTCAGCTGAAAGCAAAGTTGAACTGAAAAAATTAAAAACAGGAGAACTTGAAGAAGAAGATTGGCAAAAACTCATAAACGCAATATCTGTTATGACGAAATATCCTATTTATATAAATGATACGGCAGGAATAAATTTGCTTGAAATACGCTCAGAATGTCGTAAACTGAAAATGCAAAAAGGGCTTGATATGATAGTTATAGACTATCTTCAATTAATGGAGTCGGAAGTAAGGACAGAGAGCAGACAACAGGAAATATCCAAAATATCAAGGGGGCTTAAAATTCTTGCAAAAGAGTTGGGTTGCCCTATAATAGCATTGTCACAGCTTTCAAGAGCGCCTGAACAAAGGACTAATCACAGACCTATGCTGTCAGATTTGAGAGAATCAGGGGCAATAGAGCAAGATGCCGATATAGTTATGTTTTTATACAGAGATGAGATATATAATCCTGATACAGATAAAAAAAATGTAACAGAGGTCATACTTGCAAAACATAGAAGTGGAGAGATAGGAACCGTCGAGCTTGCTTGGCATGGAAAATATCAGTTGTTTTTGAGTTTGGAAACGTATTAATAATAGCTTATGTAATGCTGAATACTATTTAGATTAAATGTTGAAAAATTTTTTTCCAAAAAAAATCTCATCACTTTAAGTGACGAGATTTTTTTTTGGAAAGGGTATGTTTTATATGTTAAATCGTAATATCAATTCCATTGCTGATACAATTATTTTAATTGTATCAAATTTTAGTACCAACCTCTTAGTTTCATGGCTTCAGCTACTTTTTTAACTGAGAATGCGAATGCTGCATCTCTCATTGTAGGTGCATTGTAAGTTTCTCTTGTTTGCCAGATATTGTTGAATGCTTTTACCATTTCTATTTCTTGTTTTTCTTCAACTTCTGCTTCTGACCAATAATATCCGTATAGGTTTTGTACCCATTCAAAGTAGGAAACAAGAACTCCACCTGAGTTAGTAAGTATATCAGGGCAGATATCTATACCTTTTTTGATCAATATTTCGGCAGCTTCAGGAGTAACAGGACCGTTAGCGGCTTCACATATTATTTTTGCGTTTACTAAATCTACGTTTTCTGCAGTTATTGCATTTTCCATAGCAGCCGGTATTAATATATCTACATCTAATTTCCAGAATTCATCAAGAGTTATTTCTTTTGCTCCCGGGAATCCTATTAATGTTTTGTGTTCTACTTGATATTTATCTAATTCTTCAAATTTAAATCCGGCGTCATTTACTATTGCATAAGTTTTGTTAGATTTGAAATCATATTCAGCTATAGCAGTTACTTTTCCGCCTTGTCTTATAACGTTTTTAACTGTGTATCTACCAACATTACCGAATCCTTGTACAGCTGTTTTAGCTTTTTTGAAATCTATACCTTTTTTAGCTGCAAATTCTCTTGTTATTACAGCAACACCAAATCCTGTAGCTTCGTTTCTTCCTAAAGAACCGCCGAATGCAACCGGTTTACCTGTGATAAAACCTATTTCCATTTTTTCGCCATTTAATTTGATGTATTCATCAGCCATCCAAGCCATTATTTGTCCGTTTGTATTAACGTCCGGAGCAGGTATATCTATTTTTTCGCCGATATATTTGTATATTCCTCTTATATATCCTCTTGCCACTTGTTCTAATTCTCTATCTGATAATTCTTTTGGATTAACGCAAACTCCGCCTTTTCCACCACCATATGGAATACCTACTATACCGCATTTGAAAGTCATCCATAGAGAAAGTGCTTTTACTTCGTCCAAGCAAACGTCTTGATGGAATCTGCATCCGCCTTTTGATGGTCCTATAGCTGAGCTATGAGCTGATCTCCAACCTTTGAATACTTTTACTGAACCGTCATCCATTTTAACAGGTATAGATACTTCTATTACTCTTTGAGGTTCTTTTAATAATTCATAAACTATTGGCTCTACTCCTAAAAGGTCGCAAGCGCTTTTTAATTGTTTTTGAGAGTTAACTAATGGATTTAAAGATTCTGTTGCCATAATAAAACACTCCTTAAAATTAAATTTAAATTTTTATTGTTTAATATAATCAAGAAATCATATAAATTATGTAAAACTGTAATAAAAAAACAAGTATAAGAAAATGTTTTTTAATTTTTTGCAAATGATTTCTTTTGTTTGTGTTAATTATAAAACAATTTGATTTTTTTTGCAAGCATTTTTTTAATTTTTTTAAAAAAATATTTTTTTGAATTTTTTCTTGCAAGAATTGTATAGATTTTTTGTTTTGAAAACTTATAAAAAAATAAAAAAACATACATAAAAATGAGTGAATGTAAATGGTCTATGATTGTTTATACATAGATTTATAATGTTAGAAAATAAAATGAATTTAGAATAAAAATAATGTTATATTGCAAATAAATTTATTTTTAGAAAACAAAAAAGTTCGGCTTAAATAAAAAGCCAAACTTTTAAATTCTTAACAGTATCTACATTAATTAATATAATTAATCTGCAATGGTTTTAATCTTTTTTTCGTTATATATTGCGGAATCCATCTTAATTTTTGAAACGGAATTCACTACGACTGTTGTGATAAGTACACATATAACTGCTTCCGGTAAACCTGACGTTATACTTACTCCCAGTATAGCACTTTTAGCTTGTTCAATAGGTTTACCTATCTTTTCCATATATGGCTGTGCATACATAAGATATATGCCGCCAAGGACTAAGACGGTATTTGTCATCGAACCTATAAAAGCACTTGCTGTTATTGCAAAATTATTGTAGTCGCTTTTGTAAGTAATATATGCCAAAATTATTGATGTAATTAAGAATATTGTTGTCAACACAGCATTAAAGATATGAGCACTTACTATATTTTGATATAGCAGATATGATAAAAATATTATAAAAATCGGATACAATATGTAGCTTATGATTTTTAAAAATTTTTTATCCTTATCGGCAAGTGCTGCATATACGTAGTATGATACAATTCCTATAAGAACTCTTGGCAGAATTGATATGAGGGGATTATAAAATACAAATGATATTGGTGTAGGTGCCATAAAAGCCTTGATAAATGATGACAGACCGAATATGAGACCTATTGATGCTCCAACCACAGGGCCTTCTAAAATTGCACCGACTATTACAGGTATGTGCATAGTTGTAGCATTTATAATGCCGAGCGGTATGAAACCTAATGGAGTCAATCCAAGTATTACAGTGATTGCTCCGAGCATAGAAGATACGACTATCTTCTTTGTCTTTGAGTTATTCATTTTGTCCTCCAGATACACTTCTTTATTTAAAGATACTGTTCTGTTGCTAATTATACTACTTATTTATAAAAAATGCTATAAAATTTAAAAAATAATTATATTAAAACATAGATATTATGATATTAATTTGTTATATCCTGGTAGGATAGTAAGTTATCATATGATTTTGAAGTATATATTGCATTTGCTATAGATCTTGAAATGACTTTTGCTGCCATAGCTCCTGCAAAGCTTATATCTACATCAATTTTGCCTGTTGATAATGTAAATATAGTATCTCCATCAAACATAGTATGTACAGGTATTATACTTCTTGCAAATCCGTCATGAGCCATTTGAGATATTTTGTTACAATTTGCTTTTGTAAGATTTGCGTTTGTCGCTACAATGGATATTGTTGTATTTGTGGCTTTATTGAACACATTATAATTGTCTAAATTTTTTTCGTATATTTTCATAGTGTCTAAAAATTTTTTTTCTTGTTTTGAATATGCACCTGCAATTTGTATATTTTTTTCGGCATCATATATATCTCCGAATGCATTTAAAACAGTAAGAGCGGCTATTTTAAAATCGCCTATGGTTATAGAGGCTTGTCCTATACCTGATTTCATCGAAAATTCTTTTCCGAGTATCTTTCCTACACAAGCTCCTGTACCGCCTCCTATACAGCCTGAGGAATTATTATTAAATGTAGCGTTTTTGCAAGCTTCGTACCCCATTTTAAAATCAGGTCTTATCTTATTGCTACCAACTGTCAAATCAAATATTACTGCGCCGACAACTATCGGGACTTTACAAACTGTTACATCCATCCCCATATCATTTTCTTCGAGGTAGTGCATAATTCCGCTTGCAGCGTCAAGTCCATATGCTGAGCCTCCGCTTAGCATTACAGCATTTACCTTTTCAACTAAATTTTCAGGTTTAAGCAAATCGGTTTCTCTTGTACCTGGAGCGGAGCCTCTCACATCAACTCCACAAACAGCACCGTTTACAGGTATTATTACGGTAGTACCTGTAAGAGCGTTATAATCTTGAAAATGACCTACCTTTATATCATCGACATCTGTCAAAAATCCGTTATACATCATATACTCCTTTAGAATAAATTATTTTGAGAGAAATTTAAAATATTATACTATAAAATAAAAATTATATAAAATAGAAAAAATATATTTTTATGCATTCAGGATATTTTATAAAAAGCGAAATATCAATTAAGAATATATATCGTTATAAAAATATTTGTGCTGGCATTGTATTATAGACAATTTCTTGGCAAAGTGTTGCGAAAAAATATTATCTATTGACAAAAAAATATAAAACAGATAAACTCATCGTGTAATCATTTTGATAAATTTTATTTAAGTGGCAAGTAATACTATTTTCTAATAAAATTATGGATAAGTTATATAATTGTATAAAATTAATATAAATAGTCTACCGAAAAAATTAATTATTATGTTTTTTCGTTATTCTATAAGATTTTAGTATAAAAACATATAAGTTAAAAAATACAATAATCTACTTATTAGATTTATATAAGTATGTCGTAATATTTAGTGAATGAGGTTTATATATGAAGTATATAGGTATTGATATAGGTTCTACTGCAAGTAAAGTGGTAATTATGGATGAGGAAAAGACGAATATTTTACATAAAAAACTTATGCCAAGTGGTTGGAACAGTAAAGAGACAAGTATGGATATACATAGATGGATTGAGGATTTAGGTTTTGATTTTAAAGATATAAGTATAGTTGCAACCGGTTATGGCAGAGTAAGTGTACCTTATGCAAATAAAACTGTAACAGAAATAACATGCCATGCTAAGGGTGCTTCGCATATGTTTAAGGATGATGTTACAGTTATTGATATAGGTGGCCAAGATACAAAAATAATCAAGATAAAAAATGGCAATGTAATGGATTTTTTGATGAATGACAAATGTTCGGCAGGAACAGGTAAGTTTTTGGAGATAATGGCTAACAGGCTTGGACTCAGCCTTGCAGAGATGTTTGAATATGCAAAAAAAGGAAAAGAAATCAAGATTTCTTCTATGTGTACAGTATTTGCAGAGTCGGAGATTATATCTCTTATGGGAAAAGGTACACCAAGGGAAGATATAGCATCAGGTGTAGTTAACTCTATATGTACAAAAGTAGTATCGCTTGTGATGAAGAAAAAAGAGAGCGAAAGATATTTTTTGACAGGCGGATTTTGTGATTCCGAGTATATGATAAAAGAACTTACAAAAAAATTGGGGAAAGAAGTTTTTACTGATGAAAATGCAAGATTTGCGGGTGCGATAGGAGCTGCATTGTTAGGATGACGGATATAGTGCAAACTATGGTTGAGTATAGAAGACGAGCCTATGTAGATACTTTGATGAAGATGAAAACTGAAAACAATGTAATAGGTATATTTGGCGAAGGGATAGATGAAGCTTTTTTATATGCATATGGACTTGTAGTAATTCCTATCGTAGGAGTGGATTCGCATATTTTTGAGTATGGAGAATATGACTCTTGCGACACTATAAGAAGTACGATTATATATATGAAAACAGGAAAATGTCCATTGCTCTTTTCATCAAAAATGTATCTTTTATCGGATATATGTACGAATATTTATAATGCTTTTTGTGAAAATACAGATAAAGTTGTAGAGGTATATTCAAATAATGAAAAATTGTCAAGTGTGATAGAAAGAGTTTATGGAAGAAAATTTGACAATAATGTATATGATTTACAGAAACAAAAGTTGAAGTATATTGAAAACTTATACGAAAAAATAGAAAATTCAAATTTATCTATGAAAGAAAAATTTATGCTCAATTTTTTTTCAAAATACATAATATCATTAGATGAGAGAATAACTTTTCTTGATGATATAAGTAAAAATTTATCTTTGGGAAATAAAAATAAGAAGAGCATATATACACCTTGCCCATACGGAATATATGAAAACATATCAAATCAGTTTGAAAAAGACATATTGCTTAAGCAAGGTATTAAAAATATTGATATAGCTTGTAAAGGATGTATATATGATGCACCTTTATATATAAATTATTAAGAAAATAAATATTGGGAGGTATAAAAAAATGGCAGACAATCACAAAATGTGGCAAGAACTTGGCATGGATGTTGAAACTCATGATTTACTATGTGAGGCTTTACCGCAGGCTTTTGGAGATGTATTTTTAAGCCAGAAGGACAGACCGAATAAGATGGATTATTTTAATATGGTTGTTGCAGATATACATGGTATACGTCCTTCAGAATTGATAGAGCATCAAAAAAATGGAGGAAAAGTAGTAGGAAGTTTTTGTATTCACGTTCCGGACGAAGTAGTTATAGCAGCGGGTGCAATAGCGACAGGTCTATGTTCAGGCTCCCAATTTTGGGTTCCGGGTGGAGAAAAAGTATTGCCTACAGCGACATGCCCACTTATAAAAGCATCTTTAGGAGCAAGATTTGATAGAACTTGTCCATTTTTTAGAATATGTGATTTATTTGTAGGTGAAACCACTTGTGACGGTAAGAAAAAAGCTTGGGAAGTGCTTTCAGAAGATGCTCCTATGTACATAATGGACATACCGCAGATGAAAAGACAAGATGATTTTGAAAAATGGGAGAAGGAAATAAAAAATTATATAGAAAAATTGGAAGAGCTTACAGGAAATACGGTTACACAAGACAGTTTGTATGATGCTATATTGACTGTTAATGCCAAGAGAAAAGCTCTTCAAAGATTAAATGAATTTAGAAAAATGGAAAATATCCCTATAAGCGGTAGAGATGTATTGCTTATAACTCAGATAGCTTTTTATGATGATCCTAAGAGATTTGCACAGATGGTAAATATTCTATGTGATGAGCTTGAACAAAGGAAAAAGGATAATTTTAGCGTATATGAAAAAGGTACAAAAAGAATACTTTTAACAGGTACACCTTTATCAATACCTAACTGGAAATTACATCAAATAATAGAAACAAGTGGCGGAGCTGTGGTATGCGAGGAAATGTGTACAGGCATAAGATATAGTGAAGCACTTGTAAATGAAGAAAAAACATCCATGGAAAAAATGATTGAAAATTTGGCACAAAGATATTTAGGTAATATAAACTGTGCATGTTTTACACCTAATAAGTCAAGGATAGATGATATAATAAGGCTTGCCAAAGAATATAAGGCTGATGGAGTAATAGATGTCAATCTTAAATTCTGCAACATCTATGATATAGAAGGATATTTCGTAGAAAAAGCCTTAGCGGATGCAGGAATACCTTGTATAGGAATAGAAACAGACTATACAGATGAAGATGCAGAGCAATTAAAAACAAGAATAGGCGCATTCATAGAAATGCTTAGTTAATATTATGGAAATGAAACATTATGTATTAGTATCAAATTCTATGGATGCTATGGCATTATATCAAGCTATGGAAGATAAAAAAATTAAATCAACTTTAGCTCCTACACCGAGAGAAGCTGATCATTGCTGTGGAGTTTGCATATTATATTACGATGAAAATGATAAAGATATGATAAAAAAAATATCAGAAGAATTAACTATAAATATAGACGACTTCTATTCTTGTGAAAATAAAGATAATCCCAACAGATACAAATTTTGCTGAAATTGTAATTTCAACATATGAGAAAGTAATTTTTAGTATAACATTAAGTATTCGCGTATTGAAAATATTATTTTTTTATGATAGTATTTATTGAAAAAAATTTTTAAATAATAAATTGCTTTATTTAGAAAGGATATTTAAACTGTGAAAAAAAATAATATAAAAATATTTTCTTGTATAATCGGATCGATTTTATTGTTTTCTGCTTGTGGCTCAAATAAGGATATAAAAGTAAAAAAAGAACAAGGAGAAGTATCTCAACAACAGGAGCAACAATCGGATGAAAAGATGTTGTTGCAAGATAAACTGTTTTTCTTAAACTCCATACTTACATTAAACATAAGAGATGAAGATGTTGATAAAGATACAATATATAAGCAAGTACAAGAAAGAGTGCAGGAACTGGAAGAAAAATTTACACTTAATTCAGATAACAGCGAAGTATCTGAAATAAATAAAAATGCAGGTATTAAGCCTGTAAAAGTTTCAGAAGACACATATTATGTTATAAAAAGCTCTATCGAATACAGCAAATTGTCTGGGGGTAAATTTGATATAACGGTAGGAGATTTAGTAAAGCTGTGGGGAATAGGTACTGATAAGGAAAAAGTGCCCTCAGATGATGAAATAAAATCAGCGCTTGCAAAAATAGATTATAAAAAAATGGTGCTTAATGATACTGATAAAACAGTATTTTTGCAAGACGAGGGTATGGTCATTGACCTTGGAGCGATAGCAAAAGGATATGTTGCTGATGAAATAATTAAGATATTGGAAGAAAATAATGTGAAATCTGCAATAGTAAACTTGGGTGGTAATGTATATGTCCATGGAAGTAAAAACGGAGAAGATTTTAAGGTGGGAATAAGAGATCCTTTTTCGCAAGATGCAAACACCTATTTTGGGATATATAAAACTCAAGATGAAAGCATAGTTACATCAGGTGTATATGAAAGATATTTTATAAAAGACGGTGTTCGTTATCACCATATATTATCAACTTCGACAGGTTATCCTATAGATAATGAACTTATGTCAACAACTATACTTACAAAAAATTCAATGGTGGCAGATGCGCTGTCTACAACTACATTTGCGCTTGGAGTAGATGAGGGACTTAAATTAATAGAAAACACACCTGGCGTTGAAGCTATATTTGTGACAAAAGATAAAAAAGTTTATATAACATCAGGTGTAAATGAAAAACTTGAGTTGACAAATAAAGAGTATGAAATTTTGCAGTAATCAGTTAATATTATAAAAACTTAGTAGCTTCTTTATAATAAATATATTTGAAATATGAATTGTGTAATATTTTTGTAAAATGTTGTAATTTTCATTTTTGTAAAGCTTAAAATAGTTAATATTATACTTGCTTTTTTAGAAAAACTGTGTTATTCTATCAAATGTAATTGAATAAATTTGGAAGTAAAAAAATGTTTTTGTTTGCCTTAATAATATAATTTTATTTACAATAAGGGTCACACGTAATGTTTTTTTAAAAGTTCCACAGTTTTTGAGTTACTAAAAATTATATTTATTAAGGAGGCATTTACAATGACTGGAAAAGTAAAATGGTTTAATGCAGAAAAAGGATTCGGATTTATAGAAAGAGAAGGCGGAGACGATGTATTCGTACATTTCTCAGCTATACAAACAGATGGATTCAAAACTCTTGACGAAGGACAAGCAGTAGAGTTTGAAATAACTGAAGGAGCAAGAGGACCACAAGCTGCTAATGTAGTTAAACTTTAATAATTAGACAATTCATTTAACCGAGAATTATTTCTCGGTTAAATTTTGTTAAAAATTATTATGTAAATGTTGATAATGTCAAAATCAGATGAAAGCCTGTTTTTTCATTAAAAATCAGGCTTTTATTTTTGTCATAAAATCAATTTTCCTTAGTTTTTTATATAAATTGTGATATTTTTTTAAATATATATGGTATATTAATTTTAATGGTATAATTTTATATCAATAATTGTGTAAAAATCATAAATATTTTATTATTTTTTGAATAAAGACCTATATTAAGCCGTTTTTTAATTATATGCTTATTTAGGCAGTTGAATTATAGAGTTATGTTATAATCTGAAACTTGGTATCATTAATAGAATTATTTTTGCTCTATTAGGTTTTGGTTTAGTTCATATTCATATGAACATTGTAGATGTAAAGGGAGAATGTATGAATTTTAGAGAAATAAACTGTATTAATGAGAATATATTGAGAGCCATAGATGATATGGGATTTGAAAGTATGACACAAATTCAGGAGCAAATAATACCTATTGCGCTTGAAAAAAAAGATGTTATAGGACAATCTCAAACAGGTACCGGAAAAACAGTGGCATTCGGGATACCTATAATAGAAAATATAGATTTTGAAAGTGAAAAAATACAGTCTGTTATAATGACGCCTACAAGAGAACTTGCTTTGCAAGTGAGTGCGGAAATAAACAGATTGTTAAAATATTATCCGTCAAAATCGGTAGCTCTTTATGGCGGTGAAGAGATTACAAAGCAGATAAAAAGATTAAAAGACAGACCTTGCATAATAGTTGCAACTCCCGGCAGATTAATGGATCATATAAGAAGAAGAACGGTAAAAACTGAATATATAAATACAGTTGTTTTAGATGAAGCTGATGAAATGTTGTCTATGGGATTTATTGAAGATGTTGAAGAAATATTGAATGAAATGCCTAATAGACTTATAACTATGTTGTTTTCTGCTACTATGCCTGACAGAATAAAAAATATCAGCAAAACTTTTATGAATGAACCTGCACATATAAAAGTGCAATCAAAAGCAATGACGGTAGATGCGATAGACCAAAAATATATTGAGATAAGTGAACATGAGAAATTTGAAGCTCTTTGCAGATTGCTTGACATATATCAGCCTCCTCTTTGTATAATATTTGGAAGAACAAAAAGAAGAGTTGATGAACTTATAAACGGATTACAATTAAGAGACTACAAAGTAGAAGGCATACATGGAGATATGCGACAAGAAAAAAGAGAAAAAGTCTTGGAAAAATTTAAAAAGAGACATATAAATATACTTGTTGCAACTGATGTGGCTGCAAGAGGTCTTGATATATCAGGGGTTACACATGTAATAAACTTTGACTTGCCGCAAGAAATTGAAAGCTATGTACACAGAATAGGAAGAACAGGACGTGCCGGCAATACAGGAATATCATTTACTTTTGTTCATCCAAAAGAAATGGAGTTTTTGCAAGAGATAGAACGCCATACAAAAAGTAAAATGGAGAAATACAAAAATCCTACAGGTGCACAAGCCAAAGAAGCAATATATTTAAGAGCTTCAGATAAAATAGTGGATACCATAACAAATGGAAAAGAAGAACAACTTGAAAAAATTGCTAAAACATTGTTGGAAACTTATGATGCAGTAGATTTGATAGCGTCTGCGCTAAAAATAATGACAAAGAGCGATAAGAAAAAAGCTGCAGTCAGATTGACAGGTGAGTCGCCATTAAAATTGAGCAAAAAATATAGAAAATTTGAAAATAAAAACAGAGCAGGAAGTGATAAGAGGAGTTATCACAAAAAATCCGATAACAGAAAAAATCATCAAGAACATAGAAATCGTCAAGATAAGAAAAATGGCAATGAAAAAGGAAATAAAGATAAAAAATCTGTAAGATATGACAGAAAACGCCAAAGATCCAATAATGAATAATTTTTTTAAGAGTGAGATAAACATAAAAAGTGAAATTAAATTTTATTTGAAAAATTGTTTTTTTGATATAAATGTGCTATAATTTTTTATACTGTTTAAAATATAGTATTTATAAAAGTATTAAACATAATATATTTTATAATATTGATTTATTTAAAAACAGTTTTATAGATTATTGCTTAGATTGCTTACAATAATAGAATATTAACAAAATATTTAATTATTTATCTTGCATATAAGGAGGATGTTATGTTCGGACTTTTTGAAAAAAAATATAAATATACTACAACTATGATGATAGAAGGTATGATGTGTGGACATTGCGAAAGCCACATAGCTGATGCCCTAAGAAAAGTGCCTGGTGTAGAAAAAGTAAAAGCATCACATATCAAAAAAACAGCTATAATATCATCTGATATACCTATTGATAAAGAGGTGCTTAGAAAAGCTGTGGATGATACTGGGTATGAAGTAAAAGATATAAAATAATTATTAATAGTAGCTTTTGTTGATGAAAAGGTATTATTTATGAAAAAGAATATATTTAAACTTACAACACTATGTTCATTTTTGCTTGCAGGATTTATATATAGAGAAAATAATTCTATCAGCAAGACATATATTGATTATAATTCTGATAAAGTACCTTATAATTTTGAAGGTTTTAAAATATTGCAAATATCAGATTTGCATAATAAGTTATTTGGAAAAAATCAAAAAAGACTGCTGAAAAAAATAATACAAGAAACTCCTGATATAATAGTAATAACAGGAGATATATATTATAGCTATACACATAAGATAAAAAATTCACTTATATTTTTGAAACAGATATCAAAGCTGTATCCTGTATATTTTGTAACAGGAAATCATGAACAAAGAGACAAAAATTGGGAAAAGCATAGTAAAATTATAAAATCGTTCGGAATAAAGATTATAGATAATAAGATGGAGAAAATACTAAAAAAGAATGATTTTATCCAAATATACGGTTTAAAGGATCCTTCGTTTTATGACAAAAAAACAAGGTACGTCATATTTGAAGAGAAGCTGAAACATATTAAAAAATATATAGATGAAGAGAAGCTGGCAATATTACTTTCTCACAGACCTGAAAAATTTGAAATATATGTAGAAAATAAAGTAGATTTAGTGTTTTCAGGTCATGCGCATGGAGGACAGGTAAGATTATTTGGTAAAGGACTTTTAACTCCTGGTGAAGGCTTTTTTCCTAAATATACAGGCGGTATCTATAAAAAAAGTGATACAACAATGATATTAAGTAGGGGTCTTGGAAGAACTATATTTACTGTGAGATTATTCAACAAGCCTGATATTGTAGTGACTACGCTACATACCAAAAAATAAATAATGTATGGAAATATGATTAGAGGTTGCATTTATATCAAGTGCAATCTTTTTTTTAAAAATTATGAATAGTTTATTTTATTTTTCATTCATATTATCTAATCAAATGATTAATACTAATATTTAATTAATGGATAAAAATTATATTTTAAATATACTTGATTTGCTTAGCAAATAAACTCTTAAAAACAGAAATATCCATTATTCTATTAACTTTTAGTATAATACTAAAAAACATTAAATCGCCATGTAATTACATTACAACAAAATTATTGCTAATCAACAAAATATAAAGTAATCAAATCTAAAATTTTTGTGATTATAAATGATTATTATTACAATATCGGATTAATATTTTATAATGTTAATAATAAAAATAAAACGTTTTTATTGCAATATTTCTTTTTTTATTATATAATTTAAATGTTAAAAATTTGATTTAAGATTAATATAATTATCGTTTCAAAAGTTGGTGAATAGCTTTATAACATTTATAGCAAGATTTAAGTATTAAAAGTTTTGAACAGTAGCTATAAAAAATACTAACTGGTATTATACTTTTGATAGAGATTTATATTATTTTTATTAATAAATTTGTATCTTTAACTAATTTTTTGTTTTAAATATGAATTACATCTATAATAATTCGACATTTATTTAAAATTTTGAATTTTAATTTATCGAAAAATAATATTTAGAAAGAATTAGGAGGGTAAAATGCCGGTTACAATTAAAGATGTAGCAAGGATGTCGGGGGTATCAATATCAACGGTGTCAAGAGTAATAAACGATTCAAAACCAGTTAGTAGTAATATAAGAGATAGAGTTTTCAAAGTTATAGAAGAAACAGGATATGTACCAAATCCTGTAGCAAGAAGCTTAGTTATGAAAAAAAGTCAACTCATAGGTGTAATAACACCTGGTTCATCTCAATATACTATGAGTGAATTTTTAAACGGAGTTGAAGAAATAGCCAGAATGTATGAATATGACACTATATTATGCAACACTTATTGCGAAAGCAGTAAAGAAATAGCTTATGTAGATCTATTGAAGTCCAAACAAGTTGCAGGAATAATATTTATAACTCAAAACATCAATGAAGAACTCGACAAGAAATTAAAAAAATCCGCAATTCCGACAGTTTATTACACATTAGGTACACCTATGATTCCGGGAATAGACTATGTAGATGTTGACAGAGTAGAGGCATTTGTCAAGCTGATAGAAAAAGTTACTGATAAAGATGACAGAGATATCATTTATTTAAGGCCTGAAAAAAAAGAAGATGATTATAAAGAAAGCAGCAAAGAAGAAATTCTAAAAAAAGCTTTGAAGAAAAAAAATATAAAATTAAGTAAATGTAAAATAATATATGGAGCGGATACAGTAGAAAAAACATATAAATTGGTAGAATCCGCAATGAAAAAAAATAAAAATATCAAATCTATAATATCATCAATAGATGAAGCGACGCTTGGAAGTTTATATTATTTACAAGACAATGGGAAAGCTGTTCCTGATGATGTGAAAGTTGCTCAGGTATATGAAACTCAGATTACTAAAATCATAAGACCTGGAATAACATCAATATCCTTGCCTTTGTATGATATGGGAGCTGTTTGTGCAAGAATGATAGTAAAAGATATAGAAAATAGAGAAAAATCAAAAGAAAAGAAAATAAATGAAATGATATTGCCATATACCTTAGTGGAAAGAAAAAGCACACTAAACAATTAAAAATGAAATTATTTTAATCAAAATTTAATAATTTTATTGAAAAAAAAACAATATTATTGTATAATTAAAGAAAATTACTGGAATATATGTCAATCTATTTTAAATTCAACCGACAATTTGTATACGGGAATCGTAGTCTATTGGTCAATGATAAGCCTTAGTGTTCAATTAGGACATATTTTGGACCTCAGATAGCCAAAGCAAGATACCCACCTGAGTGATCTCGGGACTTGAATTTGAGTAGAGACGATATTCTGGTTTTTTATTTTATAAAGAAAAAACGCAAATTTTTAATCATATATAATATAGTTTTAATTAGTGCATAGTGTCATATAAAAAATAATGAGAATAAAAAAAGAAAAATATAATATGTAATCATATGTATAATTAAGAATAATAAAATTCGAAACGAAAAAACAAAATAATGGAATAAAGTATATAATCAAATAAAGGATAAAAAACAATAAAAATAATAAAAAGGACAAGAAAATAAAAAAAGTAAAAAAAAATAAAAAAAACAGTTGACTAAGCATAAGTAAATATGATAATATGATAAAGCTCTCAGTGAGAGAGTAAAAAAAGAAAATAAAAAAAGTAAAAAAAAGTACTTGACAGGGAGAAAGATAAGAGATATAATAAACGAGCTGTCAAAGGACAGATGAACAATGAAAATCGGATAGTAAACAAAGAAGACTTATGAAGAATAAGTTAAATGTACCAAACAAACAAAGTCAGTAAGGATAAATAATGCTGAGAGAAGTCAAATTTTAATTGAGAGTTTGATCCTGGCTCAGGATGAACGCTGGCGGCGTGCCTAACACATGCAAGTCGAACGAAGTCATATGTGAAGTTTTCGGATGGAATATAAGACTTAGTGGCGGACGGGGGAGTAACACGTAAGTAATCAACCTATAACACACGAATAACTAATAGAAATGTTAGCTAATACGAGATAAAATATATGATATGGGAATATTGTATATCAAAGCTGAGGCGGTTATAGACGAGCTTGCGTCTGATTAGCTAGTTGGTGGGGTAAAAGCCTACCAAGGCGACGATCAGTAGCCGACCTGAGAGGGTGAACGGCCACATTGGAACTGAGAGACGGTCCAAACTCCTACGGGAGGCAGCAGTGGGGGATATTGCACAATGGGGGGAACCCTGATGCAGCAACGCCGCGTGAACGAAGAAGGCCCTAGGGTCGTAAAGTTCTGTCGTATGGGAAGAAAAAAATGACAGTACCATACAAGAAAGCCCCGGCTAACTACGTGCCAGCAGCCGCGGTAATACGTAGGGGGCAAGCGTTATCCGGAATTACTGGGCGTAAAGGGTGCGTAGGCGGCTTGTTAAGTCAAGGTTAAAAGGCAGTAGCTCAACTACTGTTCGGCCTTGAAACTATTAAGCTTGAGTATAGGAGAGGAAAGTGGAATTCCCAGTGTAGCGGTGAAATGCGTAGATATTGGGAGGAATACCGGTGGCGAAGGCGACTTTCTGGACTAAAACTGACGCTGAGGCACGAAAGTGTGGGTAGCAAACAGGATTAGATACCCTGGTAGTCCACACCGTAAACGATGAACACTAGGTGTCGGGAGGAATCTCGGTGCCGGCGCAAACGCAATAAGTGTTCCGCCTGGGGAGTACGTTCGCAAGAATAAAACTCAAAGGAATTGACGGGGACCCGCACAAGTAGCGGAGCATGTGGTTTAATTCGAAGCAACGCGAAGAACCTTACCTAAGCTTGACATGGGGATGAAAAGCGATGTAAAGTCGTAATAATACCTTCGGGTATACATCCCACACAGGTGGTGCATGGTTGTCGTCAGCTCGTGTCGTGAGATGTTGGGTTAAGTCCCGCAACGAGCGCAACCCCTATTAATAGTTGCCAGTGCGTAAAGGCAGGCACTCTAGTAAGACAGTTAGGGATAACCTAAAGGAAGGTGGGGATGACGTCAAATCATCATGCCCCTTATGCTTAGGGCTACACACGTGCTACAATGGCCGTAACAAAGAGAAGCGAATCTGTGAAGAAGAGCAAACCTGAAAAAAACGGTCCAAGTTCGGATTGTAGGCTGAAACTCGCCTACATGAAGTCGGAGTTACTAGTAATCGCAAATCAGAATGTTGCGGTGAATGCGTTCCCGGGTCTTGTACACACCGCCCGTCACACCATGGGAGCTGAGGGCACCCAAAGTCAGTGATCTAACGAAAGAAGAAGCTGCCTAAGGTGAACTTAGTAACTGGGGTGAAGTCGTAACAAGGTAGCCGTATCGGAAGGTGCGGCTGGATCACCTCCTTTCTAAGGAGAAAAAAGTTTACTATCCGATTTTTGTTGTTCATAAAACAACAAAAAATATAATTTTGTTTCAGATACGAGTATAACGAGGCAAGCGAGCAAAGGACGAAGGAGCATACTAAAGTATGTAACTGAGTACAGATGCGAAACTTAACGAAGTTAGACGAAGTATATCAAACGAAATGAAATTTGTACAATGAAAACTGCATATCATCAAAGTATAAAACGCAGACAAAAAGGAAGAAAGACAAAAATAAAATATTAAGTCTTTCCGAATAAAAAGTCAAAGGATTATACAATTTACACCAAGTAAACAAATAGCAAGGTCAACTTAGAGAAAACTAAGGATAAAAAAACGAAAAGGTTAAGGAAGAAAGAGCATAAGGTGAATGCCTTGGTGATTAGAGCCGAAGAAGGACGTGGCAAGCTGCGAAAAGCTATGATAAGGAGCAAACATCCGTTATAGTCATAGATATCCGAATGAGGAAACTCACTTAATAGAGATATTAAGTATCCATTACTGAATAAATAGGTAATAGGAAGGGAACCCGCCGAACTGAAACATCTAAGTAGGTGGAGGAAAAGAAAGAAACATCGATTCCCAAAGTAGCGGCGAGCGAAATGGGAGGAGCCCAAACCATATAAGGAAACTTAAATGGGGTAAGGACTATCAAGAAAGTGACGAGGTATTGAAGAAGAAGTAGTCTGGGAAGCTACACCAAAGACGGTAAAAGTCCGGTAATCGAAACAAGAAGACGCACGAGATAGTACCAGAGTATCGTAGGACACGAGGAACCCTGCGAGAAGAAAGGGGGACCACCCCCAAAGGCTAAATACTACTAATCAACCGATAGAGAAAAGTACCGTGAGGGAAAGGTGAAAAGAACCCCGGGAGGGGAGTGAAAGAGAACCTGAAACCATATGCTTACAAACAGATGGAGCGATAAGTGACATCGTACTTTTTGTAGAACGGGCCAACGAGTTATGCTGTAAAGCAAGGAAAAGAAATTAAGTTTCAAATCCAAAGCGAAAGCGAGTCTGAAAAGGGCGATAAGTTATACAGCATAGACCCGAAACCGGGCGACCTACCCATGAGCAGGTTGAAGTTTCAGTAACATGAAATGGAGGACCGAACCCACGAACGTTGAAAAGTTCGGGGATGACTTGTGGGTAGAGGTGAAATTCCAATCGAGCTCGGAGATAGCTGGTTCTCTTCGAAATAGCTTTAGGGCTAGCGTCTTAAAAAAAAGTATATTGGGGGTAGAGCACTGAATGCTCTAGGGGCCGTATAGGTTACCGAAAGCTATCAAACTGCGAATACCAATATATGATAAAAGGCAGTCAGACTATGAGTGATAAGATCCATAGTCAAGAGGGAAAAAGCCCAGACCAACAGCTAAGGTCCCCAAATGTATGTTAAGTGGAAAAGGATGTGAAATTGCACAGACAACCAGGATGTTGGCTTAGAAGCAGCCATACATTAAAAGAGTGCGTAATAGCTCACTGGTCGAGTGGTTTTGCGCCGAAAATTACCGGGGCTCAAACATACTACCGAAGCTTTGGATTCACGCAAGACGTGAGTGGTAGAAGAGCATCGTATGATAGGACGAAGCAGAATCGAAAGAGACTGTGGACAAGATACGAGAGAGAATGTTGGCATGAGTAGCGAGATGTGTGTGAGAATCACACAGGCCGAAAACCCAAGGATTCCTGAGGAAGGTTCGTCCGCTCAGGGTAAGTCGGGGCCTAAGGCGAGGCAGAGATGCGTAGCTGATGGATAACAGGTTAAGATTCCTGTACCTACGAGTATCGCCAAAGAGGAGAAGGAATGACGCAGGAGGATAGTTAAAGCGTGCGACTGGAAGAGCACGTCCAAGCAGCAAGTTAGAGTATAAAGGCAAATCCGTATGCTTGATAATATGAGCTGTGAAGGGGAGCGAATAAAGTAGCGAAGTTAATGATTTCACACTGACAGGAAAAGTTTCTATCCAGATACAAGTAGCCCGTACCGAAAACCGACACAGGTGGGTAAGGTGAGAAACCTAAGGCCAGCGAGAGAACTGTTGTTAAGGAACTCGGCAAAATGACCCCGTAACTTAGGGAGAAGGGGTGCCTACGAGAGTAGGCCACAGAAAAAAGGCCCAAGCGACTGTTTACCAAAAACATAGGTCTCTGCGAAACCGAAAGGTGAAGTATAGGGGCTGACGCCTGCCCGGTGCTGGAAGGTTAAGAGGAGAGTTTAGAGAAATCGAAGATTTGAATTTAAGCCCCAGTAAACGGCGGCCGTAACTATAACGGTCCTAAGGTAGCGAAATTCCTTGTCGGGTAAGTTCCGACCCGCACGAAAGGCGTAACGATTTGGGCACTGTCTCAACAACAGACTCGGTGAAATTGTAGTACCGGTGAAGATGCCGGAAACCTGCGACAGGACGGAAAGACCCCATGGAGCTTTACTGTAGCTTAGTATTGAATTTATGTAATTAATGTACAGAATAGGTGGGAGGCAGAGAATGTAGGTCGTCAGATTTACAGGAGCCAACTTTGGGATACCACCCTTTGATTATGTGAGTTCTAACCGGAACCTTTGAAGCAAGGTACGGGACAGTGCTTGGCGGACAGTTTGACTGGGGCGGTCGCCTCCCAAAGAGTAACGGAGGCGTCCAAAGGTTCCCTCAGCATGGTCGGAAATCATGCGAAGAGTGCAAAGGCAAAAGGGAGCTTGATTGCGAGACTAACAAGTCGAGCAAAGACGAAAGTCGGGCTTAGTGATCCGGTGGTAGAAAGTGGAATTGCCATCGCTCAACGGATAAAAGCTACCCTGGGGATAACAGGCTGATCTCCCCCAAGAGTTCACATCGACGGGGAGGTTTGGCACCTCGATGTCGGCTCATCACATCCTGGGGCTGGAGTAGGTCCCAAGGGTTGGGCTGTTCGCCCATTAAAGTGGTACGCGAGCTGGGTTCAGAACGTCGTGAGACAGTTCGGTCCCTATCCGTCGCAGGCGTAGGATATTTGAGAGGAGCTATCCTTAGTACGAGAGGACCGGGATGGACGCACCACTGGTGTACCAGTTGTCTTGCCAAAGGCACAGCTGGGTAGCTATGTGCGGAACGGATAAGTGCTGAAGGCATCTAAGCACGAAGCCAACCTCAAGATAAGATATCCCATTCGAAAGAAGTAAGACCCCATTAAGAGTAAGTGGTAGATAGGCAAGAAGTGTAAGTGCAGTAATGTATTAAGCTAACTTGTACTAATAGGTCGAGGACTTAACCTACTAATATAAGGTATTTTCAAAGATATGCGAGTAGTATGAGGCAAACAAGTGAGTAAGGAAGGAGCATACTAAGCTATGTGACTGACGAGCGATACGAAGTTTAACGAAGTAATACGAAGTATATGTTTGAAAAGAGATGATATGCAGTTTTGATTGTGCAAAGTACAATCAGATAAAATATTTCGATGTTATGCGAAGTATATCAATCGAAAGAGATGGGGGCATAGCTCAGTTGGGAGAGCACCTGCCTTGCAAGCAGGGGGTCAGGAGTTCGAATCTCCTTGTCTCCACCAAAAGATCTTATGTTTAAATAACAAATGAAAAATATTTCGATTCAGATACAAGTAGAACGATGGAAGTGAATGAGTAAGGAGGGGGAGCGTACTAAGGATACGTGACCGACGAGCGATATGAAACTTAACGAAGTTATGCGAAGTATATCAATCGAAAGAAACAATATGGTTATAAAAGAGGAGAGGATACACCTGTACCCATACCGAACACAGAAGTTAAGCTCTTCATCGCTGATGGTACTTAGACCGCAGGGTCTTGGGAGAGTAGGTCATAGCCAATTGTAATCCGAAGTAGCTCAACGGCGGAGCACCCGGCTGTTAACCGGTAGGTTGTGGGTTCGAGTCCCACCTTCGGAGCCA
>NZ_JH815226.1:0-34177 GCF_000238095.2 Peptoanaerobacter stomatis
AACTATACTAATATATTTGACTAACTGATACTATAAAAAATAATAATTAGTTTCTTGATGATTATAAATTGAAAATATTCATTATTTTTATTCAGATATTGGTATTGCTTAAAAATTTGTTAAATTTTATAAAACACTTTAAATTCCAATAAATACATCTGATTTTTCCTAAAAATAAAGAGTGGGTCTTTACCCACTCTGAGTCATTTACTATTCAAGTTAAACTTTCTCTTTTTATATTCTATCAAAAAATCGTCTAAAAATCAAGTATTTTTTAGATTTTAAGCAAGATGTGTATGAGCAAAATATTTTATGCTTTATTTATTGAACCGAATATTTCCATTTTTTCTTTTACAATAGCTTTTATTCCTTCTGTTCCAGGTGCTAATAATTTTCTCGGATCAAATCCTTTGCCTTCCAAATCTTTTCCTGCTTCTACATATTTTCTTGTAGCGTCAGCAAAAGCTAATTGACACTCTGTATTTACATTTATCTTGGCAACTCCTAAAGATATAGCTTTTTTTATCATTTCTTCAGGTATTCCTGTGCCGCCATGTAGAACTATAGGCATATCTCCTACAAGCTCTTTAATTTTTGCCAAAGTTTCAAAACTTAATCCTGCCCAATTTGCAGGATATTTTCCATGTATATTTCCTATTCCTGCTGCAAGCATATCTATTCCTAAATCTGCTATTTTTTTACATTCATTCGGGTCTGCTATTTCACCTGAACCTATAACACCGTCTTCTTCTCCGCCTATTGCCCCTACTTCCGCTTCAACAGATACTCCTTTTGAATGACAAAGTGCAACTATTTCTTTTGTTTTTTCTATATTTTCTTCTATATTATAATGTGATCCGTCAAACATTATTGATGAAAATCCCGCCTCTAACGCTTTCTTTGCTCCTTCATATGAACCGTGGTCAAGGTGGAGAGCTACCGGTATTGTTATGTTAAGTTCTTCCAACATAGCTGTTACCATTGCTGTTACTGTCTTATATCCGCACATATATTTTCCGGCTCCCTCAGATACACCAAGTATCACAGGAGAATTATTTTCTTGTGCTGTAAGAAGTATCGCTTTTGTCCATTCAAGGTTATTTATATTGAAATGACCTACCGCATATTTGCCTGCTACGGCTTCTTTTAACATTTTTTCAGCTGAAACTAACATTATTTACCTCCAAAGTAAAATATAAATTTTAAAAATTTTACATTCACTAAATACCCGTTAATAAATACTATTATACAAATTTATGTAAAAAGCATTATAAAAATAATAGTATAAATCTAAGATATTATATTTTGTCTATTTTATTATATCACAAAATTTGCTATAATTCTATTTAATAACTTTATTTTTTATCGGGTTTCTTTGAATTTATTTTTTATAATTTACAAACTTATTTTTTTATTAAAGGCGGTTTTTATGAAAAGAAAAGATATTATCATTATAATTACAATCTCAATAATCTTGTCTTTAGGTATGATAATTTTTCATTCAACAAAAAGCTCCGATATACTGCTTGATAAAAGTGAAAATACTAAAATTTCAGAAAAAATTAAAGCAGAGGATAATGATGCTGTTATTGAACAAGACAGTGCTGCTGTTAAAAATGAAAAAGTAGTGGTATATATAAGCGGAGAAGTTGTAAATCCACAAGTTATTGAAATGAAAGACGGAGATAGACTTATAGACGCTATTGAAAAATGCGGAGGAATGACTGAAAACGCTGATAAAAACGCTGTAAATCTTGCATTATTGCTTAAAGATGAAGATCACTATGTAATACCTAAGATTGGTGAAAACTTACAATTGAATACCTCATCAAATAACAAATCCTTACAAAACAACAACCTTGTAAACATAAATACAGCTGATAAAACTATTCTCATTTCGTTGCCTTCAATCGGAGAAAAAACAGCCGAAAAAATAATACAATATAGAGAAACAAACGGTAATTTTAAATCCATAGATGATATAAAAAATATAAACGGTATAGGTGAAAAAAAATTTGAACAGATAAAAGATCTTATAACCGTAAAATAGAAAGGATTCACATTGAGAAAAAAAAGAAAAAACAACAATATTTTAAAATTTCTAACAATCATAATAATACTTATTATTTTAGGTATACTATATTTTCGCACTCTCAAATCACCTGTAGACAAAAATGATACTACAAAAATAGAAGTACAGATAGATGACGGCACAAGTTCAATAAAAATAGCAAAAATCCTAAAATCTCATAATCTTATAAAAAATGACAAATATTTTTTGTACTATGCAAAAACAAATAATCTAAGTAATCTAAAATCAGGGGTATACGAATTTTCAAAATCTCAAAGTTTGGAAGAAATACTCAAATCACTCAATACAGGCGGCAGACCTATAGGTGAAAAAGTGACTATAAAAGAAGGATACAGCATAAAACAAATAGCCGAATTACTTGAAGAAAAAGGACTTGTAAACAAAGAGTTTTTCATAGAATTAACTGAAAATAAGGCTAATTTTTCAGACAAATTCACTTTTTTACAAGATGAAAGTATACAAAGCCTTGAAGGTTTTATGTATCCTGAAACATATTTCATACCTAAAGGTACTTCTGAAACTGAAATAATATCTATGTTTTTATCACAGACACAAAAAATATTTGATGAAAACTCTGTACTTTCAAATATAAATGATATAAATCCAAACATTCAGAATTTGAATAATTTAATTACACTTGCATCAATAGTTGAAAAAGAAAGTGCTGATAATAGTGAAAGGGACATCATTGCCGGTATATTCATAAACCGATTGACAAACAGTATACCCTTACAATCATGTGTAACAGTAGAATATGTTTTAGGAATTCATAAACAAAGATTGTCATATGAAGATACTCAGGTGCAATCCCCATACAACACATATATAAATGCAGGCCTTCCACCTACACCCATATGCACACCTACTATCTCTTCAATTAATGCTGTAAAAAACTATAAACGTACCGATTATTTATTTTTTGTGGCAAAACAAGACGGTTCTCACGTTTTTTCCAGAACATATGATGAACACTTGAAGGCAACAAAAGATATATACGGAGAATACTAAAAAGAGGTACTTAACTGATGTATAAGATAAACGATGTAACTTATGAACAAATCTTTGAATATATAGATGAATTTAATAAAAAAGAAAATAAAATTATAGATGAACTTAGAGTTTTTGCAGAGCAAAATAATATCCCAATAATAAAAAAAGATGTTGAAAATTTTCTCAAAACTTATTTAAACATAACAAAACCCAAAAAAATATTAGAATTAGGCTGTGCAATAGGATATTCATCAATATTTATGTCATCCGTTTTAAATGATGATGTGCATATCGACACATTAGAAATAAATGAAAATATGTATAATATAGCAAGTGAAAATATCAAAAAGTTTTCACTTACTAATATAAATGTCATATTAGGTAACGCATCGGATATAATACCATCACTTGACCAAAAATACGATTTTGTATTTATAGATGCCTCAAAAAGTCACTATGATGAATTTTTCAGCTTAATATTAAATAAATTGAAAAAAAATGCAGTGGTCATATGTGACAACACCCTTTTTAAAGGTTATCTGTGTATGGACAGATCGGGTATTCCAAAAAGACAAAAAACTATATATGACAAAATGACAAGATTTTTAGAAAATATTAAAAAAAACAAAGATATATCATATAATATGCTTCCGCTTGGAGACGGATTGCTTGTTATATATTTTAAATAAAAATTATACAATTATGATTTAATATAGAGATGTGCAAAATAAGAAAAAACATATCTATGAACATAAAGTATGGAAATATAACTATATTATTGCAATATAATATATAGTTGCGAATAACTATAAAAACTACATTTTACACACGTATAATGATTTAATAGAAGGGAGATTGTGGTGTAATAATTTACACCATATAAAATATATGAAAAAAATAGAATTACTCGCACCTGCAGGAGATTTGGAAAAATTAAAGACAGCTATAATATATGGTGCTGACGCGGTTTATATAGGTGGTGAAAAATTCGGTCTTAGAGCCGCATCAAAAAATTTCACAGATGAAGAAATGATAGAAGGTATAGAGTTTGCACATTCAAGAGGTAAGAAAGTGTATGTAACTTGCAATATAATACCTCATAATATGGATTTAAATGGAGTTAAAGAATATTTCATATCACTTGAAAAATTAAGCGTAGATGCTATAATAGTTGCCGATCCGGCATTTATGAGCATCGCAAAAGAAGTTGTACCTGATATGGAACTTCATTTAAGCACACAGGCAAATACCACAAACTACATTACAGCAGATTTTTGGCACAAACAAGGTATAAGCAGAATAGTATCTGCAAGAGAACTGTCCATGAAAGAAATCAAAGATATAAAAACTCATTGCCCTGATCTTGAAATTGAAATGTTTGTACACGGTGCAATGTGTATTTCTTATTCAGGAAGATGTCTCATGAGCAATTTCATGACAAATAGAGATGCAAACAAAGGAGCTTGTGCTCAACCATGCAGATGGAACTATTCATTAGTTGAAGAAAAAAGACCTGGAGAATATTTCCCAATAGAGCAAGATGAAAGAGGAACATATTTTTTTAACTCAAAAGACCTATGCCTTATAGAACATACAAAGGAAATAATAGAATCAGGTGTAGATTCAATGAAAATAGAAGGCAGAATAAAAACAGCATACTATGTGGCAGTAGTTGTAAGAGCTTATCGTATGGCAATAGACTCATATTATGAAAATCCTGACACTTGGCAATTCAAACAGGAATGGCTTGATGAAGTACAAAAAGCAAGCTATAGAGATTTTACAACAGCATTCTTTGACGGCTCAAAAGATACGTCAAATTCACAAAATTACGGTTCAGGCTCATATATAAGAACTTATGACATAATAGGCAATGTACTAAGCTATGATGAAAACACCAAGCTTTGCAAAGTAAGACAAAAAAACAGATTTTTCAAAAATGACGAAATAGAAATAATAGGTCCAAATTTTCCTACAACAACAACAACCATAAAATCAATAACATCTTTAGATGGAAAGGATATGGATTGTTCAAACATACCTATGCAAGTAGTATATGTTGATTTAGGAATAGATGTAAAACAAGATTATATTTTAAGAAAAAAAGTTGATAAATAATAAAAAATAAGCAAACAAATTAATTGTTATTTGTATTTTAATATAAATAGTGTATTATAATGTAAACGTAATAAATTTAATTTTCTATATAAAAAAGGAGGATTACAATGTCAGAAAATATGGATTTTACAATGATGTTCAAGAGTAAAAAAGACAATCAAAAAATGACAAGAGAAGAAGTCATCGACTACGTAAAAAATGCACTTGAAGAAAAAGGATATAATAGTGTCAACCAAATTGTAGGATATATGCTTTCAGGAGACCCTACTTATATAACAAATCATAAAAATGCACGTTCAATAATCACAGAATACGAACGTGATGATTTATTAGAGATGATAATAAAAGATTATTTAGATAGAAACTGATATTTATTTTAAAAGCAAAAAATAAACTCAGTTTCACCATATTTGAATCAATCTTATTTTTAATTTTCATACTGATACCTTTTAAAAAATGGACATCTTCACTATTTATGAAATTATTTTTTGATTTATTAAAAAATTTCGATTACCCATTGTTTTATTAGATAATAACATCAGATAATTTTTTTATTAAACTAAAATTTTTTATAAAATATAGGAATTAATTATGCAAAAAATATTAGCTTTAGATGTAGGCAAGAAGAAAATAGGTATAGCAATAACTGATTTATTGCAAATAACTGCACAACCACATTCCACTATAAGAAGCAAAAATTTGGAAGAACAAATCGACAAAATAATAGCAATAATAGACGAAAACTCAATAAAAACAGTTGTTGTTGGTCTTCCTAAAAATATGAATGACAGCGAAGGTGATCAGGCAAGTTGGACAAAAACCTTTGTAGAAAGAATATTGGCAAAAAAACAAGATATAGAAATAGTCTATATTGACGAAAGACTCACAAGCAAAATGGCATTAAGCAGTCTAAAACATATGAATATGAAAAAAATAAAAGAGAAAGGTCTTATTGATACCGTCGCAGCTGTAAATATACTCGAAACATATCTGAAAAGAAAAGAAAACGGAATAATATAATATGCAGCTTATATTAATTTTAATAGGTGCAATGCTTGGAGTATCACTCAGATATCTATTTATAAATATACTTAATATCGGAATATACTCTATTATGCTTATAAATATATCAGGCTCATTTGCATTGGGATTCATCAATACTTTAAATGCAAATCAACTCATAACCTCCTCTTTACTTCATAAAGCCGTAACTGTTGGAATAATAGGTGCATTTACAACATTTTCCACATTTATAGGAGATATAGTAAACCTGCTTATAAAAAAACAATATATGGCTGCTTTTATATATTTTTTCGCAAGTATATCAATTTCAATTATATTTATGCTTATAGGCATATATGTAGCAAACAAAATAAGTTCTATAAAATAGGTGAAAAATGGAAATAAACGAATTATTAAAACAAAACTCAAAATTTATAAAAGATTTTGTTTCTAATATAGAATTTGAACAATATCCATACTATATAAATCAATTTTCTTTAAGCGAAAAAAAGTCTATACAAAATATAGGTATATCAATGTCTAAAAAATTAGATAAATTAGAAAAAGAAAAATTAAGAATACAAGATATGTATGAATATGAGAAAAATATCAAGATAAGTGATAATATAAATAACGTATTATGTTTGGACGAAGTTGGCAGAGGTCCTCTTGCAGGACCTGTTGTAGTCTGTGGAGTAATGCTTGAAAAAAATCCGAATATACTTTATGTAAATGACTCAAAAAAATTAAGCGAAGAAAAAAGAAAAGACATATATTCACAAATCATAAAAAAAAATATACAATATAAAACAGAAATACTGGATAACAACATAATAGACGAATTAAATATATTTAATGCAACTTACAAAGCAATGTCAAATGTAGCCTATAATTTCGGCAAACACATCGAACATATACTTATCGACGGCAATCAAATAATAAAAGATATAAATATCGATCAGACAGCCATTATAAAAGGTGATTCCAAGATACTCGGAATAGCTTTAGCAAGTATAATAGCAAAAGTTACAAGAGATGAAATGATGATAGAATATGACAAAATATATCCACAATACCATTTTTCAAAAAATAAAGGATATGGAACAAAAGAACATATAGATGCACTAAAAAAATATGGTCCCTGTCCTATTCATAGACAAAGTTTTTTAAAAAACATCATTTAAAAAATATTACAATAAGCATTTTTAATTTATAGCCAATATATATTAAATAATAAATATAATACATCAATAAAAATATATGACGTTTTTTATATTTACTTTGTCAACTATATTGGTATTAAATCTGCTAAAATTAGGAGTAATTATGAGCTTTGAAGAAAAATTGGATTTATCAAATATTCCTACACATATAGGTATAATAATGGACGGCAACGGACGTTGGGCAAAAAAAAGATTTATGCCAAGAACCTTCGGACATAAAGCAGGTGTAGAAGCAATAAGAGAGATTGTAAAAAAATGTAACACATTAAACGTGAAATATCTCACAGTATACGCATTTTCAACAGAAAACTGGACAAGACCTAAAGATGAAGTCAGCGTTTTAATGGGTTTGATAGTTACATATTTACAAAATGAATTAAAAGAATTACACGAAAACAATGTTAGAATAAAAACAATCGGCGATATAACAAAATTGCCTGAAAAACCGTATGAAGAATTGCAAAAATCTATGGAAACTACTAAAAACAATACCGGCGTCACACTTACACTTGCACTCAACTACGGATTCAGAGATGATCTCGCCAACGCAATAAAAAATCTTATAAAAGATAACATATCTGTTGAAGATATCAATAAAGATACAATTAAATCTTATCTTTACACTTCGTTTATGCCTGATCCTGATCTTATAATCAGAACGAGCGGAGAACAGAGATTGTCGAATTTTATGATGTATGAAGCAAGTTACAGCGAATTTTATTTTTGCGATACGCTTTGGCCTGATTTTGACAGCGAAGAACTGTGCAAAGCAATATATTCATATCAAAACAGAGAAAGAAGATTTGGAAATATAGGAAAGGATAGTATATAAAATTGAAAACGAGGATTATTTCTGCAATAGTTTTATTGCCTTTATTGATATTCATACTTATAAAAGGCGGATATTATCTTGCTATATTTACATTTTTTTGTGCTTTAATAGGAATAAACGAGTTTTGCAACGCTCTTAAAGAGTATTCTTTAAAACAGACGAAATTTCTTTTATTTACTATGACTTTTTTTCAAATGCTCGCAGTTTACAAAAATGAAGAAAAATTCACAATAGCATTTATTTTTATACTCTTATTTTTACAAGGTGCTATGGTTGTACTTGAAAAAATAAAACCTTTTGAAGCCGCCTTAAGTATATTCACATTTTGCTATGTAAGTATATCCATGTCTTATATATATCTGTTATTAGAAGAATATCCAAAATTTTTCTGGTATGTTTTTATAATATCTATGTTTACAGATACCTTTGCATACTTTAGTGGATATTTTTTTGGAAAACATAAGCTGTCACCAAATCTAAGCCCTAAAAAAACTATAGAAGGTGCCATAGGCGGCATTGTATTTTGTTTATTGGCTTGCTATTTATATGCACATTTTTATCATCAAGATATGGGCTATATTATAATACCTTTTGCAATTATAGGTTCTATAGTATCCCAAATAGGAGATATATTCGCAAGCGCCTTCAAAAGACAAATGCAAATAAAAGATTACGGAAATTTAATCCCCGGTCATGGTGGTATTTTAGATAGAGCCGACTCAATAATATTTACAGCATCTTATGTATATATAACTGCTATGTTATTTGATAATTTCAATTTTTAAAATAAGACTTGAATTTACTATAAGTTATATACACACAATAATTTTTTACTATATTAACATAAAAGTTTCTACAAAAAATTATTATAATAAATACTAATTAAAACCACATTATAATGATATTTTTAAAATTTTATTTTTTTAGAGCGCAAATTATATATTATTTAGAAATTTTATAATTTACAATAGCGTTTAGTATTAATTCAAATATATGTTTTTATAGAAATACAAATTTTAAGGATTATGTTATGATTAAACTTTTTTTGATTTTTTTTAAAATCGGTGCTGTAACTTTTGGTGGCGGTTATGCTATGATACCGATAATTGAAAAAGAACTTGTTGAGAAAAATAAACTTATTACTGATGACGAATTTATAGATTTTGTATCTGTTGCCCAAAGTTTTCCAGGTCCTATAGCAGTAAATATATCCTTGCTTATAGGTCACAGGCTTAACGGTTTTTGGGGAAGTGTGTTTTCCCTGATAGGAGTCATAATGCCGTCTTTTTTAAGCATATTAGTTGTAGGCTTCTTCTATGTAACATTTAAAAGTTCTAAAATTGTTCGTGGATTTTTTAACGGTGTGAGTGCTGTTGTACCGGCACTGTTAGCAATCTCTTTCATATCCATATTTAAAAAAATAGACAAAAACTATGTATATTACAGCTTGATACTAATATCTTTCTTATTGGTATTCGTATTGAATATAAATCCGCTTTGGACAATAGCCTTAGGAGGTGGAGTAGGAATATGCACACACTTATTTCAACGTACTTAATATTCTTTAAAATAGGTGCTGTAAGCTTTGGTGGAGGGTATGCGATGTTGCCTTTTATTGAAGAAGAAATTATTAAACGTGCTCACTATCTTACATATAATGAGTTTTTGGATATTCTCGCCATATCTCAAATAACCCCTGGTCCTATAGCTATAAATGCCGCAACATTCATAGGATTAAAACATATAGGTATATTAGGTGCAGCTTTGGCAACACTTGGAATAGTTTCAGGTCCATTTATATTTATGAATTTGGCGAGTCTTTTCTTAAATAAATATAAAAACTCCAAATTTTTAGAAAACATACTACATCATATAAGACCTGTAACTGTAGCACTTATATTTTCAGCTTTTCTATCAACCTTTCAACAAAGTATATTAGATATCAAATCTTTGATAATTTTTATAATATCCTTTATAATTCTATGCTCAAAAAAATTCCATCCAATACTTGTGATATTCATGTTTGGCTTTTTAGGTATTATATTGACATATTTAAAAATATTGTAGTAAAAATTGAAAAATTGTTTTTATTTAATACTAATATCTATTTAATCAATGAATACATTTATATAAGGTACTTATTTTAAGTATACTTAATTTTACTTTAGTTAATAAATTGTTAAAACAGAAATATCTATTATTCTATTTACTTTTATGATAAACATAATATATAACAAACACCCTATAACAAATATAAAAACAAATTTGTGATAGGGTGTTTAAAAAATACAACTGTATAATATTACACTATTATCAATTTCAATATATTTTTTAAAATTATTTTACATTTTCAACTATCCAATTTTCTATATGGTCTGCTATAACGCCATTATTTAAGTTTTGAAACATAAAGTGGTCATTTCCATTTATTCCTTCTTTTGGTAGGTCATACACTATAGATTTTCCACCTTGTGCATTATAGTCTTTAGTGAATTGATATGTTGTTTCTCTCATAGCTTTCCACATTCCTGTAGCTTGAATAGAAGGATCCCCATTATCTATATAATCTCCAAAGTAAAAGGCTACTGGTATTTTTCTATTTATTACAGATTTAAAATCATCAGTTTCTTTTCCGGGTGCTCCACCTGGTTCAATAGCAACTATAGCCGCAATCTTATCTGTATACTTTGTTGCAGTCCATCCAGGTCCCCCGCCTTGTGAATGTGTTACAAGTATAGATTTTTTACCTGTCTTTTCAAACACTTCATCTATTGTGGCAGCTACAGCTTTTGCCACTACTTCTTTGTCAAAGTCTGCTCCCATATCAGATTTCATACCTGTATCAGGCGTCATCTGTCTGAAAAATTGATCTACAGACTTATCATCATTGGCAAATTGTGAGCATTTGTTTGGAACAGACTTACCATTTACCCACTTTCCTATTCTAAATTGAGTATACCATCTTTGATCAAGAGTCTTATCGCTGATTTGTCCTACAACTGATGTTTGACCTGCCTCTCCTCTCCTTGGTTCATCAATCAAAAATACACTATGACCTTTCCTAAGGAACATATCTGACCAACCCTCTCTTCCGTCAGGAGTAGTCATCCAAGACATCCTTGATTGTCCGTATCCATGTAGAAATACCATCGGTAGACCTTTTTCATCCTTGGGTATTTGGTAGAATACATTTGCATGGTCGGCATGTTTAGTCTGACCTTTTCCGCTTTCTTCCCATTGATTTTTAGGATCGAATTCTCCTTCAGACTTCACTACTATTCCTCCTGCCGAAAACATACCTTGATCTACTATTGTAAGGCTTTCCTTTTTTATTTTTAGCTTAGTGTTAGCTGAAGTTTGTGCATTTATTGCGCCTATATTTCCTACAGCCATCATTGTAACAAGTGAGAATGCAACTATCTTATTTCTTAAACTGTTCATGATTAAACCTCCTGATAAATTTTTTATTTTAACTACTAAAATCCAATTTCTTTCAACCATTTTTTAACATCATCTTTGTCTTTATATAAGATTTTTATATTATATTTTCCTGTAGTCATATATTCTTTTAAAGTTTCTAATATATGTTTAGCTTCTTATTTTTAATTATTCCTTCTTTCGTCTACAAGGCTGACAAACCATTCAATTATACTTGGATCATAGTGTGAGAAGAACAAACTTGTCTTAGTATCCAAATCTGAAATATCCTTCATATCTTCATCCGTAAGACTAAAATCAAATACACTTATATTTTGTAGCATCCTTTCCTTGCTTACAGTTTTAGGTAGAACTGATATTCCACGTTGTATATTCCATCTAAGCATTACCTGTCCTGTAGTCTTATTATATTTTTCTCCGATTTTTTTTAAAATTTCATTTTCAAACAGATTTCCCTTACCTTCTCCAAAAGGTGCCCAAGCCTCATGTATCACATTGTACTTATCCATCCACTTCTTATCCTCTTGTCTTTGATTGAGTACATGAGTTTCAATTTGATTGACCATAGGCGGTATTTTGCTGAATGATACGAGATCTACAAGTCTGTCAGGATAAAAATTTGATACTCCTATAGCTCTTATTTTACCTTCTTCATAGAGATCCTCCAAGGCTCTGTAAGCTCCATAATAATCTGAAAACGGTTGATGTAAAAGCATCAAGTCTATATAGTCGGTTTGCAGCTTTTTCAAAGACTCTTCTACTGATTTTTTGCATTTTTCATATCCGTAATTGTCTATCCATACTTTGGAAGTTATAAATATTTCTTCTCTATTAATCCCTGATTTTTTTATTGCTCTTCCCACAGCCTCTTCGTTAAAATATGATTGAGCTGTATCAATTTTTCTATATCCCACTTCAAGTGCATCCAGCACCAATTGTTCGCACTTTTCATTTTCAATTTGAAACACTCCATATCCTAAAATAGGCATCTTTTCCTTATTTCTCAAAACTACATATTCCATAGTTGACCTCCTAAAAATATTTTTTTAATATGTTCAATTTCTAAATTCTTTAAATCGTATTTCTTATTTCTTGTGACAATTATATTAAATATTTTCAAAAAAGTACAATGCCGTTAGCGAAATGTGCTATACTTATAACGCATACTGAAAAATAATTTACGTCATAATTATCTGAACATAGAAAAAAGCTAATACTATAATTTAATAGAATAAAGGATAATATATTTAAGAAACTTACTAATAATTCAATAAATAATTTGTTGTTTAAATTAAATACTTGATGAAAATTATCCATAGATTAAACAAATAGTATATAGTATTAAAAGGAGTTAACATCATGATAGAACTATACCTTCTTGAAAACCTATATGCAGTATATGAACACAAGACTTTAACCTTGGCTGCTGAAAAATTACACTTAACTCAGCCGTCCCTGTCAAGATCCATGCAAAAATTAGAAGGAATCTTGGAGGTAAGTCTTTTTGACAGGCAGAAAAATCGTATCAACTTAAATGAAAACGGCGTATTAGCTGCTCAATATGCAAAGAAAATTTTGGACAGTGAAAAAGAGATGATTGAAAGCATCAGGGCATTTGACCTGCAAAATCTTACTATTTCAATAGGAAGCTGTGCACCAGGTCCACTTTATCTACTCCCAGCCCATATCTCAAAACTCTATCCTAATACCCATGTTACATCTTGCATGGATACGGAAAAAAATCTGATACATGGACTTAAAAACTATACTTTTTCTTTAATTATACTTACTAAGCCTGTTGAAGATGAAAAAATTTTTTCTGTAAAATTTGTCACCGAGAAGCTAAATATCAATCTTACTTTGAATCATCCCTTTGCAAAGTACGAAGTCGTTTCTTTTAAAGAAGTTGACGGTCAAAACTTTATAATGTACGATAAGGTCGGAATATGGGAGGACATAGTCCGCAAAAATATGCCCAATTCAAGATTTTTTACTCAAAATGACTTAGACGCAGTAGGAGAGATAGCACGTTCGTCAAATTTTCCCGCTTTTTCAAGCAATATTAGTCTTAGCTTTGAACCATCAAGACAAGAAAACAGATTAAATATACCTTTTTCAGATAATGATGCTACAATTACATTTTACTTATGCTGTCTATCAAATAATCGCTCAAAACTCGAAAAATTATTTAATTCATTAGATATATTTACAAAATTTAATAATTATATATTGTCAAGTTAAGTGTAACACTTTTTTAAATCACTTATAAGTTATCCATAATTTTATTAGAAAATAGTGTAAATGATTATAATAAATGATAAAAATTGATAAAAAATACGAAATAAAAAAATTATAAGAAATAAACTAAGCAGAAAGAAAAACAAAGTTGCCTTACAAAGAACAATCAAAGGGAGTTTTTTGTACACTCATAGGCATAGCCTTTTTTGAACTCCCCCGCATAGCGGGGGGTTTTCTTTACACAAAAAAATCCACCGATTTCTCAGTGGATTATATATTTTGTATTAAATTACTCATCTTCAGGTAGTAAGTCGCAGTTTTCTCTGTTGCTTGGCATTAACAAAGTAAAACCTATGAAAAAGATTAAACTAACAATTAGTCCCGGAATTATAGGATCCAAATCGAAGAAATTTACTATTTTTCTTTCAACGAGAACTACCACAATACTTCCAGAAATAAGAGATGCGATTGTCCCTTGAAGTGAAGATTTTTTCCAATAAAGTCCAAAAACGTACGGAAAAAATGCTCCGGCAGCTCTTAGTGTAAATGAAAACATAAGAATTGTTATAAGGTTACCCGTATTGGTAATTGCTATTACCCATCCTAATATACCCACTATTATCATAGTTATCTTTGTAGTCTTCATTACTTGATCGCTGGTAGCCTTAGGATTGATATATATCTTGTAGATGTCGTTGCCGAATATTGAACCAGCACCTAAAAGGTCGGAGTCGGCAGATGACATTGTCGCTGAGATTATACCTGAAAACAAAAGTCCAACAATTATTGCCGGCATTGTATTCATGGCAAGATGTGGTAAAGCATATCTCGCGCCATCTTTCATTATTACAGCACTGTCAAGTTTGTTCATATTTACTAAGGCCAATGTAGTTATACCAAGTATTGTAGGTATAAATGCGTAAACAAAGTTTATTATAGCTGAAATTATAGAACCTTGTACTGCAACTTTTCCGTTCTTTGCGGCATAAAATCTTGATACAGCTTCCTGTCCTACAGTAAAGGAAGCTATGTACATAATTATTAAACCGACAATAGTAGAAACTTTAATACCGCTAAACAAACTCATAGTTTCAGGTGGAACGTTAGCTATTACATTATCCATCCCACCTGCTAATTTTAGTGAAAATGGTATAGCTAACATCATTCCGATTACAATTAAAAATACTTGTACAAAGTCTGTAAGAGCAACCGCCCAAAGACCTCCCATGATAGCATATACTGTTACTACCAATGCTACTATGGTAACTGCAATTTTAGGGCTTACACCAATCATTACCGAAACAATAGTTGCTGATGCAATAAATTGTGATGCTGTAAGACCTACAAGTGGAAGTAACATTATTATCGAAGTTATAAGACCTGCCGAGCGACCATATCTCCTCCTAAAATATTCAGGCACAGTCTTAACTTCCGCAGCTCTAAACTTATGTGCGACAAATGATAAGATAACAAAAGCTATACCCATAGTGGTAACATACCATGATGCTCCCAGCCCCCATGTTCCATAGGCTTTTTCAGCAACGCCAAGCGAAGAACCTCCACCTATCTCAGTAGCTGAAAGTGTACCTGCAAGCAGTATAGGTCCTAAATTTCTTCCGGCAACCATAAAATCTTCATTGCTGGTGATTTTTTTGGAAGAGTAGTAACCGATAGCAAGCATTACAAGAAGATAGATTATTACAACTGCTACAACCATTACATTTGCATTCATAAAAACAACTCCTTTTGTTTAGGCGGATATTTGGTAAAATGACGGATTGTTTATTACAAATTTGTACTAAATCAACAAAATTACAAAAACGTTATCTTTATTTTTAATATTCACTTGGAATTTAAAGTTCTGAATAAAAAATATATTGATTTTTCTAATAAACCAAACAAATATCTGCATTATATAATAAAAATAAAATTTATATTCTCCATTAATTTAACAAATATATGTATTGCAAATAAAAAACTGAAATAATGACATCCGTCAATTAAACTTAATATCAGCCATATTATATTGATAATAATACTATCATATTTTAATAAAGTCAATAACAAAAAAAGCTAATCTCAGCAAATGCAATTATTCCTTTAAAGCCTTGATTTTTAGGTCTCTTTATGTATAATACTCTTTACCATATCTTTTGTTAATAAATTTATCGCATTACATAATCTATTTACTATATCATTTAATATTTTAAATACTTCATCACTAACCTATTTGGTTCCATATTTATTCTATAAGATTCATCTCTGTTTTATATGGCGGTATATATTTTATATTTATATTTTCATATATATCCAATAGCTTTGATTTATGCCTTTCTTTTACTATAGTTTGTAAATATTGACAATTTAAACCTTACTTTCTAATAATTTACTTATTTGTTTAAAATATTCTTTCTCTGCTTCTAATGCTACTGTATGACCTATTTTATCAAATTTAATTACTACAGGATTCGATAAGTCACATATTAATTTTTTAGTATTTTTTAATGGAATAATCCTATCATTTTCACTATATGTTATTATAAAATTAATGTCTTTATTTATGTCACTTGTTTTAATACTAAAATCTTATAGAATAATGGAAAATAATAACAATTAATTTTTCTGGTAGACTATGTATATTAATTTTATATAATTATACAAGTTATCCATAATTTTATTAGAAAATAGTATAAATGTAAACTTATCAAAAGCAAGTTGAAATAATGTAATACTTGCAACAAAAGAATTTGCTTTTAAAGCATCATTAAACATAATATCATCAAAATATTTTAATTCATTAACTGTCAATAAAGATATTCTGCTAAATATAGGTTTTATAATTTTTTTAGGGATTATTTTTGACACTATAAATAATACTATTGTCATTGGAATTATCCATGCTATCGGCTTTAGAATAGGAAGCCCATTATAAGCTGTGTTTGATAAGACTACATATTTTATATTATGTTTATATTCATTAAGTACTTTTAATAAAATATTTCCACCCATAGAATGTGTAATAACAAGATCGTATTTTTTATTAATTAAATAGTTATTTAACTTCTCAACATAATTATTTAAAATATCTAATTTTGCAGATGTATATTTTGTATCTCCAAATCCCGCAAACTCATAAATATCTACATCTGCATATTTAGATAATTTTGCTCCTAATTCAGCATATCTTTTTGAAGAGTGTAACCATCCATGGATAATAAGAACTTTTGATTTTTTAGTGTTTCTCATACTCCTTCTCCCTGGTAATACAATTTTCTAATGAAATTATGGACAGCTTATATAATTACATAACATTAATATAAATAGTTTATTAAAAAATTAATTATTACGTTTTTCCATTATTCTATAAGATTTTAGTATAACATGTACTCATAAGGTTAGTAAGATAATAAAACCAAAACTACAAAAATAATTAAATGTTTTTAGAAGCATAAACCTCCCTATTTTTTATATAATACTAAAATCTAATAGAACTATGGATATATTTCATAAAATATGATATACTAATATAGGGTGAAAAAAATGCATAAAATTAGTATAGAAGAAGCGAAAAAAATAAGCGAAATGAGAAATACAATTAAAGATAAAAAAGAAGATAAAAGACTACATGCTATACAATTAAGAGGACAAGGGAAAAGTAATAAAGAAATAGCTGAAAAACTTGATACCTCAATTAAAGTAGTAAATAACTGGATATGCAAATACGTAAAAGAAGGAATAGAAGGACTTTTAAGCAAGGGGCAAAAAGGAAATCATAGAAATCTAACATTTGAGCAAGAAGAAGAAATGTTAAAAAAATTTGAAGAAAAAGGCAAAAAAGGACAGATAATAACAGTCAAAGAAATAGAAGAAGAATATGTAAAAATAGTAGGACATAGTATAGGAACAGCACAAATATACTATGTTCTAAAAAGACATGGGTGGAGAAAAGTAATGCCAAGAAGTAGACATCCGAAGAAAGCAAATCAAGAGGTAATAGAAGCCTCAAAAAAATTAACAGTATGGCAGAAGAGTTATTAAACGTTTACCCTGATAAAATAGTAAGAATAATGTTTCAAGATGAAGCAGGTTTTGGAAGGATAAGCAAACCAAAGTATTGTTGGTGCACAAAGGATGTAAGAGCGGAGGTACCATGTCATCACATAAGAGAATATAAATACGCATATGGAGCAGTAGAACCACAAACAGGAGAAAACTTCTTTTTAGTAATGCCATACTGTGATACAAATAATATGAACGTATTTTTAGAAGAATTATCGAAAGAATATAAAGAAGATATAATATTATTAGTATGTGATGGGGCAATATGGCACAAATCAAAGACATTAAAAATACCTCAAAACATAAAGATAACACATATACCACCATATACACCAGAGATGAATCCCATAGAGCAAATATGGAAACAAATTCGTCAGATGGGATTCAAAAATGAAGTATTTAGAACACTAAATGAAGTAGTAGACAGATTATGTGACACAATAAATTTATTAACAAAAGATATGGTAAAAAGTATCACAAGAAGAGAGTGGATAAAATCCATAGCTTAAATAGAGTTTAGTATAAATCAGTGTTGCTTAAAACTCAAAAAATAGTATAAAAACCCATAAAACTACAACTCTTAACAAATAATAAAACCTATTGATGTAAGCTGTTTAGGCTTAATTTCAATAGGTTATTTTTCTTTTTGGTGGAGATGATGGGAATTGAACCCATGTCCAAAATCCATCCATATCCAGCTTCTACGAGCGTAGATATCAATATTTATTTTCGCTTTGAAACTGCCTTGATATCACAACTATTTCATCGCTACAACTGAATTGTACAATTCTTATTCCAGTTAGCTATAAGAAAGGTTGCCTGCTTACGACGCCTTATCCAAGTCGCAGGAATTCTCAGTAAGACGAGCTGCAACTATTAGGCAGCTATTGCAAAATTATCTTCTGCGTTTATATTTAATATCTCTAAGTTTAACGTGTGATTAAGAGATAAATTCCACGGCTCGCTACCAAATACTTCAAAACCCTGTCGAAACCAGTACATCCCCAAGTTTTAAATATTTTTAAACTTACTATAATATATGTTTTATACCCCTATCCAATAAAAATATTATATGATACAATATTTATCAGCTTGCTCTCAATACACTATGGTAAATAACAAAATCATTTCATAAATTAATATAATTTTTTAAAGTAATACTAAAATTTATTCAAATTGTAGGTTTTGTTTAAGTTATATATGCTTATATTTTTATTTTTCACTGCATATTTAATATGCAAAATTTGAATTAAATATATACATATTTCTACTATATTGTGGTACAAAAAAACAATATATAACATTCATAAAAACTATAAAAATATTTTATATCTTTGATTATATTAACATAAAAAGAAATATTTTTCAATGTTACATTTGATTAAAAAATATTTCTTTGCTATTACAAAACCTATACATTTTTTATAATTTTTGCCCATTTTACAGCCTGCTCTTCGTCTGAAAAATGTTCTCTTACGCCATTTATAAGTTGATATTCTTCGTGTCCTTTTCCTGCCAATACAATTATATCACCTGCTTGAGAGATTTCTATCGCTTTTTTTATTGCATCTTCTCTATTAATATAAGTATAAGTATTTTTCAATTTATCTTCTGATATATGGCTTACTATTTCATCTATTATACTTTTCATATCTTCTTTATCCGGGTTATCTGAAGTCACAATTATTATATCGCTGTATTTCGATGATACCTCAGCAAGTTCTATACGTCTGTGCTTTGCTCTTTCGCCTATCGAACCGAACATAGTTATTATTCTTTTCGGACTCAACACTTTTATAGTCTTTAATATGTTTTCCAAACTTACTTCATTATGTGCATAATCTATTATTATCGGTGTATTTTTTATTATATTAAGTATCTGCAATCTGCCTTTGACGTGTGCTTTAGATAATCCATTTTTTATTTGCAATTCAGATAATCCTAATTTTTTGCATACTGCTATAACACAAAGTGCATTATACACTCCGAATTTACCGAAAGAATTTACTATATATTCTTTATTATCTACATTGAAATATGTTTTTATATCTGATATTGATGATGGAAATATTATTTTTTCAGCTTTTAAATCACTCTCTTTATCTATTGAATACGTCATATACTCGTTTGAATTTTCTTTCATAATGTCTGATTTTTCATCGTCTTGGTTTATTATTGAATACTTGCTCATAGAAAATAACTGTGATTTGCATTTTACATAATGTTCAAATGTCGGATGTTCTTTTTCTCCAATATGATCCGGTGTAAGATTGGTAAATATAGCATAATCAAAATCTATATAATTAACCCTTTTCATCATTATACCACTTGATGAAACTTCCATAGCAAGCACTTTTATATCTTCATCCACCATTTGTCTCAAATATTTTTGTATTTCATAGCTTTCAGGAGTGGTATTGACTGTCTTTATACTTTTATCTGCAAAAAATATTCCGTTGGTTCCAATAACTCCACAATTTATACCTGAATTGTCCAAAGTCTGTTTTATATAATTGGATACAGTTGTCTTACCTTTTGTGCCTGTTATTCCTATTACAGCAATATTTTTTGATGGTGAACAGAAAAACACGTCCGATATATTTGCAAGTGCATCTCTTGTATCTTCTACTGTTATTAGAGTTATATCACAGCCTTTAATATCTGTTTCTTTTGATACTATAAAAACTCTAACTCCTTTATCATATGCATCTTGTATATACTCATGTCCGTCTACACTCATTCCTATAAGTGCCACAAAAACTGTATTCTCTCTTGCAAATTTTGAATTATATACTATATCTTGTATATCTACATCTGTTTTTCCTGTTATATTTTTTATCTTTAACGTTGTTATAAGTTTTTGTAAATTCATATCTTTCCCTTAGATTTTTGTTCTTAATTTTTTCAATTCTTTTATAAATATATCCGGTTCTTTTACTGTAAATTCAAGATATTGTTGTGTTGTCGGATGTATAAACCCTAACAATCCTGCGTGTAATAACTGCCCATTTATCTTCTCTTTGTAATTTGAATAAGTAGTATCGCCAACTATCGGATGATTTATATATTTTAAATGCACTCTTATTTGATGTGTTCGTCCTGTTTTAAGTATTGCTGCAGCATATGTGTATTTATCAAATAGTTCTATAGGTTTTATAGTTGTATGTGCATATTTACCTTCTTTAACTACTGCCATTTGGAGCCTGTTTTTAGGATTTCTTCCAATCATAGTTTCTATTGTCATAGTTTCATCTATAATGCCATGGCATATGAGTGTATATTTTCTTGTGATAGTATGATTTTTAAGTTGCTCCGCCAAATGTATATGCGCTTTATCATTTTTGGCAACTAATAATAAACCTGATGTATCTTTATCTATTCTATGAACTATACCTGCTCTTTCGATTCCATTTACAGATGATAAATTATCTCCTAAATAATGCAGCAGCGCATTTACAAGTGTGTTTTCATAGTTTCCGTTTGCAGGATGCACAACCATACCTCTCGGCTTATTTATTATAAGCACATCATCATCTTCATATACTATGTCAAGTGCTATATTTTGAGATATTATTTCCTTTTTTTCATCAGAAAATTTTTTTACTGTAATAACATCATTTATATTTAATTTGGTACTTGGTTTTTGAGATTTATCGTTTAATAAAATAAACTCTTCTTCAATAAGTTTTTTTATTCTGCTTCTGGACAGCTCATTAAATTTTTCACTCAAATATATATCAAGTCTTTTGCCTTGAGAATTTTCATCTACTTCTATTATTTTTTGCATTGAATTTCCTTGTAATTATAGGTTGTTTTTTATTTACCATAATAGATAAAAGATTGTATAATAATTTGAATATTACTATTTTTATATTATTTTTGATAGATTATTATTTTCAAATAGATTTTAGTATAACAGCTAAATGCAAAAATACCATAAAAACTTCAAAATACTCAACTAAAAATTAAATCAAATTCTTCTGTCTGTAAATACTCTTATACTCATCAATATTATACCTAAAACCACACATATGTCAGCTACATTAAATACATATGACCATATTGCATGAAAATCAAACATATCTACAACATATCCATATCTCAATCTGTCAACTATATTACCTAATGCTCCGGATATTATCATAGTGATTGATAATCTTGTAATTTTATCTTCATCTTTTATAAACATATATATAAGTCCTAAAATCATAACAATCCCTATGATTAAAAATAGAAATTTTTGATTTTGCAATATACCAAATGCCGCTCCTTTGTTTTGTACATATGTTATTGAAAAAAAGTCGTTTACAACTTTTATGCTGTCTCCTATTACCATATTGTCTTTTATATTGATTTTCACTATTTGATCTATTATCAATAAAAATATCCCTAATATTATATAGAATATGCTTTTTTTATCAATTTTATTCATATTCTACAAAACCTACTTTTCTATATACTTTTCTAAGTGTCTTATTCGCTACATATCTGGCTTCTTCAGCACCTTTTTTGTATATTTGCTGTAAATGATCCTTGTTTTTGAGCAAATCTTTATATCTTTCTCTTATCGGTCTTATACCTTCAATTACGACTTCTGTAAGATCGTTTTTAAATTGACCGTAATTTTTTCCTTCATACATAGATACTATATCTTGTACATTTTTCCCGGAATACGCTGAATAAATATTTATTAAGTTCTTTATTGCAAGCTGTTCGTCATTATAATCTATATTACCTACTGAATCTGTTACAGCACGTTTTATCTTGGATTTTATAACATCATCTTCTTCTACCATAGAAATATAAGCGTTAGGATTTTCATCAGATTTTGACATTTTTTTAGTCGGTTCTTGAAGGCTCATTATTCTTGCACCTTCTTTTGAAGTATACATCTTAGGTTCTACAAAAGTATCCGAATATTTTGAATTAAATCTGTTTGCCAAATCTCTTGCAATTTCCAAATGTTGACGTTGATCCTCACCAACCGGCACTAAATTTGCATTGTAAAGCAATATATCCGCCGCCATAAGCACAGGATATGTAAATAATGCCGCGTTGAGATTTTCAGCTTTTTTTTGAGATTTATCTTTGTATTGTGTCATTCTTGACAATTCACCCATATATGTGATTGAATTTAACACCCACATCAGTTGAACGTGTTGCGGTACATGAGACTGCATAAACAAACACGATTTGTTCTCATCAATTCCGCTTGCAATATACTTAGCAAGCACTTCAAGACTCATTCTTCTCAAGTCTTTAGGCACTTGTGGAACTGTAATTGCATGCTCATCAACTATACAATAATAACATTTATATTCATCTTGCAATTTTACCCAATTTTTAAGTGCTCCCAAATAGTTACCTATTGTGAGTTCTCCTGATGGTTGCACTCCTGAAAATATAATATTTTTTTCTTCCAATTTTGTATCTCCTTTTATTAGATTTGTTAGATTACCTATAGTCAATAACTGTAAATATCTAAAATTTCAGATTTAAAAAAACAGCTTTTCTAATATTAGTTTTTACAATTACTTTCATCAATTTTTAAAATTGAGTTATCGAACAAATCTATTGTTTTAATTTTATATATAAATGTCTTAAGCATAAATTGTTTAAACAAAATTATATTTCATTTATATACCTTTACAAATATAGAGTCATTATATATGCGTTCAAAAATTCATCTCCTACTTTAAAATATTTTTTAAACAAACCTATTTTTTCAAATCCGAATTTTTCATATAGTCTTATTGCTCTTATATTATCTGTAGCAACTTCGAGAGAAATTACTTTTGACCTTGCAACATTTTGGGCAAAATCAAGCATAGTTTCTATAAGCCTTGTCGCAATTTTATTTCCCCAATAATCTTTTAAAATGCTTATTCCTATATCAGCTCTGTGAGAAAATCTTCTTGGCATAGATCTGTATGAAGCCAAGCCGACTATTTTTCCATTATGTCTTGCTACAAACATCATACTTTTTTTATCTTGTAAAAAATTAAGTATAATTCTTTTTTCTTCGCTTACAGAAATACCTAAACCTTCTGAACCAAATGATAAATTATAGGTTTCAGAACCTACCTGTTTGCAGTATTCAATGATTTCTTTTGCGTCTTTTATCTTTACAAAATTTATGTCGATATTCATATACAAAACTCCTTATACAAGGAAATTTATAATTTTTACATTAAGTTTTGATGCTATTATATAATTAAACAATAGATATCTGTTAAATAATATTTTAATATAATATACTTAAGTATTTTAAAATACTTTTTAATTTGTTAATTGTAGTAAATTTTATCTTTACATATTAGCAATCATCTCTTGTATAAATGTCCTTGAATTTTCAGCAGATTCTATCACAAATTGCTCAAAATTATCAGGTGCTTTGCCGTCAGCTTTATCACTCATAGACCTTATTACTAAAAACGGCTTGTTGTTGAGATAACAAACGTGTGCTATCGAAGCTCCTTCCATTTCAGTACACATAGCTTTATGCAACTTTTTAAGTTCATCTTTTATTTCTTTTGAGCTTACAAATATATCTCCTGATACTATTACACCCTCAAAAAATCTTATTTTATTGGCAAGAGATGTTTGAGACTTTCTTGAAAGTTCCAACAAATACTCATCTGCCTTAAATTCGCTGTCATCCAACCTCGGTATAACACCTTTTTTATATCCGAACGCTGTACAGTCAAAGTCATGCTCCACTAAATGAGTTGATACAACTATATCACATATATTGACATCATCAGATACACTGCCTGCCACACCTATATTTATTATATAATCCGGATTATACTTATCTATTAAAAGTTGAGTACAAACAGCCGCATTAACTTTACCTACACCACATCTCACTACTATAAGTTCAACATTATTATAAACTCCTTCATAAAATGTGAGATGATTCAAATTTTGTTCTTTTCTATTTTCAAGTATTTTTATAAGAGAATCTATCTCTTCCTGCATTGCTCCGATTATACCTATTTTCTTCATAAATCTCTCCTATGAGTTTTAATATAATAAATTCATAAATAAAAATACACAGTATATTATATCAACTAAAAATTATAAAATCAATCTCTATAACAAAAAATAGCTTTAAACCAATGCTGCAAAACATAGTTTAAAGCTATTTTATATAGAATTAATTATAGTGCTTCCAATATTTCATCCACGTTCTTTTTACCGAATATAACTTTGTCATCATTTATTATCATGCAAGGCACACTCATTATATTATATTTTTCTCTAAGATATTGAGAATAAGCTATGTCGTGTACTTCAAATTTTGATTTTTCCAATTTGCCTGCTATTTGAGATGTAGCTATTACTAAATCAGGACATTTTGTACAACTCAATGAAACTACTATTTTTATATTTTTTTCTTCTTTTATAGATGATATTTTTTCTCTTTGATTTTCTTCTATAGCTTGACCTTTTCCTGAATAATTATATATGCTAAGAACAAAAGATGTAAATTCGTGTCCTCCGGGTACTCCCACAAACTTATATCCTGTATCTTTACCGTCTTGTGTCTCTAATGAAATAAATGCTGTTTCATCTGATGGAATCTCTTTTGTTTTTATTGTTAAATTATCTGATATTCCTGACAGTTCTGACAAAAATCCGCTTATTTCTTTACTCAAATCAGAGTTATTTACATTGGCTACAAGAATTAATTTTCTCTCAAATTTAGAAAATACTCCCGAAAGTTGAGTTTTCATTTCATCTGTTATAAAGCTGTCATCTCCCGCATTTGCCTCTACTTTTTTTACTTCGTTATTTTCATCAACTTTTACTCTACTTATATCAAATAAATTTTCTATTTTTAATTCAATATGTTTTTGAGCAGCAATTTTTTCAGCACTTGTTGCTGCTATTGCTCCATCTGCTGTAGCAGTTACAACCTGTCTTAAATTTTTTACACACAAATCTCCAGCAGCAAAAACTCCATTTACATTTGTAGCTCTATTTTCATCTGTTATTACATATCCTTGAGAGTCAAGTTCTACCTTACCCTTTATAAGAGAAGTATTTGGAACATATCCTGCAAATACAAATGTTCCAAATGTATCATTTTCAGGAGCTTCATAAGTGAATTTTTCACCTGTTTTATTATTTACAAATACAGCTTTTTTAGGAAAATTATCGCCTGTTATCTCTTCTACTTGTGTATTGAAATGAATATTTATCTTAGGAACATGATTTTTTACTTTTTCAGCTATTGACGATGCACAAGTAAAATCATCTTCTCTTACAATCATAGTAACTTGTTTACCGTATCTTGTAAGGAACATACCTTCTTCGCATGCAGCAAAACCTCCGCCTACTACAAATATTTCTTTATCTGTAAAAAATTCTCCATCGCAAGTTGCACAATAAGCAACGCCACGTCCTTTAAATTTAGCTTCTCCCTCAAAACCGAGTTGTCTTGGATTCGCACCTGTAGCTATTATTACTGTAAGCGCCTCATATGTGTTGTTTTTTGTGATTATCTTTTTTATATCTCCGGATAAATCAATGTCTACAACCTCATCTGTTTTTATTTCAGCTCCAAATGATTTTGCTTGTTTTGCCATTTCCTGTGTAAGTTCTTTTCCGTCCGTACTTTTTATTCCGGGATAGTTTACAACTTCACTTGTTATCGTTATCTGTCCGCCTACATCAGATTTTTCAAGCACCAATGTTTTATATCTTGCTCTTGCCATATATATAGCTGCTGTAAGCCCAGCAGGTCCTGCGCCTATTACTATCAAATCATATAAATTATTGTTAGCCATAATTCCTCCTTTTATGTTTATAAAATATTTTTGCAATATTTAAGAAAATTTTTTTATATCTTTAAAAAAACGATTAAATAGCCGAAAACAAATTTTTCAATTATTTTGTTAAGCATAGTATAAATTAAAATCAACGGTTAGTTATTAAAATTAAACAAAGTTTATATCAAATTAAGCTACATTATAGGCATAAAAACGCCTATAATGTAGCTTAATATTTAAATTATTATAGTTGGCCTACTAAATCAAGACTTGGTTTAAGAGTCTTTTCACCTGGTTTCCATTTTGCAGGGCAAACTTCATCGCCATGCTCGTGAACAAATTGGCAAGCCTGTAATTTTCTGAATAATTCGTCTGCATTTCTTCCAACTCCGCCGGCATTTACTTCGTATGCTACTATTTCTCCTTCAGGATTTACTATGAAGCTTCCTCTTTCTGCCAAACCGTCGCTTTCTATATAAACATCAAAATCTCTTGCAAGTTTTGCAGTAGGATCTGCAAGCATAGTATATTGTATTTTCTTTATAGTATCTGATGTGTCATGCCATGCTTTGTGAACAAAGTGAGTATCGCAAGAAACTGAATATATTTCAACACCTGCTTTTTTGAAATCCTCATATTTATTTGCCAAATCTTCAAGTTCTGTAGGGCAAACAAATGTGAAGTCTGCTGGATAGAAGAAATATACTGCCCATTTTCCAAGAGTATCTTTTAAAGATACATCTATAAATTCTCCATTCTTAAATGCTTTCACTGTAAAATCGCTAACTTTTTTGTTTATTAATGACATAAAAAAATCCTCCCTATTATTAAATTTATTTTAATTAATATACTAATTTTTAATATATACTTTTATGGTATTAATTATAAAACAATATTGTAATTATGTCAATATAAAAATTATCTTTTTTTGTATTCTTTTTAAATTTTATTTGAACACAATTATAAATATATATGTTAAATACCAGAAAGATAAATATTTGTTCACAAAAGTTATATATTTAAACTTTTATAAACTTTAAGTTTTTGAAAATATATTTCAATATCATATTTATAATATTACCTTCATAATATATTTTTAATCACAAAAAAATATTTTTTTAATATTTCACTAACCTACTAATGTCGCTCCATATATCTCACCGTTTTTTCTAACATTAATTTCTATAGCATGACCTGCAAAAATCTCCTCTTTGTCTCCATAATATAATGTCAAATCGCCCGCTTCACTGATAGATAACTCCTCAAGATACAATGAATTATAAAAATATTCTTCTGTTAAATCATCAGCTTCTCTCTCAGACTCTATCCAGTCCTTTGCAGTTTCCCATAGCTCTTTTACTATAAATTTACGTATTTTATAATCTCTATTTTCTATATCTTCAACAAATTTTTTCAGGTAAGAAAAAGATTTTGGAGGCAATTTTTCATTTTTATTTGAATTCAGCATAATGCTGACTTTATTTCCATTGAAATCAATACTTCCCTCAAACCATGAATACGCTCTGTTTAATATAAATTCTCCTATTAAGTCTTTGATTACTACCGGTTTTAAATATTTTGCAATCAGTTCTTCCAATCTGCTGTCCGATTGACCATCTCCAATATATTCCAGTAGCCGATAGCAATTATTCGCTACTTCTGCCATATAAGGCTCTAATGTCATAAATGGTCTCTTCCTACATCTAATATGATGTATTTTGTAAGGTTCAAAACTATAAATCAAACCTTTTTCTTTGCTTTCTTCAGGGCTTACAAGCCATTCAAGTCTCCCCTCTACATCAGAAAATTCCTTTGTTTCTATATTCACACATGCAGCAAAATGAACAGATGGCAATTTATAACCGTTCTTTAAGACCGTCGCTCCATTCACACCTTTTAAAGTAATAATCAAAAGTTCAACAGTTTCTCCACAAAATTCTTTGTCAAAATCTTCTATCGTTTTATCAAACAATCTTTTCAATAAATTACTCATACTTTTACACCTTCCCACACTATTAAAAAGCTCTTATTTTTTATAATGCAAATCCTTTATTTACATGCTATTATATGACTTTATCAATAAAAACAGTATAATTTAATATAAATATACTATTTGTAATCACAAGACCTGTTTTTTCATCATTTCTTCCAATCACGTGCCACTTCAGTTGAAAGTTCAAATTTTGTCATATTATTATTCTCATCAAAATTAATATAGGCAAAATATTCATTCCAAAAGAGATGATCACTGCGAGTTGACCATTTTATTCCATAATGCAACTGTGTTATATCTATAGGATCATCCGGTGGAACTAACCACAGTTTTTTATCAAATGTTTTTTGCAGTTCTTCCAACTTCAGTGGAGCAAGCAGTTTAATATCATTAAGACTATAAATTATTGAATTTTCTCTCGCTGACGCAACACAGTTTTCATCAAGTTTAAAATGGATTATTTTGCAGTCCTCCAATACAATATCCTTGGTTTCGTGACCATAAAGACCTATAGTTCCAATTACAACACCGTCTTTTGCGAGAATGTACAAAGAATATGGTACAGATTCATTATTCCTTCGGAAGCCCTTTTCAACAAGAATACTTCGATTAGCAGTATATTTCTCAAAATCATCGGAATAAAGCAATTTTTCATAATCAGTTCTATGAGCATCATTCTGTCTAATATAAATATCAAATCCATCTGACAATAAACTTGCAACAGTGGTATGTGCCAGAGTAATTTCCGTATCATTAATAGTAAAAACCGGCGCTTTAGGTGGGATATCAATGAAAATATATATCATAAACAGATAAAATGAAAATATTGTAATAACTGTACACACAAATAATGTTCTTCCATTACGCTTTCGTGCGTTAAAAAGTGCCATAAGTGGTGGTAGCACTATAGATTTTGCCAAAAGAGAAAAACCGGAACCACCTCGTTTTATTAGTTTCAAAGCAAATGATAACGCTCCAAATATAGCAACTGCATATATCAGAAACTCCCTAATTCCCATTTTTTCAGTATTTGTCTGTTCGTTTACCGCTTTTTCCATCAATGATTTTCCATCTGAAACAGTTCGTTTCATATAAATATACATTCTGAATACAATTGCAAAAAAAATAATACCTAAAAAAGAAAGCATTATGATAAAAATTAATCTTCCCCCCATACGAGGTCCTCCTTATTTTTATATATTTTCAAAATGAATTCTCCATTTTACTTCATCCATCATATCTTTCTTTAATATTCCTATAGTAGTAACAGAAAATTATATAGTTATCCATATTGCCATATACTTTCTAAGCACAGAGCCTTATTCAACACTTTCGAATAATTCATCAGCTTAATACTGCCTAATCTCTTCTTTCGTCATAACAATAATTCTATCAAGATATCCGAAAAAACAGAAACACAAATATATTCATCTTCAATATATTTGCAAGAAAATGCAGGCTTTCTCACAAGCACCTTATAAAAAATTATGATAATTAACAAGATAAAAAAAGTAACAGCATTTCTGCAAATACCACATTAAATCAACGTTTAGTTAAATTATTTTTCATATAGCTTACCAATACGATTTTTAATCAACATCTCTTATAATCGCTTCGTTTTTTTCTGGGGGAAAGAGCGAACATAGTTTATTTACAAAAACATCCATATCGCACATATCACAGCTTTTTAAAATAATTTCCTTCTTATCTCTAAATATAAAAACATATCCAAAGTATTTACCTTTTACAAAAAGCGAATTCACCAATAAAGGTTGTATGGCATATAATTCATAAAAATATACCGCCTTCTCTTTTTTATATTTCTTTAGGACAATCGCATTTTCAAACAAATCCGCTTGTGTCCAAAGATCAAATTCCCAAGGCAGTATCAATTTGTTTTTTGCATTTGAAGTAAAAATATGCTTGCCACGCTCTGTTGTTTTTAGACTCTTCTCTGCTTCTTTTGTAAAAACAATAGTCTTTAATTTATAGTCATGTACAACAGGCGGATTAAACATCTTGTTAACGAAAAAAACTCCCAGCATTATAAGCACGCTTAAATAAATAATACTTGTGATATCCATTCTCCATGTCCTCTCTTATGTACTCACAATATAAACACAAATGTACCTAAATTAATTTATGTTTGAAAATTAATAACTATATCCAATAAAAACACGCCATCTATTTTGGGTATAATATATTTTTCAAAAAGCCTAAGATAACACTGTTTAATTAACTGCTCAACCTATAGAGCGCTTTTACATCATCAGACAAAATTATATTAAATTTCTCCTCAAACGATAATATATCTTCCTCAAAAACTCCTGATATTTCTCGGTATTCCTAAAAATATTCTTCTTCCACAGGATCATCCAAGTCCCATTCTTCAAAGTTTTCACAGATATATTTCTCAATTTCTTTAATTTTATCTATTAGCCTCATATATTACCTCAAAAATTTCTATTTCGTATAAAGTTCAGCTTTATTAACTAATAAACCATATTTCAATTTTGGCAATCTGATTATCTCACTATATAAGTTTTTAAGCTCTTTAGACGGTCTAAGAGTTAAATGTTCTACATTTTCAAGACTTAAAATAGGCGTATAATCTTTACTTTTTACTATTCCGGTTAAAAAACTAAAAAATCTTAATTGTTTCATATTATTCAAAAAATTCAAAGATTTTATATGAATATACTTAGATCCAAAACAATCACCCTCAATTGAAAGACTCTCCAAATTTTTAAGATTAACAAGCGGACTATAATCATCAATTTTCTGAAAATTTTCTACCGATAAAGCAACCAGATTTTTTAATTTTGAAATAGGCTCTATACTTCCTACACTTGCACCTGAACCCAAATGCAAATATTCAAGTTTTTTAAGATTTGCAATCTTAGAAATGTCTGGGTATACACCCCATTTTATATATAACTTTCTCAGATTTTGCTGTGCACAAACAGCATCAAATAATTCCTGTGGCATCCTCGTACAAAATGTAAGTTCTGTGAATGCGGTTGTATTATAATACAAAAAATCACACCACTGGTGCAAAATACGCTTCTTCTCTTTTGCCGTCTTATATTGAGGTGTAAAACTGTCACCTAATTGGGTACAATTTATTGTCAACGCATTTTCTCCATTATATTCCGATACTTCAACAATACATCTATCCTGTGGTTCATCTTGGTGGCAGTAGTCAAATCCGTATTTTATTTGTTTTTCATTTAAAATAGCCATTTATGGAACTTCTCCTACCAGTATACAATTTTATTTATTTATTCTCTATCTTCATTTTCTTTTCCCTAAATTTTCAATTTATCCAAAATTGTTCACGAAACATCAATTAATCGTATCATAAAACAAAATGTTTAAAATTATATGATTAATTTATGTTTGATAATATTACTCTTCAAGACTTGAATTCCTATATCACAATGTCTCTTGTATTCTTCTTACTTCCCATATTTTAACAGTTTCTTCTATTTATTAATCGTATGTTAAAACACTTTGAAGGTGAATATAATATTAACTCCTATTTAATGCTCTCTCTAATAAAACCTCTCTATCCTAAATAAATATATTCAATAACGACATCACAAAGATTGTTATCCTTATCATATCCAAAATACACAGGGTATACCCCATCTCCAAATCCCGATTGTATCATCGGAATACTTAAGTCCGTATTTGGAATTCTAAAGTTTATCCAATCTCCTCCCTCTCTCTGATAAAGTGGATTTTCCATTGCATTTTTTTCAAAAATAGCTGCAAAAAAATCGTCATAGATATTCTTGCCAGAATTTTTTTTATACCAATTATCTACAAAATCACAATATGCGTTTTTTGTCTCAACATCCACTATTGTCGCAAGTCCTGCATCAACTGGAAATCCAAAAATGCTATCTTCTTCAAAAGAATCTAAGTTTTCATCTCCCTTTAATGCTTCATAGTAAATAACCGGTATTTCTTCTGTAAATTTAACCCTGCTCAGCACATATCTATAATGATCTTCTTCTATCTTGGCTACTAATGTATTCACTTTAAATTTTCCTATAGGCACAGACTGTAAATATGGTTTTTCATTTCTATTGAGCCATACTAAAGGATCTCTAACCAAAATTTCTCCACTGGGGAAAGTCACTTCTCCCATATCTAAAACAAAAATTTCCTTTCCCTGTATTTCTTTCATACCAAAACACTGTGCATAATTTACAGATGATGTCATTAAATTCTTAATTTCTTCATATTTTTGCATCCACTCTTTTGATACTTGTATTCTTTCCATAAGACCTCCTTAAATATATTTAATTAGAAAAAAACAACAAACACTTTTTAATATGCTATTTTTATAGCCTTATTATATCTTTGGTAGTTTTTTTCATACTTACTAAAAAACTGCTGTACTTTTTTTGAACTTTTTCTATTTTTTCAAATGCTCTATTTTCTACATATTGTAACAAAACAATATTTTTAATTTTTCTCCTTTTGTTAAATTCAGTATATTTCTATCTTGCAAATTCTTCCTGATATGTTTTTAATACCTCAAAGGAATAATGATAGAAGCGCATTAATTTGCCCTAGAAATATTTATATTCCAATTTGGTGATTTTACTATTGATAACTAAGGAAACTATGATGAATAAAAAATATCGATTTACATTCCAATTTGGTGATTTTACTATAAGAATAGAAGCAATGAGAATGGAAGCACTTACAACATTTACATTCCAATTTGGTAATTTTACTATGATTTATCACATATTCTTATTATGATTTTTGAACAAATTTACATTCCAATTTGGTAATTTTACTATCTTGTTTTTTCTTTATCTGCTCATAGTATTCTAAAATATTTACATTCCAATTTGGTAATTTTACTATTATTATTCCACGAATTTCCATTCATCTCCTCAAAATCATTTACATTCCAATTTGGTGATTTTACTATATCCTGAAAAGAATTCTTATCCTTTGCAAAAGGCTTTATTTACATTCCAATTTGGTGATTTTACTATCAAAAAATATATTTGTATCTAAAATTATATAATGCAATTTACATTCCAATTTGGTGATTTTACTATCGAAAGCAGAAAACTTGAAAACTGCGTTAACATTGACATTTACATTCCAATTTGGTGATTTTACTATAAGAGCATTAGATAAAAATGTTACAGTTATTATTGAATTTACATTCCAATTTGGTGATTTTACTATTAAGATGAAGTTTGATATCAGTGTAGGATTGTCAATTTACATTCCAATTTGGTGATTTTACTATCAAGGACTTTTTTTGCATACTCAACTTCATCTTCAAAATTTACATTCCAATTTGGTGATTTTACTATTTGAGAAAAAAGTTGATTTCTCAAAGTATGTACAAGAATTTACATTCCAATTTGGTGATTTTAC
>NZ_JH815226.1:34277-34773 GCF_000238095.2 Peptoanaerobacter stomatis
AATTTACATTCCAATTTGGTGATTTTACTATTTGAGAAAAAAGTTGATTTCTCAAAGTATGTACAAGAATTTACATTCCAATTTGGTGATTTTACTATTTTCCCCAATTTTCCACATTTTTATTATTTGACGTATTTACATTCCAATTTGGTGATTTTACTATTTTGTTAAGCTCTCCGGCATTTCTTAATACAATATAATTTACATTCCAATTTGGTGATTTTACTATAGGTGAAACACACATTATCGACCGTCATATTTCATAATTTACATTCCAATTTGGTGATTTTACTATTACAAGTCCATACTTAGTATGGACGAGGTTAAAGGTTAAATTTACATTCCAATTTGGTGATTTTACTATGTATTTAAAGCAAACTCAAGCTCTTTGTATTTATCATTTACATTCCAATTTGGTGATTTTACTATACGAAGAACGGCAGCAATGGAACATTGAACGTGAAAAATTTACATTCCAATTTGGTGATTTTACTAT